>DATBRD010000009.1:0-11622 GCA_036560465.1 Methylobacter sp.
CTTGGTTAAACCAGTCACGTCGTCTCAGTAAGGACTATGAACGACTGACTCGCATCGACGAAACTTGGATTTATATCGCTATGACCCGCATCATGCTGAATCGCTTGGCTTAAAGTGATAATTTCCAAACAGCTTCTTAGACAAGCAGCCAAGGTCAAACCAATATAAGTATTCTTCATAAATATTCCTCAGTTGAATTCATTGAACCAATAGTTTTACGATGAATAAATACGTTATAAAAAATGTCGTGGAGCCATTTTTGACTATATATTCAGCGTACGCCATGATGAAGTTAGCTCTAACGAAGCGTCAAGTTGAGTTGATTACATATAGACAACTAACTTTTTGAATGGTAGCTATGGCTACAGATCTGTGCGTAAGCACGCGCAGACCGATGAATTCCAATATTATCTTGTTGCAAAATCCATTTTTTGGGTCGGGAGCCAACTTCCGCGATCGGCACCAGTCGACCTAGGCCAATTGTAGGTTCTGTCGCATTAACAATAAAAAAGAAAATCTTGGCAAGCGATTGTGTGCTTGCCTATCATTGGCCGAATTTATCCTGCCAAGGCATAAAACTGTTCTGCAAAAGACAACTTGCTATGGCCCGCTGACTTAAGTTGACCTTTACGAATCATGTGCATCAGTTCAATCCCTGCCAACACATTCCGAGCTGAGCGAAAGGATTTGAAGTTGAGCATCGGACTAGTCACGCGCTTGATGGCCCGATGATCTTGCTTGATGAGATTATTCAGATACTTGCTCTGGCGAACCTCAATGGGTATCTGCCGACCCTGATTAATCTCATCGATAGCCGCTTTGTTCGCCCCACTTTTGTCCATCGTGATCTTCTCGGGCTCGCCATTGTGGCGCATGGCCTTTTCGAAGAACTGAGTGGCTGCTGCCTGATCGCGCTTGGCTGTCAACAGAAAGTCGACCGTTTTGCCAGCCTTATCGACTGCTCGATAGAGATATTTCCAGACGCCTTGACCTTAATGTAAGTCTCATCCATCCTCCAGCTTCTATAGACTGAATGTTTATGCTTGCGAAAGACTTTTTCAAGCAACGGCAGGAACCGGATAGCCCAACGGTTGACCGATGAATGATCGACAAATACTCCTCGCTCTTCCATCATCTCCTCAATATGCCGGTAGCTTAATGGATAGGCGGCATACCAACGGATGCATACCAAAATCACCTCTACCGGAAAACGCATCCTTTTGGTATTGAGCATCTTGTTATTCCTCGGCCATTCAAAACTGACCAGTATAACAAAATCCAGTTTCCGCTTTTAATGCGACAGAACCTTCATAGGGATACTGACGGACTGTCCTCTATCTTTCAACGGCTTGTAGAAATCAACTACGGGCGAAGATATTTCAAGTTGCCGTCATATCGGCAGGGCTTTAGCGATCCCAAACAGCGGATGCAAGGCTTCAAATTCAATTTTAAATTCAATGTGCGACAGCGTACTGAGAATATTAATGGTTACGCGTAAGGTTTTGACCCGGTTGTTCATGATCAACATGACTGCTTAGACTGAATTTTGACCACCCATACCGGTTAAGGTTTGAGCCAGCGTTTTGATTCTAAGTTACCCGTTCACAGGAAGAAGCTGGTCAGTTTGTGGGTTAATCTAAGTCCTGAAGCAGGCCATGAATCGGGGGGCAATTTTCAACCGGCGCTAATAACTATAACCTCACTTTTATGGATTATGCGATAGAACCGTTTGTCAATGACCGATATTGAACGGGAAGGGAAGCGGATTAAGGTGGGGTCGCCCACGATAGTGTTTCTTTCCGGTTAGAACTCTGGGGGCGCCACAGTAAATCAATGACAGGTACCAGTCTCATAGCCTTTTGCGGTGTCTTGGTACTCCGACTCATCAACTTAGGAGCCTCTTATGAAAAATTCACGTTTAGTCATGAAGCTACTTATCTTCGGCACATCCCTGCTGACGTTAGCGATTCCGGGCATTGCCCATAGCCTAGACATAGGCAAAACCGTATCCAAGATTATTAGCGAGGACATCCAGCCTGTGCCCCCGTGCCATCCTAACCCCGAGGCGACCAAAGACATCATAGCCCTGCTGACCCGCAAAGATCTTGCCAACGTGCCGGACCCGCTCGCGGAACGCCTGGCCATTCTGGCTGGCCGGCCTCATACTTATCTTCCGCTCCAGATATTCGCCGAAGCCGATAAGCCGAGTCAGTTGTTCCAGTACTATCTGCTGGATACCGAGAACTTCGAGCCAAATCCATTTACTAGTCTGATACCTGGCGTCAACGATAAAGCAATGCTGACAGCGACTGGCGCTGACTGCGGGCTGAAAACCAAGGGGGCTGCGCGTCTGGCCCTGGAGCCCAAACCAGGTCTGCCCACAGACCCCAACAATCCCCATGCCTTCATCGACATCTTTACCGATATCTCGCCGTTATTCGTCATCAACAATGAGAGTGGCTGGTATGAAGGCTGGATGATCCATGATCTTCGGGTTGCCCCTGTCAGCAACACGGCTCGACCCGATGGGCATGCACAATTCGGGAAACTGCTCCAAGCCGATGCCGACCTCTTAAAAGCCATGGGCGATGGTCATAATGTGTTTGATTCGCAGCATGACGTTATCTTTACGATGGATGGGAAAAAAGAACACTTCCCCAGCTCGAAAGACCAGTTCCCGGACAAGCAGACTAACGTCGTGCCTCTCCAACTGAGCATGGGCGCCTACAATTGTCTACAGCAAAGCGACTGCCACGCCTACTGGGAGTTCAACTACACCACGAACTGGATACATCCTTTGTATGAGCTGCCGTTCACTGGCGGTATTAAAGGGACGTTTGAAAACGGCGAAATCGGAGCAGTCAGCTCTGTGGTTCCGGGTTCAGGGCCCAATGGTATCAAGAACGACCCAGTCAACTATGGAGACAATCCGAACAATAAAGGAGTCATTCAAGCGTCCGGTCCGCGCGATCCTGATAAGTTTGACGCCGACGACGATTCCCAGCGCGAGTTCCGCATGCGCTTCATTCCCAGCGCATTGGCCAACGAGATCATGCTGGATGTATACGAACGCCTAGCCTCGTTTGAGCCGAATGTCACCGACTTCAAACATCGCCTGTTCGATGCGTATGTCGCCGAAGTCGATCGGGTAGACACCAATAAAGATGGCGTCATCTCTGCCGCAGAAGGGGATGTCGATACCGCATCGGATGGCTACTCTGACAATACCCGACTGTTTCTTTCGCCAACGTCCTTCAATCGGTTTGCGGTCAGCCGGGAGATTAATGACGGTATCTTGGCGCCACGGTTTGCACCCAGCCAGAAAGCCTGGGTTCTGTCAGGCAATAGGGTTCGGATCTCCCCAGCAGTGGCAGCTTCCGCCGGGCGAGATGGTGACGATCGCTAAAAATTATGAAGCTCGTGTAGGATGATACGCGAATCAAGGAAACCGCCATGACGAGCCGGGAAGCCGCTATTTTTTGCAAAAGCTTATTTAGCGGCTCCCCGCCCAATCGGCGGCCAACTTAGGCCGCTGCGTCCATTAAGCCGTTTCTTATCAAGAGCTAGAAGACATAAAGCAAGAGAGGCATTACCACATCGGCCATTGGGCGATCCATTATTCACTGTAAAACAGCTTCCAAGCTTAATGCCTGGGTTTAACGGTGTCCGCCTCTTGAGCCCCCGGCAAAACCCCCGTGCCTTGCGAAGTTTCCGCCACCGTGAAATCCCGGAGAACCCCCGCCCATAGGGAATCTGCCAGAACCACCTGCACCGAATGAGCGCGGTGAGCTGAAAACTCTAGCATGGTCAAAAGCAGGCCGGGATGAAAATCTGGGCGTATTGGGTACATCAGTCCGCGGGTTGAACCTGGGTGAGGTGAAAACCCTAATACCTGACCGGGAAGAAAATCTGGGCGCATTAGGTACATCAGTCTCCGGGTTGAACCTGGGTGAGGTGAAAATCCTAATACCTGACGCCGGCGTAGACCTAAAATGATCATGAGGCATCATCACTCGCCCATTCTGAACAGCAGGTACATTCCCCCGAGTTCCTGCATGTCCTGCGGATGAGAATGGCTGTCTCGATGCGTCCCTTCGAGAGATAGCTGATCCGTTAATCAAGCGGTTATGGTTTTGGTTCAGCATGATAATTGCCCTGGCACCGGCTTCAGCATGTGGGGAGGAAAACCAGCGGGAAGGGGCCATCCTGTCAGACATCAAAGGCCCTGGCAAAGCGTGCTGAGTTGGACCGATACTCAGAGGTTGGGAGAAGGGAGCGCCACGACCGACATGATGGCTGACAAAAAAAGAATGCCGGTTGAACAACACGTGCCGGTGGAAATTGTTCAACACAAAAAAGCCTGGGAAATAAAAACCCGTGGACCAAAAAGGATAAGGAACCCAGGCGTAGAGGTACGCATAAGGATCCGGCGGTGAATAATACGTCACCACCGGTGGACCTTGTTCATCATAATAGTTATTGATGTCTTCAGGGGGCAGGTTGGCGTTGTACTGAGGTTCGAGAGCTTCGGTCGTGCCGCTTTCTGCTTCACCGGAAAGCTCATGCGGCTTCGGTTGGCTGATGACTCTCGCAAGCCCCCGATATTCCTTGGGAATGGCATCAAAATTATCGGTGTAATGAACTACGCCTTTACGATCGGTATAGATGTACAGCGTCGTATGGCCCGGACTTTTGATCACGCCGGGGGGCACATTGGGAGCTGAACTCACCGCTAACCCCAGTCCGGCTTTCACCTCACCGACAAGCTTAAGCGCTTGGTCCTTCGTGAAAGCGATCTTGCCCTGATCGCTTGCCTCAGCAATGCTCTTCTCGATGTCCCCTAGCACGGCCGGGGTAACCGGGTAGTCGGCAATCCAGCCATTTTTGGGTTCAATGCCCAGTCCGCTCAACCGTTCTTCCGCCTTGGCCTCATCCGGTACCGGACCCAGTTTTAAGGCGTCCACCAGTTGCATGGCGAAAACACTCTCAGGAACCAGCGCTTGCTCTACCGGCGGCGGGTGGGTGTCGGTCTGGAGGGTTGAGGGAGTGGGGGGCGGCGCACCATTCCCTTCACCTTGCCCGTAGGATGCTGTCGAGGCCAGGCATAAGACAGCGAGAAAAACGTGGATGAAGTGCCATTTGAAGCCATGCGTAAACATGAGCCACCTCTATCTTTTGACCTAAAGTCTTCTTACTAAACACAGACAACAAAATCGATTCAATCGGCTCATTTTGTTCAAGCTCTATTTGAACTTTCTCAAACAGGTCAACATGGACCTTGATTCATCTTTCAATTCGAAAAGTCTTTAAAATAACCGAATCTTCCATCATAGCTAAGTCACTGCGCGGGATTGACAGATGATCCTGGGCTGGTCGTTTGCGGTGGCGCTGGCAGATCGGGCGGTGGAGGCGGATTCCAGTCCTGCTGGGTGTCGTACATTAAGTCTCCGGGTACAGGAACGCGATGGCCCTTGCCATACATGCACTGGATGTAGTCGATGTCATAAATTTGCTGGCCTTCCTCTTTGGAATCGGGCTCCTTTTGCGCTGCTGCGATCTGTTCATGGACACGTTGCCGGCAGGTCAGATCATCATTATGGAATTGTTCAAAGCTTTTGCCGGTGCCGGGCAGTGACAAAACACCGGGACCACTTGGCATCGTTGAGCAGGCGTTGAGCAAGAAAACAGACATGAGGACTATCAGAATCGGTAACATGAGCACACCTCCGCTAAGGAACCACTTTCTGCCAGAGAGTTGAGCACTGCCTGACATAGGGATAGTAACCGGCTGGATTGCTGCAGTAATACCAATAGCCGGGCTCTTGGCCCTCAGGCTGGGGATCAAGGCTCAGCCATCCTACCGGACATTCTTTCACATGGGGATAATACCCCTCAGGATTTGAACAATAGTTCCACCTGTTCAGTTCGAAAGGTTGGATTTGCGCAGTCGTCCCTTGTTGTATATAAACGGTAGGGGCAGGGGGCCTGATGATGGCGGGCGAAGCATAATAAGGAGGGTAGGCATAGTAAGGCCAGTCATAGTAGGAGGGCCAAAGAACAGGGCCGCCGATAAAGAAACCAAACTGAGTATGGCCATGGTGGTGGAATCCACCAACATGACCTCCTCGGAAAGCGCCGCCATGGAAGCCCCTAAAACCACCCGGATGGCCCCCAAAACCACCTCCATGAAAGCCACTAAATCCGCCCGGATGACCACCAAAACTACCTCCGTGGCCACCACCGAAACCGCCGCCATGGCCGCCTCCGTGTCCTCCTCCTCCTCCGCCACGAGCCATGGACCTTTCACTACTCAATAAGGCGATTAGGATCAGGAGTACAATTGATAACCATCTGGACATCTGGTCATTTCTTCATCTGGTGAAACGGAAAGAGGACTGGGGTTGATGGCACTCCGGTTAAAAACTGCTCATCTTTCTTCCCATATCTACTGTAGGTATCTCGAACTGAATACACAATAGGTAAGAGTACCTAGGCATATTCACTAGCAAAATAGGCGACTTTGTATTCCAAAAAAGCTTGTTACGTTTTTAAATATCTAAACCATGCATCAAGATTGCCGACCCTTCAGATTGATGGGGTATGCGGCCTGCCTACAGCGTTTTTATCGCCCCCGCCCCTACGGAAGCGCACTTTCACGGTAATACTATTGGGGATATGCTGCGTACATTGAATGGCTATATGCGTTCCAGTTAGGTGTTTGTACGAATTTGTACGAATTACATTTGTATTATGATTTGCTCTAGTTCAGCTCTTAAAAATCATCTCCAACTGCCGGACAGACCTAAGCAGTCGTTTGATCATGAAGACCGGATTTTTTCTCCGGGCAGGAATTGCCGGTTTCTTTGCCTGTGGAAAAGAGGAGGTAGTGCATTAAAAATGCTAACGATTTACACTCTATTTTTATGATTATTGACTCCTGCGCGAAAATGCAAAAGGTTCATCAACGATGAATATCCATCAAATACATGAGGAAGCTGTTATGTTTAGAATTTGCAAACTTATCCTAATACTGTCTATGCTGGTCATGCCGGTATTTGCGGTGAATGCCGAGGATTTTTCCCACAACAACCCCCCAAAGACTATTATTCACTTTAATACCATGTTCGGTGTGGATAAGCCGTTTTTGTCGAGCAATCCTTCTCAGCCTTCCGATCCCACTGTGCGAGGTGTGCTGGGCGATTATCAGCCTTGGAAGATTAGCAGATCGGTTAATGGACAATTGTTTGCGGACGGCAGACTGATTATCAATATTAAAGGGCTTATTTTTGGCGACGGAAGCCCTAATGATGAAGACCATTTCCGGGCACTGGTAAGTTGTCAGTTGACCCCCGATGTGCCCGGTGGTAAAGCCGCCACTTTTTCCAAATTTATCACCAATCCCTTTCCCGTCCACAACCCGATAGGCGAGGGCAATGCCAATATCGACGCGAAGGTCCCGCTTCCCAGTCCTTGTGTTGCGCCGGTCGTGATGATTTTAAACGGCGATCCGGCGGAAGGCGATGTATGGTTTGCCATCACCGGCAATTAAACCCGGATATTCAGTTAACAAAGGGGATGATAAAAATAGCGCCGAGGCAGGGAGGCGCATCCACCTAGCGCGCTGGTTCTCAAGCTCCAGCTTCTTGAGCCGCTTAATTAAAGCTATTAATCTCAAGCTGGAGCTCTCATCGTTATGCATAGCTCATGGCGATAAGTGCTGGGGATTCCTGCGCGATGGCAAAATTGCGCAGTGCTGTAATTCACTCTACATGAGCTTGGGTCCAGGAGGGGCCGTCCATTGGAAAACGGCGTCTAAATTTTGCCACTTTAATAACAAAGAGCGTTTAAATTTTCCAGCAGCTAATCACTATTATGTTGATATTATTGCTCATGTAAATTTTATGACTGGAAACTCAGCGCTCAATAATGGCAAATATTGAAAGCCGTTTTCCACTCGGGGCCGTTTCTAGCAACATAGGCTGCCCTGAATGCGCCCAAAAGCAATGCCATTTCACCGGATTCGTATTCATGGAACGAGAAGTGTGATGCGGTCCAACTCATGGTTTTTGCCATTCCCCGGGTCTAAATATCATCAATGGAGAGCGGGATAGCTTAAGCGTTAATTTAGCGTTTTGGGATATGTGCGAATACTTACTAGCTTTCGAAAGTCTGGTTTGAGTCGAACTCGGTCTTTCACGAATGACGCAGTCCGGCCAATTTCTGCCGGTCGGCAAATGTAAGTAGACGTCTGCTTAACCTTGAAAAGTGGTCATTCAGAGACCGACTGTCAGTGATCGGCAACCACCGACTCCTTGCAATCAGTTAACATCATTTCATGTTTGGAGCGTTAGCTTCATTTAGAGTGAAACCACATTTGATAGATGCTGAGTAAAATTTGCAAGCCCATCGAAAGCCCCATTAACGCTCCGCTGTAAACAACTACGTAGGCAAATGAGGGCGTGGATTTGGTAATAAACCAGGACACTATATCTAATAACATCGCTGCAAAAGGGATCACCACCGCCACTCTTTTTACGTAAACATTGATATCACAAAGCAGAAATATTTTGCCGATAAAAAACAGAATGAAGGCAATGCCAAATAAATGAATATGAGATACACGAACTAAAGCAGGTATTGTTGCACCACCTGCATGTGCAACCTCGGATACCGTAGCGTAATGAGTTAAATCAGGTAAAGAAGGGTTAATGCTGGGAGTATGGCACGTAACACAATCACGATTTAATATCGGGGCGACTTTCTCGTTATATTCAGGTTCGTTGGCACCATGTTGTATCCATTGCAAGATGACGTCTTGGTCGCTTTTATATTTCAGGTTTGGCTCCATTATGCCTCTAATGGCAGTACCCAACCGGGTTTGGTTGCTTGATCCGTGATAACTGATGACGACATCTTCAACAGAAATCCCTGCTTTTCCATCGAGGCCTTGATGGGTGTAATACATATTAGCAAGGGCCATCAGATAACCGAGTCCTATGGTAAGCAGGAATACAGTATTTAAGATTCTTTCACTGACGGAGATGTCTTTAAAGCGGGTATAGTGTTCAGCCATAGTTTTTAAATATGCATCATGCAAAATCTCATACTCTAGCGGAAATGCTCAAGCATGTATGAAAAAAAACATCGCTGTAAAGAAAGCGCTATTTGCGCTTAACTTTACAGCGAGTATGTAAGTAACAATTTGTTATTGCCGAATTAGAAAGCTAGCCAACCATTCACCATGAAGGTATTGTTGAATTGAGCATCAGTGTGAGTGCCATTGGCTTGGGAATAGCCAATATACTGCAAGCTGGTACGCAAGTTCATCAAATAAGCATACGCATTGGATTTGCCAAACGGCACATAGACCAGTTCTGCTGTATAGAATTGACTGTTGGGTTTGGTGGCATCAAAAGGCGCCGCAGGATCAATGATAGGCCCGCGTGATCCGGTTATTTTGTTATAGCCAAAAGTTATTCCATAAGTCTGATCGAAGGTATACGCCAGATTTAGTTTATAAGTGTTCAGGTAAGTTCTACCCGTAGACGGATCGCCTGCCGCCTGCCGACTTGCCGATAGATTTTGGTCCTCGTAGATATAAGTCGTTTTGGCTTCAAAGATATGCTTAGGATTCGCCATATACTGATAGGTCGCATCGACTGCGACATCGGTGAAATGATCAGCACCAAAACCATTGTCACGCCCCGGAAGAGAAGTATCGGCGCTCATGCCATAGTGACCCAGCGAGAAAAAATGTCCCTTCCAGTCCTGTTGCAAGGCTACGCGCCAATAGGGCGCAGGACCGGCTAGACTCAGTCTGTCAGGCCCAGCGATACCAAATCCATTTTGAACATTGCTGGAAAATGAGCCATAAGCACCGGCTTCCAGATACAGCAGATTGTTAATCATCGTATACGCGGTAGCGCCGCCTACTTGAGATCCCAGTCCCCCGTCAATCAATGCCTTGGTTCCAACACTAGGCTGGACGCCGCTGCTGGTATAAGGAAATCCCCAGGCTGGCGTGGTATTCCACAAGTCCTGTGTGGTCGGGTTATTGTTTAAAGAGATGCCGTAAGTAATGGGGGTGTCATCCAGTTCCAATTGATCGGCAAAACGGATATCGGTGTTATCCATTTTAAGTCGATCATTATAGCCGTCGTAAGTAAACTGACTGAACGCGCCAACTTTGTCGTAAATACGACCGGCATAAAACAATGAGGCTTGGTCGAAAGTGAAATTGTTGTTTTTATTAAACCCGGGCTGGAGCGTAGAGGGATCTTGATCTTTGCTGGTGTTAGTAAATGATCCCGTCACCATCGCACTGATCGGCGGCAGTTTAGCCGCAGTGCCCGTGCCGCCGCCCATGGTATAACCGCTAAGTTTGAAATCACGACCGAAGGGGGTCAGGTTAGGCCCGAAAGATTGGGTGTGACATGTGCTGCAAGCTTGGCCTGTTTGCCTGGAAAAACTGGGCATAGCTTCTGCTGAGGGACTTGTTAACGCCATGACTGACATGAGTGCCAATAGCAATACCAGGAAATAATTCAGATTGAAACTTCGTTTAAACGTAATTTGCATAGAGCACTCAAATGTTGGTAAGAATTACTGACAATTTAGCCAGCGGAAGTTCCTTAAGTTAAAGGTATTCTGTTAAGCGCCTTGTAAAAAGTTCCCATATATTGATTCACCTGACGGTTCCAGCCAATACGCCGTCAGGAAAATTAACTTTACCAGCTAACTTGTTGCTAAGCGCTTATAACGTGGCGTTTGATACCAGACATATTGGCTTTATAGCGATAGTCAAGAAGAAATGTACTTGATTAAACAGTCTTCAATATGGCAGCTGTAACGTTGTGTTCCTTGCTCGGTACGGGCAGCCTTTGAGTTTGGGTGCTGCAACACTCAGGGCAGAGGAATTCTGGATACAAACCCAAAAATCATTAAGAACTTATTGAAATATTAAATCTTGATATTACCTAAAACAAAGTTAAGCAGCTGCATACTTAAAATAGATAAAGGTATCGCTGAAATCACTAACAGTGCGGTGTATCCTACTGCTTTGCAAATATCTTTTTTTGAGGTTGTTTCACTATTCATTGTTATTTCTTCTTGGTTTTATAGTATGACTACTCAATAAATACTTCATAAGAGCCTTTTTACAAATGAAATGTTATTACATCAAATCTTTATGACATCAATATTAAGAGAGACTTTGCAACTGTGTATAGACTACAGAAGCAAGATGAGAGAAAACCCGTTGGTTTGGTTAAGATTAGATGAAGATCGGGATAATTTGTTGAAAAATGTAACTGTCAGGACCAGTCGCCGTGGCCCTTGGCGTGTCCGCCGAGAACACGCCCGGCCGGACGATCTACAGGCACTACATGACAAGACTCGCCAATTAACGTGGGATAATGATTGTTTAGAAATATTGCTCAACAGGGCGGTATCGCGGATAGATAGGCCTTGTTATCATTAAATGGCTTTGTTGCATAAATCAAAGCGCGATCAAAGCGCCCCAGAACCGAGTTCCGTTTTATGCCACGGGATAACTTTCGGGCATGCCAAGGCCTGTCATTTTGTTAAGCGCTCCTACGCGTAAATAAGCTTCGGTTTGTTGAG
>DATBRD010000010.1:0-59721 GCA_036560465.1 Methylobacter sp.
TGATTAACCGTGCCTCATGCCCCAACTTGAGCAATTCCCGCGCCCAGTAGTGTGCCCCGCCGCAGGCTTCCAAGCCAATCAAGCAAGGCGACACGTTAGCGAAAAAAGCCAACACCTGCCCCCGTTTGAGTTGTTTGCGAACCGCGACTTTTCCGTTCGCGTCCACGCCGTGAATCTGAAAAACGCTTTTTGCACTATCTAAACCGATTGTCGTAACATTCATGACGGATTCCTCTTCTTCATTTAAGGGGTTGTTACTTTCTTCCACTTTGGCACATCGCGATGCCGCTGGGAAGAGGAGGAGTCCATACCATTATCCTACGGCTATATAGTCCACATAATTTAGCCTATCCCTTTCCATTTCTGCTTCCGTGCTTTTTTCTTAGCCTCTCTCTGTTCGCGGATAAGCACCAGTTCGGCCAGTTCCTTTTCCATCATGGCGGGGGTTTCCAGGCTGATTCTGCCGATAGTTCCGGCACGCAATTCAGACAGCAGGATTTTGGATACTTTATCCATTTCAATCTGTCCGCCTGAGCGCAGGCAGCCGCGTTTTTTGCCGATAGCTTCCATCAGCTGTTGTTCTTTTTCCGGGAGCTGCTCCAGTTGATAGCGGGTTTGCAGTAAATCCGGGTAATGCTCTAGCAGGAATTCGGCGGCGAAGAAAGCGACATCCTCATGACTAATTGCGGTATCCTTGATCGCGCCGGTGGTCGCCAGCCGGTAGCCGCTGTTCTTGTTTTCGACGTTGGGCCAAAGCATGCCGGGCGTATCTAAAAGAATAATGCCGTGGCCGATGTCGATGCGCTGCTGAGTCTTGGTGACGGCTGGCTCGTTGCCGGTTTTAGCGATGATTCTTCCGGCCAGTATGTTGATCAATGTGGATTTGCCGACATTGGGTATGCCCATGATCAGCGTGTGTATGGGTTTGTCGCTACTGGCTTTATTCGGTAGCATCTTGTGGCACAGGTCGGGCAGCTGACGTGTTTTTTCAGGATGTTCGGTGGTCAGCGCCAGGGTTTTTACGCCTTGCTCCCGTTCCAGATAGATCTGCCATTGTTGTGTAACATCAGGATCGGCAAGGTCGCTTTTGCTGAGCACTTTGATGCAGGGCTTGTCGCCGCGCAAAGCGGTGAGCATCGGGTTTTGGCTGCTGAACGGGATGCGCGCGTCCAGGATTTCGATGATCAAGTCAACCTGGGGCAGGATTTCTTTGACCTCTTTGCTGGCCTTGTGCATATGGCCGGGGTACCACTGAATAAGCATGATATATTTAGATTTAGTAGTGTTATGTGTAACGCGTAAAATAGAGACACAAGATACCAGATTGCAGCCGCAAAATGCAGATTTATCAAACTATTAACTTCAGACGAAGCAATAAATACCAAATTTATGAAAGAAACGCCTATATCAAGCAGCTTCTACGCCTATTTATCACGACTAAGATGGATCAAACGCTGGGGATTAAAGCGCAATGCGCATGATGAAAATGTCATGGAGCATAGTTGGGAGGTGTCTGTCATTGCGCACACTCTGGCCTTGATTAAAAACCGTTATTATCAAGGAAATGTTGATGCCAACGCCATTGCGGCAGCGGCGTTGTATCACGATGTCACCGAAGTCATTACCGGCGATTTGCCGACGCCTATCAAATACCACTCCGAACAAATCAGCACGGCTTACAAGCAGATTGAAAGACAGGCGGAGAAAGAATTACTGGCTCTATTGCCGGCAGAGTTGCAGGCTGACTTTCAGGCACTGATTCATCACGATAAAATGCCGCCGGAGCATGTGCAGATCATTAAATCCGCAGATAAAATATCGGCTTATCTCAAATGCCAGGCTGAGCTGAAAGCCGGTAATTCGGAATTTGAAACCGCTGCCGAGCAATTGGCTCTAATTATCGGCGCATCGGAACAACCGGAAGTTGCCTTTTTTATGCAGACGTTTGCGCCCAGTTGCGGATTGACGCTGGATGGATTGATGAAAACCTATTGAACCGGTCAGTAAGGTGGGTTTTTAGTCGGGGTATCTCACGTTATAATGCTCTCATCTATAAAAAAAACGACGGCAGAATAATTGGCGAAGCTGTTAGAACTGCCTAAGCTTGTGTGAAAAATGAAACAGATTAGTAAGTACCATGGAGAAGTTGTGAATCACCGATACACCATTGAACAAGCCAGAATATTGCTGGATATTTTGAAATACCATAACGCATCTACCATGTTGCCTTCGTTTCATCAGGTAAAGCAGGAAACACTTGATGAGGCATTGGATAAATTGCGGTTGGAGTTGTCCGAATTTATTGCAACGGATGACGGGCTTGGCTTTATCGTTCCGACCCGGGATGAGAAAGGCTTGATTTAGCTTGATTATCCAAGCGCTATCTATTTAAAACTGCATCGCATAACGCAGGCAGTGCGAGCGGCTCCGGTTTTTTTGCTGCGGGAACCGGCTTTTTAGCTTCTTCTGAAAACCACCATGCCAGCGTGGCGTCGCAACCATCGCTTTCAGGAAGCGGCTCCTGTCCAGTACAGTCTTTGTTATTCAGAGGGCACTTGAGTCGCACGTGAAAGTGATCATCATGTCCCCACCACGGCCGGACTTTTCTTAGCCAGTCACGGGCAGATTTACGTGTGCATAATAGGCGCTTGACGCTGGGATTGACGAAGATTCGGTCTACTTCGGGCCTGCGTGCCACGGTCTCAAGGATTTTCTCATGAGCCGTCGACCACTGGTGATCATCAATGGCATCCGATTTGGCGACCAGAACCGAGGGCGAGCTCCAGTTTTCACGCTCATTAAACTCCAGATTCCGGGTTGCGGCCTGCTGTGAAAGCAAATACCAGATATCGACGTCGAGTCCGGTTTGATGGCTGCGATGGCCGCTCGGAGTCGGCCCGCCGCGCGGTTGCCCCAGATCGCCAATCAGCAAAACGCCCCAGTGCCGTGAATGGGCAGTATTGCCTATGCTCTCAATAAAGCGTATCAAGTCCGGATGACCATAAGATCGTCCGCGGGTAGGGCGCATCAATTGATAGCCTGTGCCGTTTTGAGGTAGCTGTACTGCACCGCTTAAACAGCCGGCGGTATAAGAGCCAATGCTTTGGGCGCTGTCACCGATTTGTGCGGATTGTTTGATTATCGCCCAGTTGTTGTCGGCAGGGGATGAAGAGCATTCGGAAAAAATGCCCAGCAATAGGATAAATATTGGAAATTTCATTTTAGGATTGAGGGCGGCCAGATGAGCCAGTCGCCCGTTGTCAGGCTTATTTCTTATCGGGCGCCGATAAGTTCAGGAAGTGTTTGGAATTATCAGTAACAGGAGCTGAGCCGGGGCGAGTGCTGACATTTGCCGGTGTCGCGCTGTTGGTTTTCACAGTGTCCGTGCCTTCTGTCGTAGCCTCATCTTCCAATTGAAGTTCATCTTCTTCAGGGACATTGCCGTCATGAACCAGATACTCACGGCGTTGTTGATACGCGTTTTTGATAAAGGAGTAGCGATCCACCGAGGCTTCATCAACGATCTTTTCGGTTGGTATCAAATCGGCGCGGGTATCGGTGACATCAACCGTTTTGGCTCCCGCATTGACCGCACTGATAGCAGCTCCGCCGCCGGCAACTGCAAAAGTATAGGTGAGCGGGTTCAATAAAGCATCGCCAACGGCTCCCACGGCTTCTCTAGGTGAGCTGGCTCCGAAAAACGGCAATACCAAATAGTTGCCTGATGGAACGCCCCAGAAGCCTAAGGTCTGACCGAAGTCTTCATTATGCTTGGGAAGATCGATCATTTTTGCCACATCAACAAAGCCGGCAACGCCAACTGTGGTATTAATCAGGAAGCGACTGGCATCCATACCGCCTTGGGTCATTTTAAGTTGCAGCAAATCATTGACCGTTACCCCTATGTCATTCATGTTACTGAAGAAATTGGTTATGCCGTCATTAACGAATTGCGGGGTTATTGCCATGTAGCCTTTCGCCATGGGCTTTAAAACGGCCTTGTCCAGGTCGTCATTAAATTCTTGGGTGCTCCGGTTCCAGCCTTCCCAGGTATCTTTTTCTTTTTCGTTTTCGGTAGTTGTTGAGGTGGTCGCACAGCCCGCAATCACGCTTGATATAACCAGGCTACTCATTAATAAACGAGTGTTGATGAAGGATTTTTGCATGCTCATGGATTATCTCTATCTACTTAAGTTGGGTATTGTTGGAAGCCTGTATCGAACAGTTATTATTATTTTCGCGAATTATACCAGACACGGGACTTAAAAAGCGTCACTGATTTTGCATTTGCCGGAGTATCCAGTTTTGCCGCTTAAGCAGGTAGTTTGACGGTTGAGCTGCTCTCAGCAAGATCGGATTAGGTAGGGTTGCGGCCAATAATGCCGCTTGCGATCGGCTGATTTGGTTTGCATGGATGCCAAAATAGTGTTGACTGGCGGCTTCTATGCCAAACAGATGGTCGCCGAATTCAGCAATATTCAAGTAAACCACCAGTATTCGTTCTTTAGTCCATAACATCTCGATCAGTAGCGTAAACCAGACCTCCAGCCCCTTGCGGACAAAACTTTTTGACGGCGTTAAAAATAAATTTTTGGCGACTTGCTGGGAAATGGTGCTCGCGCCCCTAAGTCGTCCGCCATCCATATAAGTATCGATAGATGATTGAATGGAGTTCAAATCAAATCCTGAGTGCTGGAAAAAGCGCTGGTCTTCTGCTGCGATAACTGCCGAAGAGGCATAAGGCGATATTCTTTTTGCGCCGATCCATGCGTATTTAATAGACTTGAACGTGCCTTCGTCCTTTAAGTCTTCAAGGTGCCGGTACACCATAAACGCCGAGGTAGGCGCAGGCAGCCAACGTAACAATACGCACAAGCTGAGTGATGAAGCCAGAAAGGTGAACAGCAAGTAAAGCATGGTTTTCCGCAGTATTGCCTTGATGGATAATGAGGAAAGCTTTTTGCTGCTGGAATAATAGGGTCGTCTTGCCAAGGTACAGGGATTAATAATGGTGGGGGTCAGCTTTAGGGTTCTGCGCTGTGATTACGTATATGATAAAGCCTTTGGCCGAGCTTGAATAGCCTCAGATAATTCTGCCGGAATTTGCTGAAAGCCGAGTATATAATGACAATTCTTCACACAGATTCGACCTAATCGTATGAAACTCCGATCCACTCTGATTGTTGCTCTTTTGCTGCTCATTGCTCTAAGCGGTTGTATGCCGATGACTTATCCGCTTGGCGCAAAAAGCAGTGCGGCTCAACTTGGCGAGAACATTTTCCGCACTGAAGACGGGGTAAGTCTGCCATTGCGTCACTGGTTGCCGAAAACAGAACCGCGTGCGGTCATTATCGCGCTACACGGGTTTAACGACTACAGCCGTTTTTTTGATATGCCGGGAGAGTATTTCAGCAAACAGGGCATCGCCTGTTTCGCTTATGATCAACGCGGCTTTGGCCTGGCGCCAAAGCGCGGGTTATGGGCAGGGGGCGAAACCTATGCCAAAGATTTACAAGGTCTGGCGCGACTGGTCAAGCAACGCTACCCGAAGCGCCCGGTTTATTTACTCGGAGAAAGCATGGGCGGTGCGGTAGTTATCACCGCCATGAGCCGGAGCGATATGCCGGAAGTTGCCGGCATTATTCTTGCCGCTCCTGCGCTATGGGCCAGATCAACCATGCCCTGGTATCAAACCAGCTTGCTTTGGACGCTGGCGCACAGCTTGCCCTGGCTGACCCTGACAGGAGAGGGCGTACACGTCGTGGCATCGGATAATATCGACATGCTCCGCGCACTGGGCCGCGATCCGTTGGTTATAAAGGCCACCCGTGTGGAGACGGTGTACGGGTTAACCGACTTGATGGATGCGGCGTTTAACAGCGCGACATTGCTACGCGGGAATACCCTGATGCTTTACGGCGAAAAAGATGAAATTATCCCCAAGGAGCCGACTTACGCGTTCTTGCAGCGGTTTCTTGAGACTAATTCGACAGCAACAACCGTAGCGATTTATCAACACGGCTATCACATGCTGTTACGCGATTTACAAGCCTCTACCACATGGAAAGACATAGCGGCCTGGATTGACGCCAACCCTGGCAAACTCCCATCAGGCGCGGATAATCGGGCTCGGCAATTATTAAGTAGTCGTTAACGTTAAGCGCCTAATTCGCCGTATTTCTTACGAGTCATCATCTGCCGTTGGCTATTCTTTCGGAAGCCCTCTGTATTCTCCTGCGGGCACTTCAACCTGCTTTAGCCCGGCAGGGTAGATAAAACAGTTCATCATGTGTGCGACACCGCACCGACTCTAACAAACTTTCCCAATATAGTAATTATTAACTTGCATGAGCATGTCTTTAAACCGCATGTTTGAATGTAAGCCAAAGTCAATGGGCTGGTTTTCCTTGGAGCCGTTTGTTAGAACCGCTAGACCATCAGCCTAGTCGTCGCCTGCGATAACAGATTTTTATAGAGCAGCAGCGGGTTAATTTCACGCTCATTACAATACCATCGTCTAGTAAAGTGGATCAGCATTCGTTGGTTCAAAGATAAGGCAGGCATAAACGCCACTTAAATTATATTGAAAAGAACACTTAACTTTTAAGGAGATCGCTATGTTTACACGAATATTATTAGTTATGTTCACTTTAGCGGGCGGAGTAATGATGGCCGGCAGTGCCCAAGCCGCACAAAATTCCACAATCTATTTGGCAGCCGGCGAAGCAGAGGAAAATACCGAACGTAATGTTCGAGATAAGGAAAACACTACTTTAACCCCGGAAGATCAAAAGGAAACCAAAAGCGACGTCAAAATCACGGCTCACATACGTAAAGCGGTGACTGATGATGATTCGCTGTCAGTCAATGCGAAAAATGCAAAAATCATCACTCGCAACGGGGTAGTGACATTGCGTGGGCCTGTGGATAGCCAAGCCGAAAGTATGAGGCTGCAACAAATCGCCACAAAAACGCCTGGCGCAGTGCGGGTAGATAATCAACTTGAAGTTAAAGCGCCTTAAAGGCTTAGGAGAGTGTCATGACTAAAGCAGTTTTTGGTATCGCTCAAAGTGTCGATCAGGCAGAAACTATTGTTTCTGAACTGAAGGCAGCCGGTTTTTCCAATAATGACGTATCTGTGTTGTTTCCGGACAAATCCACTACCAGGGATTTTGCCCATGAAAAGCACACCAAGATGCCGGAAGGCGCCGCTATCGGCGGAACAGTGGGTATAAGTGCTGGCGCAGTGCTTGGATGGCTGGCCGGAATAGGCACTCTGGCTATTCCTGGGGTTGGTCCGCTGATCGCTGCCGGTCCTATTATGGGGGCATTAAGCGGTGCGGCAGTAGGCGCAGCCGCCGGAAGTTTGTCTGGAGGTTTAATCGGGTTAGGCATTCCGGAGTATGAGGCCAAACGTTATGAAGAAAAAGTCAAGGGAGGGAACACCTTGATTTCTGTTCATACGGATAATAGTGACCAGCGGGACAAGGCGAAAAAGATCTTCGAGCGGGCTCATGCAGAAGATATTTCTTCGACTGAGGAAGAGTCGGTAAAACATTAAGTTTGATAGCGCTATTCCTCGTAATCAAGAAATAATTCGATAGGAGTTTTTATCATGCATAACATTGACACAATCGACAAACTGCTGAGAGATGAATTAGCAGCAAAGGAAACTTATCAACAAGTATTGGATAAGTTTCGGGAAGATGCCTCACTTGGAAGAGCCGACTATTTAATGCCGATTTATGAAGATCACAAAGAAGCGGTTTCCACTTTACAGGAACAGGCCACTCAATTGGGAGGAACGCCTACTGAGGATTCAGGAATCTGGGGTACGTGGTCGGAGATAGTCCAGGGCGGCGCTAATATGTTGGGGCAAAAAACTGCATTAAAGGCTTTGCAGGAAGGAGAAAAAAGCGGCGCAGATGATTATGAGGAAGCGTTGAGAGATCCCGATCTGCCTGCAGATGTTCGCTCTTTGATAGAAACAAAGCTGTTGCCCGCTCAACAATCGCATATACGTACTTTGGATCGGCTTTATGAAGCAGCTGCCTAGACCCGTCTTGGCACCACTATCACTGTCATTAAGTTAAGAAATATACCTGGGTTCCGGCAGGGATTGCCGGAACGACGGTATTTCTGAAAGTCGAGCCTCATCCTGTGCTATAGATAACACTAGAAAAATCAGGCTGAAGAGATTTAGCCGGTTCTCAGTGCTGGATCGTAGGGGGCATGTGTTCGAACTGCGGCAGCCAAATACTCGTTCACGGTAATGAGCATTTGTGTGTTTGCCTTAAAAGTTATCTAAATGATCGGTCATAAAAGTTGAATTAAATAAGCCAAATTAAAAACTCGGCTTATTTATGGAGTTGGGTTTTCCATTCTGATCTTACTAACCAATAAACCTAGGAGCTTAAACATGCTTTCAACAGTACCTGATGTGGTTTTCAAAACACGTGTTCGCGATGAAAGCGTCGGCGGCGATAACCCGTTTCGCTGGCAGGATGTCAGCACCGACGATATTTTTAAAGGCAAAAGGGTTGTTGTCTTCTCGCTTCCCGGCGCCTTCACCCCTACTTGCACAAGTCAGCATTTGCCGGGATATGATG
The DNA here is from genome assembly GCA_036560465.1 of Methylobacter sp. Lineage (GTDB taxonomy): Bacteria > Pseudomonadota > Gammaproteobacteria > Methylococcales > Methylomonadaceae > Methylobacter_A. The sequence goes on from DATBRD010000010.1 coordinate 8,610, forward strand.
CCAAGTATCAGCAACTGATTGACCAAGGTATTGATGAGGTTTATTGCGTAAGCGTTAACGATGCCTTTGTCATGTACCAGTGGGCTCAGCACTTGGGTATCAAGCATGTAAAGATGCTTCCCGACGGGAACGGCGACTTTACTCGGGCAATGGGCATGCTGGTGAAAAAAGAGAACTTTGGGTTCGGCTCCCGCTCTTGGCGCTACTCAATGCTGGTCGATGATAAAAAGATTATCAAACTATTCTGCGAGCCGGGCCAAGCCGATAATTGTCCGGATGACCCGTTTACCGCAAGCGATGTTGATACCATGCTGGATTATTTACAACATAACAAATAAACCGTATTGCCCGGATCAGTTATAAGCGAGGAGTTTTTATGGCTCAATATAACTACGACTTGTTTGTGATTGGAGCCGGTTCAGGAGGAATACGCACGGCGCGGACCGCGTCGGGTTATGGTAAAAAGGTAGCCGTTGCCGAAGAGCGCTACTTAGGCGGCACTTGCGTCAATGTAGGGTGTGTTCCCAAAAAGCTATTTGTCTATGCTTCACAATTCAAAGAGTGCTTTCAGGCGGCAGCGGGTTTTGGCTGGACGGTGGGCAAATCAACTTTCAGTTGGCCCAGTTTGATCCAGAATAAAAATCAGGAGATAGGGCGGCTGCAAGCCGTCTATGGCAACCAGCTGCAACAGTCGGGTGCCGAGATTATTACCGGCAGGGCACATTTAATGGATGCGCATACGGTCGTTGTCAATAACAAGAGATATAGTGCTGAGCGCATCGTTATTGCAACCGGGGGCTGGCCATCTGTTCCGGATATGCCCGGCAAACAACATGTTCTGACCTCGAATGAAATGTTTTTCCTTGAACAACTGCCTAAAAGTATCATCATCGTCGGCGGCGGCTATATTGCGGTGGAATTTGCCAGTATTCTGCGTGGCTTTAATGTGCACACTACACTTTGCCATCGCGGACACAAACTGCTTCGCGGTTTTGATGAGGATATACGTGATTTTGTGGGTAATGAAATGGCCAGGAGAGGTATTAATCTGCTGCTGAATACCGACATTGAGGCCATCGAAAGCAAAGCCGATTGCTTTGCCGTGCGGCTTGTTGACGGTAGCAAAGTCAATACTGATATGGTTATGTACGCCACTGGCAGAACGCCGAATTCAACCAAGTTTGGGCTGGAGGCGCTGGGCGTTGAGCTGGATAGTGAAGGCGCCATCAAAGTCAACGCAAATTATCAAACCAATGTGCCGTCAATCTATGCCGTAGGCGATGTCACTAATCGGGTCAACCTGACTCCGGTAGCCTTGGCAGAAGGGTCGGTGTTGGTGAATAAATTATATGGCGATCAATCGGGCTCGGTAGATTACGACTTGATTCCTACGGCTGTTTTTTGCCAGCCCAATATTGGCACTGTAGGCCTGACCGAAGCACAGGCGCGTGAAAAATACCCTGACATCGACGTTTATAAAACCCGTTTCACACCGATGAAAAACACCCTGTCCGGCATCGATGAAAAAAGCTTGATGAAGATGATCGTGGTCCGCAGTACAGATCGGGTAATCGGCATGCATATGGTAGGGACTGATGCCCCTGAAATTATTCAAGGCATGGCGGTTGCCATGCGGGCCGGTGCAACCAAGGCGGTCTTTGACTCTACTCTTGGCGTACATCCAACTGCAGCTGAAGAATTTGTCACATTGCGTTAAGTTGTATCTTAAACAATCCGGTATATCTGGCTCAACATAGGTTAAAAATGCTATGAATACGGAAGCGTTAACAATTCGTGTGGAATGTTATGCCAGTTACCAGGGTGAGGAAACACCCAGACGCTTTTTTATGGGTAATAAAGCTGTTGAAATTGAACAGGTAATTGATCGTTGGTTAGCTCCCGAACATCGTTATTTTAAAGTACGCGGAGACGGAAACGATATTTACATACTACGGCACGATGAATTAGCTCAGCAATGGGAGCTGACAATGTTTCAGAGCGGGAAATATGAGGGTAGCCCATTGTCCTCAACTTGAAACTGCCCCCGCTAATGGCCCGGATCGGCAAAGACTTTATTTTTTCAAACGGCGCCCCCATATTAGAAGAATGAAGTTGATGGAAGCAACTTTTAAAATCGATATCCCCCATGGCCAAGCTCAGGCTGCTTAACTGGGACGAAATGCTGTGATGGATATTGAAGACTCAATTAATGCTGATGGGAGTTGAACACCATGCCCGGACTATTACGCAACTTGCTCGGTTTTATCATATTGGTTGCAACGATTGGTCTTGCAACCTGTCAATCATTGGTGAAGGCAGAGCCATCAAGTTCTGCCTATTCTGCTGCATCTTTTCTAGCTAACCGTTCGCAGGCAGAATAATGGATCAATTAGAGAAACTCAAACAGTCCGTCACGGATGCCTTGCAACCTTATTCCCCGCGGGGTTTGCTGCTTTATTTCCTGCCGATTGCGCTGATTCCGGCGACGTTTATCGCCTTGGGAAAAGGCCATGTGCTGGATGTTTTGGTCAACGCCGCCGGTTTTGCGTTGTATATGCTGGCCGCCTGGTGCTTACGCCAAGGGTTGCAAGCCGAGTATGTTTACGGCAGAAGCCGGATTGCCGGCCGCCCAAAGCCTCTAAAAACGATTGCCGCCGTCATCACAGCGCTGGCGACCGGAATGATTGCTTGGCTGGGCGCGGGACATTCACTGCTGGTGGCGTTGATGTTTGCCGGTGGGGCCTTTCTGGGCATGTATTTCAGTTACGGCTTCGATCCGCGCGATGAAAAGAGAATAACCGCTGCCTATGGCTATTCCGGAGATGAGATCCGGCAAGCCCTTGAGGGTTCGTCGCGCATCATCCGCAGTATCGAGCAGGCCAATGACCGTATTCGAAATACCGAGTTAAATAAGCGCATAAAACGCATTTGCGAAGTTGCCGACAATATCCTGACGGAAATTGCCGCCGATCCGCGCGATTTCCGGCGTGCGCGCAAGTTTCTTAACGTCTATCTGGACGGCGTCCTGCAGGTGACGCAAGGTTACGCCAAAACCCACCAGCAAACCCATTCCGGGGAGCTGGAACAGAATTTCCGCAATGTGCTGGATACGATCGAAACAGTATTTCAGGAGCAGCGTCAAAAATTACTGGAAGAAGATGTTTTTGATCTTGATGTAAAAATTGAAGTTTTAAATACACAGCTCAAACGGGAAGGCATTCTTTGATGCCCTTACATAACAGAGGCTTTAAACATGAGTAAACAGCCAACATCCTCCATGACGCAAACAACAACCGGCACAGCCGATAGTTCCGGGGCCAAGGAGATCGTTCCCGGCGTCAAAGCCGAAATGTCCCCGCTTGCCGAGGCGCCAGCGGAGAGGAAACAGCTCGTTCAGAAATTGCTAAACGAAATTGACTTCAGCAATACGCAATCGATCATTTTCTTCGGCAGCAAGGCGCAGGAACAGTTGACCACGATTTCAGACCGTATGCTGGACGGCGTTAAAAATAAGGAAATCGGCCCGGCCGGCGATGATCTGAACGAAATGGTGGCGACGATACGCGGTTTCGATGTCGACAATCTCGATCCGAACAAACAGCAGGGCTTTTTCGACCGGTTAATGGGCAAGGCCAAACCGGTCGTCAAATTTTTGCAGCAATATGAAGAAGTGCGCAAACAGATCGATACCATCACCGACAAGCTGGAACGGCACAAGACCAATCTGCTGACCGACATCACATCATTAGACCGTCTTTACCAAGCCAACCTGGACTACTTCCATATGCTGGAAGATTACATTGCCGCCGGCGAGGAAAAGCTGCGCCAACTCGATGAAGTTATCATTCCTGAGCAGGAGAGGCAGGCTGGCACAACAAATGAGGTCATCGCCGCACAAAACCTGCGCGATTTACGCGCCGCCCGCGATGATCTGGAGCGGCGCGTTCATGACCTGCGCCTGACCCGGCAAGTGTCGATGCAAAGCCTGCCCGGTATTCGTCTGGTACAGGAAAACGATAAAGGGCTGGTCAACAAGATCAATTCGACGATTGTCAACACCATCCCGCTGTGGCGTCAGCAATTGGCGACCGCGGTAACCATTTACCGCTCGGCGCAGGCGGCGGAAACGGTCAAAGCCGCGACCGACCTGACCAATGAACTGCTGGCCGCGAACGCCGAAAGTTTGAAACAGGCCAATGCCGAAACCCGCAAACAGCTGGAGCGGGGCGTGTTCGATATCGAAACGGTCAAAAAAGCCAATGACGCGTTGATCGCGACGATCGAGGAAAGCCTGCAGATCGCCGATCAGGGTAAGAAGATGCGCAGAGAAGCCGTCGTGCAACTTGAGCAATGCGAAACCGAACTGCGCAAAACCCTGGCTTCGGCGCAGGCAAAGTCGACCGGCTAATGCTGTTTTTCAGCTGGCTCGATAGAACGGTTTTTCCTTGATTTCTGGTATGTGATTAGTACTATTTAGTGCCTGTCTTATCGGAAGAATCACTGTTTTTCTGGTTTCCGGTATCGGCCGGCGCAGTCATCGTATCGGAAGAGCCCGTGTGTCCTTCTTGGCCTCCTGTCGGTGCTTGATCTTCTTTTTTTCCGTTCGGCTCTGTAGTCGCTGGATGAGCCTCTGCATGCTTCCGGGCTTGTTCCATTAATCCTTTGCAATCGCTGTCCTTACCAAGGCCCAGCTCGATAAACGGGATAATGGCCGCCACTGGAGTAAGAAACGCACCCAGCACAGCAGCGCTAGCAACACGTGCCGCCAGTTCTTTGGGGTCGAGTCCGATAGTCGGTTTTTTTAAATGTCCGGTAACAGTTATAGGAGTACGGGCGCTGCCGACACTAAAATCTTTCGGATGAGCCTCTACTTTGGCATCTATGGTTTCATCCTTTAGATTAATCCGTGCCTTTCCGTTTAGTTTTGAATCTGTGGTGTCAAATACAAAAATCTCCGAAGTCAATAATCCGTTTTCATCCTTGAAGTCACCAATTACACAGCGGATATCAGTCGATTTGTCTTTACCTAAAAGTAGGGGAGTAGCTTGACCAAGGTCAAGCCCCGCTGCTTCCACGATAAGCAAACTGATCTTTCCGCCCGACATCAACAAGATAATACGGCCATTGCTCGTTGCCAAAACTTCGGCGAGGGAGCGGCCGTTACCTTTTATTTTAAACTGCCCGCCGAAATATCCTGCTGCCAAAGATTCAAATTTCGGATCCTTGAAGAATTGTTTCAAGCTTAAGCGCTTGAGCATCAGGTCCGATTGAACCTGCGGAACATCTTGCTGTCCATCTAATATAAGACTACCGCTGATTATCCCAGTGGCAATACCGAAATTAAACGGCTCCAGGCGCAATACGCCTTCTTTTAAATTAAAACCAATATCAAGATCGGTAAACGGGAATTTTGTCCCAGTGATTTTCTTGCCTTTAAAACGAGTCTCCATATCGGTGGCACGCAGCCTCGTCAAATCGATAGGGACGTCAGGCAATAAACGCGGGTTGGATTTTTCGCGTTCCGCTTGAGCCTTTTGTTCCGGGGACAAGGTTCCCTTTGAGGGCGTAGCGCCGATAAAACCGGCCAGATCATCCATCTGAAGGAGCTCTGAGACCAGATTGGCTTTTACAAAACCGGGTTCACGTTTAGTGTCGTAAAATAAGTCGCCGGACAGGTCGCTATCGCCCACCTTTCCTTTGAATTTTTGGAATTCCCAGATGTCATGTTTTTTTTCTAAATGGCCGCTTATTTTATAGGGCGGTGTCGGCGGCAGTGGTATCTGAGTCAGATGGAACAGATCAGCAAGATTATTACCTTGTAAATTCAGTTGCGCATTAAGGCCTGCCAGCTTGGCCGGGTCAGAGATAGTGCCCTTCATGTCGACCCTAGTGCTACCCATTTTAAGATCAAAGGTAAGAGGATAAGGTTTCTCTGTGTCACGCAATGTGGAGATTGATCCTCCCGTAGCCTGAAGGCTGAACGGCTGGTTTTGCAGAATGCCTTGCCCGGATAGTTTATACATATCCTTTTTAGACTCCAGTTCACCGCCACGAGCTGTATCGACATCCAGCTTAACGGCCAGCTCTTTAGGATGATCCCGATAAGTTAATTTGCCCTCATCGACTGACAGCGTACCGATAACAGGGAAGCTGCCTCGGTCTTCGGGCGATTTGTTTCCGGTTGGAAAATCCCAGTTTTTTTTAGTGGCAGAAAACTTCTCCAATATTATTTGGGGCTTGGTAAATTTGAGTTTGGGTAAATCCAGTTCTGCTTTTAGCAGTTTCCATATTTTGATTTGGAAATCGACCTCGTCAATTGCCACCATATTAGGATTTTTGCTTTCCGGTAGGTTCGCAATTCGCAGTTTATGGATAGATACTTCAGGCGTTGTCCAGTCCCAATCGACATTAATATCGCCATCAATGGCGAACTCGCGCCCCAGCAAGGCGCTCCCCGTCTTATTGGCCATATTGCGCAGCCAATCGCTGGGCATAAAAAATATGGCAACAAAACCAGCAAGAAGTGAAACCAGGAGAGTTATACCAATCCAGCGGAGAATTACCTTCAAGCGGGTCGAAGTTGAATTAGTATTAGGCATATCAATAATTCCTATCGTAGAGGATAGCGATATCCAGTAATTCGAACATGGGAATGTTCAGGAGTTATTTATTAATACGTGTTTTAAAGCCTTGAGTTCAACTTTCTAATGTCAATCACTTTCAAATTATCATGAAAAAATAAACGCTTTCCAATAGGCCAGTGCTCAAAAAATGCTTAAATTATCTGATTAGCCAAGCTGTCTTGACTGGCGATGCCAAGTGCCTGCCAGATAGGGAGGCAGCAGGGTGTGGATATACCGATTGATTACTTTAATAGATCTGTGTCTACCTTTTGAACATTATCGCCCCATTTGTTTTGCAAATAGTCACGACGAGTATCAAATATGCGTTCGAGCTTACTTGCGATAAGGACTGAATTTATGAATTGTCCTAACCAGCCGAAAGGCATGGCGTAGAACATGATATCTTCCAGCACTATCCCGTTTTCTATTTCGGTTAAGCAAACTTCATGGCTCCAAAATTTGAATGGCCCGATGCGCTGTTCATACACGAAACGTTTGGGTTCATCGCAATGGCTAACTTCGGATAACCAAGCCATTGGAATGCCAAATACCGCTTTCATTTGATAATTCACCATTAAACCGGCATAAATCTTTTTCGGCACTTTAGAAATAATTTTTACATGAAAAAATACCGGAGTGATGTCATTCAGGTTATAGGGCGATGAAAAGAATTCCCAAGCCTCATTGATAGTTAAATTGAGCTGTTGCCGTCGATAGAGTTGATAGATTTTCATGATTTAACGGGGGCTGTTTTTTATTAAAAGAAGCTTTGTCTGGCATGGCGTTTCCGGCATTCACGAGCTCCAAATGCTCGCAATACTGATATTTTGGGTAACCCATCGCAAGTCTTAGCTCTTCGCTTTCAGTACCAGTATCTTCCCGATTGATTGAAGGCTTATTTCCTGCTCAAGCGCTAACCCCGATTGATCAAAAAGGCTCTGCCATTCAGGAAGCGTTCTTTCCCTGCCTCGGGTAGCCATGAACATCTGTATATCGAAAGCGGCACTGGAAAAATCGGCCTTCAATTCCGGAACGACCAATTCCATCAGCGCAATGCGAGCACCGGTATCGGCAGATGCAACGACCGTATTTCCCAGTATTTTGACGCAACTTTCGTCATCCATGCCATGCAGCACGGCGCTGAATAAATAGATGTCTTTGTCGTTTTTGGCGGCGGGAATTGATTCGAGCAAGTTTCCACCCTGATAGGTTATCCGGGACAGAAGGGCAGGCGATTCTTTCCCAGCCCAGTAGGCTGCCGCTGTTTGAATAATCTGATCCCGATCGAACACTAAAGACGTGAGATGCGGATGTCGCTTTAATATGGCTACTGATTTACTTCCCTTCGAGCCGCCAACATCGATGATTCGGTCAAATCGTCCCCAGTCGAAGTCGGTGGCAAAACTGTCGCCTGCCAGTGCTCCCACACTGTCCATCGCACTGGCAAACAGCAAATCGAAATCGGCATGATTGTCCATGTAGGCATAAAGCTCCTGACCATGAGCAAGCTGGAACGGAACCTTCCCGCTGCGCACCCCCTGTTCCAGCTGCTCATACCAAGGCTGGCTCATCTCAAACGAATTGTGCATCAAGATCATCGCTCGGACATTCTTCGGGTTGTCTTCCCGCAAGTAGCCGGAAAGCGCATTGTTTTTGAAGATCCGTGGCGACACTTCGTCAAATATCCCCATGGCCGCCAGCATGCGCAGCAATCGGTAGACGGCGTCCGGTTGTGCAAAGACTCGTGCCGCAATGACGTCAACGGTGAGGCGCTCATCTCCAAGAGCAGAGGCAATATCCAGTCGTACAGCGACATGAAGCACACGTGATTGCCAAAATGCTGAGCCAATCTGGATGAGCCGAAAGGGTGGCGGCGTAAACTTGTTGGGAATGTTCTGTAGCCAGGTGGCAAATTTCATCAACCTTGCAAAGCGACGGACTGAACCTGAATTTTTTTGTAATGGCATCGTGAGTCCCCTATGATTCTGTCTTTGCCGGCGCCAAGCCCGCGGAAAACAGGTGGCCGTTGAACGCGGCCAGTTTTTCAAGGAATGCCGCGTCCATGGATGGCCCCATCTGCTCCTCAAAAATGTCTTTCAACAGCATCGGCGTCATTGCCAGACTGACAAATGCCATCCGAACGATGTCGGGGTCTAATGTGGGATGAAGCTGTCCGATAGACTTCATATTTTCCACTTTCTTGGCGCTACGTGTGCGCCCACGTTCCAGGAGCTGTTGGATAAAACGCCGGCCCGGTCCTTGGTTAAGCGCCAGGACTTTCAAAATCAGCTTCGGGAATTCAGGCCGCTTGGACATGGTCTCGTAATACAGATTGAAGAAGTCTTTAAACCCATCAACGGAATCCAGCATTTGTCCGTCCAACACGTTAAGTAACGGGTTCATGGTGTTACGGATCATCTCCTCGTATAACCCTTCCTTGTTGCGAAAGTAATAACGGATCATCGAGATGTTGGTGCCGGCTTTGTCTGCGATCAGTCGGGTCGTGACTTTGTGGTAGTCGTCGGATAGAAAACTGTCGAGGGCCGCTTTGAGCAGCCGTTCGCGTACGGGATCAGGAGCAACCTCCAGAGCGCTAATCATCGTGTTCTCCAATGTCAGATAGAAAAAGCTAGATTAGCAGTTGCAAGTCGGCCCCGCCAGAGGATTCGTCAATCAACTTAGGTACTTTGATTGATTTAAAAATTCACTGTTCAAGCGGCAAGTAGTTGTTGAAATTAATGGGCTTACATACAGCCGTAACCGGTGTTGCCTTGCAGTAAAGCAACACCATGCCTGGTTTAACGCTGTTTGCGTTTGCGCCAGATATAAAAGCCGGTACCCATTAACAGTAACGGTATGATCACCAAAAAGCCGAAGCCGATGACGGCGACGCTGATCTGGCTTAACTGCAGGCTTTTATCGGTAGCGATTTTGGCAGGGATGTTGATGAACCGGTCGTCATGAATCAGCCAGTTGATCATCCTTAAGCCGATATCCAGATTGCCGACATTGCCGAGATAGGCGTTGGATAAAAAGTCGCCGTCACCAACAACGACGATGCGTTGCTGTTTCTGCTTATCCAGGCCTCGGGTTAAGGCATATGCAAAGGTGAGCGGACCTTGTTTTTCGTCGCCGTCGGCGTCAAAAAGAATTTCGCCGGCGATAGGGCCGGTTTCCGTCCACGACTGTGTTGCGCTTTTAAGTAATTCCACGGGTTTGAAATCTGTTTCTTCACCGATTTCCAGCGCGGCGGTAACCGGATAAAGGCTTATGGTCTGAAAGCCTTGGGTAATTGGATGGGGCGGATAGCTGCTGGTGAGCACGAAGCTTGGATCGTTGATGCCGTATAGCTTGGAACTGCTGTCTACCAAGGTTCCCGGCAGCTGGCGCAAGCCTAATGTTTGGAGCAAGGCGTCCAAATGGCGGTTGCCCGGATCGGTTAACAGCAGCAGGTTGCCACCTTGCTGGATATAGCGTTTGAGCAGCTCAATTTCACCGGCAAGCAACGGCACAGCGGGGGCGCTAAGCACCAGCAATGCGGAGTTTCCTGGAATGTCCGGCATGGTCGCCAGATTGAGGGCTTGTGCCTTGATTTTTCGTCGATCCAATTCCTTGCCGAACTGGCCAAAATCAAAATTGGCAATGCCATCCGGCGCGCGCTCGCCATGGCCGGTCAGGAAAGTGACCCAGCGTTCTTCGGCGTTTGCCAGTTGCAACAGCGCATTGGTCAACGATGATTCATCGATAAAGTTCAGTTTTTCAGTGCGGCCTTGATATTCGACAATAATGGCGCCTGTCGCGTCTATATTCAGTTCGCGGACTTTCTCCGGCTGCGAGTCGGGGTCTATAAAGGTCAGTGCCAAGTCGGCCTTATGGCGCTTATAGCGGTCAACCAGTTGTACAATCTGGCTTCTCAGCCCTTGGTCTTTTTTAATATAGGCAACGAGCTGTATTTTACCAGGCAACGATTCCAGCAATTTTTGCGATGCCTGGGACAGGCTGTTGCTGTTATTTCGGGTTATGTCGATTTCTGCGCTATAGCGGGAGCTTAACCAGGCCAATGCGCTGATCAGGCACAATAATGCCAGAGTGATGCCCCAGTTTTTTAAGCGGATTTGCTGATGTTTATGCGGCGATATTTTCATTTTTGCAAGCGGTCGTTATCTAGCCGGCGAATGCTGAGTGCGATGAAGGCGGCAGTAAATAGTACAAAATAACTGACATCGACCGTACTGATCAGGCCGCTTTGTATGTTCTGAAAATGTCTGAGGATCGACAGATATTCAAACAGTTCGCTGCGATGGTCGTTCATGCCGACCGACCAGTCTAAAATCCATAGCAGCAGTAAAGCACCGAAAGTGCCCATCGCGGCAACGGTAGGATGCCCTGCGATACAGGACATAAACAGGCCGATGGCGGCAAAAGCAGTCACCAGTAGCAATAAGCCTAGGATATTGGCGAATAATTTGCCTAAATCCAGCTCGGCGCCGGATAGCAGCGACAACGGCATCAGTGTGATCAGCCCAATGATCAGCAGCATCAATCCGAGTATGCCCAGATATTTGCCGAGAATAATGTCGATATTGGAAACCGGCGCGGACAGCAGCAGGGCCAAGGTTTTGTTGCGGCGTTCTTCGCAAATCAGGCGCATGGTTAATAATGGCGTGACCAGCAAAAGGATAATGCCGGCATTGCCGAATAGTGGCGGCACAATAATATCGGTCAAGCCGGGTGCGCCTTCGATGGTAGCCAGTTTGGGCTGAAGTTCAGTGAATGCTTCAACCTGGGTTAAAAACAAAAACGCCAGGATGAATTGCAATATGGCCAATATCGTCCACGCCATCGGCGATAGAAACAGGGTCCTGAATTCGCGGGAGGCAATGGTTAAAATCATGCTCATAAATCGCGATGCTCTTTGGTTAAGCTGATAAAAATGTCTTCCATCGACCTTTTTACCGGCGTCAGTTCCAGTAGCCCCGACCCGGAGGCGATAATGAGCGCGGCAATTTGTTCGGCCGGGTTAGCGGTTACGCTGTGGTGGATGATGATCCGGTTTGCAGTAATGCTTTCGATAGAGCTGACGCCGGGGATGGTTAATAAACTGTCAATATCGGGCGCTAGCCGGGTTGCGACTTGCAGCGTGCCGGTGTCCATTTGCCGATTAAGCCCGGCTATGGTTTCGTTCAGGATCAGACGGCCTTGATCAATGATTTGCACGTGGGTGCAGGACTCCTGCACTTCGGTCAGAATATGGGTGGACAGGATCACGCCGTGATCCTGTCCCAACTCCCGTATTAAGTCGCGTATTTCGCGGATTTGAATGGGATCAAGGCCGACCGTCGGCTCGTCAAGCACGATGACTTCAGGATTGTGCAAGATAGCCTGGGCAATGCCTACCCGTTGTTGAAAACCTTTGGACAGGTTGGCGATCAAACGGTCGGCAACATCGGTTAAACCGCAGCGTTCTTGAGCCCGTTCGATAGCGGCATTGACAGAATTTTTGGCGATGCCATGTAGACCGGCGCAATAAAGCAGGAACTCCTGCACTGTTAATTCTTTGTATAGCGGCGGTGTATCAGGCAAATAGCCCAGGCTCAGTTTTGCGGCTTTGGGTTGATCGAGCAAATCATAACCGTTGATGGTAATTTGCCCGGCGCTGGGCGCCAGATTGCCGCACAGCATTTGCATGGTGGTAGTTTTACCCGCGCCGTTGGAACCGAGGAAACCAAGCACTTCGCCTTTGGCTAGGGTAAAGCTGACATTATTAACGGCGCAATGAGTGCCGTAATAGCGGGTTAGATGATCGGCTTCAATAAGGGTAGTCATACAGGCCGCTAAACGCGTTTTAGCAAGATTTGTAACTCAGCCTGGATTTTCTTACGGTAAAACAGGAACTTCCAACGGGTGCCTCCGCATCGTTTCCACAGAATGGCCGAACGTATCCCGGCCAGCAGACAGGCGCGTATTTTATTGACGATGTCGGGCCTGGATAAATATTCCTGCTCGCCATTGACCATGATTCGCGGTTGCAAGGTGCTGATAGTGGTGTGATAGATGTCGCCAAGATTTGCCAGTACATTTTCATGCAGCAGGTCGAAGTGTTCCGATTGTTTCTGGGCGCGCTCAATTCCAGCGAAAATGCTTTTGAGCATGTCCTGCTGCTTGAAGAGTTGATTCTCCAGAAAAACCAGCGATGCGGCATAGCGCGCCTGTTCCGTATTGGCTATTTTAAGGCCGGTCATTTGTTCGTTGAGATGCTCAAGTCCCATTTTTAGACCTGATAAGCCGCCGTAAACATTTTCAACGCCATGCTCGTCGCTAACAAAAAGACTGGCAATGCTGGCTTCAAGAGCCTTTGCGTCGGCGCTGCCTGTTGTTGCCAGTTGTTGAACCAGTGCCGCTGACTGGGCAATGCCGGCAAGCGCGATAGTTTGGTTGGTGATTGTATTTAACGGCATAGCTATTTTATATTTCCCATAATATCTTTCGCCCAGTTTATACTGTGAATATAGGTATCACCAATGATGGATTGATCAATATCCCTAAATGATATGGATGAAATGTCCCAATGCTCATAGCTGATAACGCACTTGAGCGCTTCTCCGCCTAATCCTTCCTTGCGCAATATCGCGGCAACAATGTCATCGGTTAAAGGCAACTGGCTGAGTGCTTCATCCAAGGGCATATCCAGTAAGCTATCGAGGTTGGATAAGATGCCGATCAGGAAAAAATTGTCCGATTTGTTGCTGCTCAGACCAGCCAGTTCCTCACACATTTTTCCGCGGATTAATGCGTTCTGCATAACCGCTTCAGGCTTATTGGATAAGGAGGCCAGCGTCAATATATTTATCCAGCGTTTTATTTCTTTTAGCCCCAGATAGGAAATAGCATGGTTAATGGATGAGATTTTATTGGGTAGGGCGAAGAACGCAGAATTAATATAGTGCAGCAATTTATAGCTGAGTCCGACATCCAGGGATATTATTTTGGTTAGATCTTCAAATTCAACATCCGGATTATTGACTGTGTTTAATAATTGAATGGCTGCGGATTGATTAACGCTGACGCGTTTGCCGGAAACTATATTGGGTTTGTTGAAAAAGAAACCCTGGAAATAATGGCAGCCCAGTTCGAGGAGATATTGATACTCGGAGTATGTTTCTACTTTTTCCGCGAGCAGTGCCACGTTGTAGGGCTTGAGCCGTTTAATCAGCTCGCGTGTTTTGGACTCGCCCATTTCCATGATGTCCAGCTTGATAATATCGGCTAACTCCACCAGAGGCGTCCATTCCTCAGAAAACACAAAATCATCCAGGGCGATGATATAGCCCAGCTTTGACAGCTCTCGTAGATTGGCGATGACTCTTGAGTCAATTTCAACATTTTCGAGTACTTCAATAACAATCCGGTCTTTAGGAAGGTGTAACGGGGTTTTATCGAGGATGTTTTGCGTCGTAAAGTTAATGAAGGCCTTATTGGGGCCGACTATAGTATTGAGTCCAAGCTCTAAAATGGTATCGGTAATGACCTGATTAGTTGCTTGTGTAGCGCCGTCCTTATGATTTAGATCAAAGTCATTGCCTCTAAAAAGAAGTTCATAGGCGTAAATATTCAGCTTTTGATCAAAAATCTGCTGTCGCCCAATTATAATGTCTGCCATTCTAATTATTTAAAGTATCAATTTTAAATGCTTGGGGTGGGGATTATCCAAAGGGCACAAGAGCGTAGTGCAACCCCATATATGCCGGGATTTATACCATGATTACCGGTCATCAGTCGAGTATGATATAAAGGCATTACCGTAGAGAAGTTGCAATATAGCGACGTTACCAACATTAAGGAGACTGAAATGACTGAATCTGTATCGTTAACCGTTACCGGCATGAAGTGCGGCGGTTGTGAGACCAATATAACGAGTAAATTGCAAGCTATCGAGGGTGTGTTGTCGGTTAATGCATCGAGCAGAAACAATGAAGTGAACGTTGAATTCGATGCCGGAAAAACCAGCTTGGATGTTATCACTAACGCTATTACCGGTGCAGGTTTTACCGTAGAAGCACCGTAATGGGTAATAAGGGGGCGGTATGAACACAAAGACTTCTGACGAATTGCGGTTATCCATTTTAGGCATGCGTTGCGCAGGATGCGTCAGCGCCGTTGAGAGTGCCTTGGCAGCGGTAGAGGGAGTAACTTCAGTTAGCGTCAACTTCGCCGATCATTCCGCAGTGGTTAAAGGCCACGCCGACCCCGAATTGTTAACGCAGGCCGTTAAGGCAGCCGGTTATGACGCGGCGGTGATGGAGGGGTTTGAAGATCCCTCAGAGCAGGAAGAACAAGAATTGCAACGCTACCGGCAGCTGATGAAAAAAGCGGCTGTGGCGGCTGTTTTCGGCACTTTACTAATGGCAGCCGATCATTTCGGCTGGTTGCCGGAAATCGGTTCATCGACAGGCCAATGGGTATGGCCGGAAATCGCCCTTATTACCGCAAGCATAATGATCTATTCGGGCTGGCATTTTTATAGCGGCGCGTATAAGTCATTAACGCTGGGCCAAGCTAACATGGACACATTGATCGCTTTGGGCACTGGTTCGGCGTGGATATATTCCTGCATTGTTATCGATTATTACGGAACCTTGCCGTCCCTGGCAAAACATGCCTATTTTGAAGCCGCAGTGATGATCCTGGCCTTCATTAATTTCGGTTCCGGTTTAGAAACTTTGGCTCGAGGGAAAACCTCTAGCGCGATCAGGCAGCTGATCGGTTTGCAGCCGCGAACGGCGAGAGTGGTCAGGAATGGCGAGGAAATCGATATCGCTATCGAGCAGGTCGGTTTGGGCGAGACGCTAAGAGTCAGGCCCGGCGAAAAAATCGCCGTTGACGGTATGCTGCTGGAAGGGCATTCCACAGTGGATGAGTCTATGCTGACCGGCGAACCGCTGCCGGTAGAGAAAACTGTGGGCTCGGAAGTAGTTGCCGGCACCATGAACCAGAGCGGCAGTTTTTTGTTTACTGCAACCCGTATCGGCCGCGATACCGCATTGGCGCAGATTATTAAAAGTGTCCGGCAGGCGCAAAGCAGCAAGCCCGAAATCGCCCGTTTGGCTGATAAGATTTCCAGCGTTTTTGTACCGGCCGTGGTCGTGGTCTCCGTGCTGACTTTCATGATTTGGTACGCTTTCGGGCCTGAGCCTTCATTGGGCTATGCTTTCGTCACCTCAATGACCGTTCTGGTTATCGCTTGTCCCTGTGCCTTGGGTTTGGCGACGCCTATTTCTGTAATGGTCGCGGTCGGCAGGGCCGCCCAATCAGGGATTTTGATTCGCAAAGGCGAAGCCTTGCAATTGGCAGGGAAACTCACCTGCTTGATACTCGATAAAACCGGCACAGTCACTGAAGGCAAACCGACTGTTTCGACGGTTGAAGCCATCGGCGACACTAGTGAAGAACAGGTGCTGCAATTGGCGGCCAGTATCGAATCTGGCTCTGAGCATCCGTTGGCGGCGGCAATTTTGTCAGCAGCAGAGCAAAGGCAAATAAAGCTGGAAAAAGCTAAGCAATTTACCGCCGTCGCAGGCCATGGGGTGATGGCGGCAATTAATGATAGGCGCGTGTTATTCGGCAACAAGGCGTTGATGGATGAGCAAGGCGTCAGCTGCACCCGCTTTAGTGACCGGTTGGAACAATTGTCAGCTCTGGGGCAAACGCCGATGCTGCTTGCCGTAGACAACAAAATAGCCGGCATTATTGCCGTTTCCGATCCGATCAAAAAGGATTCGGCACAGGCTGTACAAGTGTTGAAAAATCAGGGCGTGCGCATCATCATGGTGACCGGCGACAATGCAATCACCGCTCATGCCATTGCTGAACAGGCGGGCATTTCCGAAGTCCGGGCGCAGGTATTGCCGCAAGATAAAGCCGAAGTGGTCAAAGAGCTGCAACAAGCCGGGGAAACCGTCGGCATGGTTGGCGACGGCATTAACGATGCGCCTGCGCTGGCTCAGGCCGATGTCGGGTTTGCGATCGGCACCGGTACCGATGTAGCAATTGAAAGCGCTGATGTGGTGATTTTGCAGGGCTCTTTGCTTAAAGTGCCTGAAGCCATTGAGTTATCCAAAGCTACGGTCGTTAATATCAAGCAAAACCTGTTCGGTGCGTTTTTCTACAATACGGTCAGTATTCCGGTCGCGGCGGGCTTGCTGTATCCGCTATTCGGCATTTTGTTGAATCCGATGATTGCCGGTGCGGCTATGGCCATGTCTTCCTTAACGGTGGTTAGCAATGCCAATCGTTTGCGCTGGACGAGATTTGCTGAACGCAAGTAGTTTAAACATAGGACCGAACATATTCACGGACGAATAGCCGCATCGGCACATTGCTGTGTTGATATTGCTGATACGCCCGATTGACATCCGTTGGCGAGATGTGGGCGTATACCCCGAACCCTGTTCTTGCAGTGAATTCATCGCTTAAGGTATCAATAAATGTTGTCCAGGACGAATCGACTTTATCTTTATTTTGTATTGTCATGGTTGCACTCCTCAATAAGTGGTTAAGCTTAAACTCATCTGGTATTGAGCGTAAACTGCGCCAATTACGTATTGTGTTTACACGATATTGTGTCTGGGTATTGATATTGCCTTTAAGGGGAATGCGGCAATAAACCGGTAATAATTTTTCTGATTTCTTATCAGCAACTTAAGGTTTTTCTTAAAGGATAGCATTGTTCCCGTATCGGAACACGGGAACAATAAAAGGTAAAACTAGCGCCTCGACATACTACTCGAGTTTCTGAAATAGCTGGATTCCTCACGTCCGTGTAGGTTACGCAGGAGCAGAAAACACCTGATTCTTGCAAGTCCGCGGAAAACTAATGATCCCGTTGAATAATATAAAGCGATAGGTCGCGTAACAAATCGGCTTCGCTGCCGAAAATGCTCAGGTTGTCCAACGCTTGCTCATGCAGTTCCTGCGCTTTTTGTTTGGCTCCGGCCAGACCTAACAGGGCAGGATAGGTGGGTTTGTTGTTGTTCTGGTCTTTGCCTTGGGTTTTGCCCAACGTTGCGGTATCGCTTTCCTCGTCGAGGATGTCGTCTTTAACCTGGAACGACAAGCCGATGCACTTGGCGTAATTGTCCAGCTTTTTGGCAACATTGGAGTCTATGTCAGCTTTCGCCAGAGTTGCCATGTTGACGCTGGCACGAATCAATGCACCGGTTTTATGGATATGCATGTTTTCCAATTCCGGCAGCGTCAAGCTGGTACCTACGGATTCAAGATCGATGGCCTGACCGCCAACCATACCTTGAGAACCGCTGGCTTTGGTTAATGCAACGATCATTTTTAAACGGCCTTCCGGGGTAGCAGTCATGCTGGGATCATAGGCCAGAATTTCAAAAGCCAAGGCCTGCAGTGCATCGCCGGTCAAAATAGCAGTCGCTTCATCGAACGCTTTATGACAGGTAGCTTTGCCGCGTCTGAGATCGTCGTCGTCCATTGCCGGAAGATCGTCATGGATCAATGAGTAAACGTGTATGAATTCAACCGCGCAAGCGGGACCATCCAATGCTTCAGGGGCTATGCCCAGCGTTTTTCCAGTGCAGTAAGTCAGCATAGGACGCATACGTTTCCCACCGTCCAATGTGCTGTAGCGCATCGCACGGTGCAGTTTTTGCGGCAGTATGTTTTCGCTGGGCAGGCGAGCGTCTAATGCTCTTTCTACACGGTTTTGACAGGATTCAAGATAGTCTTTTAACGCATTACTCATCGGTAAATGGCTCCAGGGTTTGAGTGCCGTTTTTTTCAATTAGAATTTGAACTTTTTGCTCGGCCTCTTGCAGGGCTTTTTGACAAGTACGGGTCAGGTTGACTCCGCGTTCAAATGACTTTAATGATTCTTCCAGCGAGATGTCGCCTTGTTCGAGCTGGACGACCAGCTGCTCAAGTTCTGCGAGGGAATCTTCGAATAAAGTCGTGGTTTTCTTTTTCGGCATGAGATAAAAATATTTTTAATGATACGATGTATAAGTTAACCATAGCATTATATATGAAATTGAATTGTGAGTGATTAGGAAGTATGAGTAGCGAATATAACGCGGCGGCAATAGAAGTTTTAAGCGGATTGGAGCCGGTACGGAAACGTCCCGGCATGTACACGGACACTACAAGGCCAAACCATCTGGTGCAGGAAGTCGTCGATAACAGCGTTGACGAGGCGATGGCAGGCCATGCTACCTCGATTGACGTGGTCTTGTATAAAGACGGCTCGGTGCTGGTCAGCGATAATGGCCGGGGGATGCCGGTCGACATACATCCCGAGCAAGGCATTCCCGGTGTCGAGGTGATTTTGACTCAACTGCATGCGGGAGGGAAATTTTCCAATAAAAATTACCAGTTTTCCGGCGGCTTGCATGGTGTGGGCGTCTCGGTCGTTAACGCCTTGTCGGCAAGACTGGAAGTGGAAGTCAAAAGGAACGGCAAGGTTTATCGAATGGAGTTTGCCGATGGCGAAAAGCAAACAGGACTGACCGAGACCGGTACCGTCGGCAAGAACAATACCGGAACAACCGTTCGGTTTTGGCCGAATGAAAAATATTTCGATTCCAATAGAGTTTCGGTGGTAAAGCTTAAGCACGTGTTGCGTGCCAAGGCAGTTTTATGCCCGGGCTTGAAAATATCCTTGAAAGTCGATCAAACCGACGAAGAGTATGAGTGGTGTTATCAGAACGGCCTGAAAGAGTATTTACTCGACCGCATCGGCGATATTGACTATTTCCCGGAACAGCCGTTTATGGGCAACATGGCGGCGAATCATGAAGCCGTTGAATGGGGTATTGTGTGGGCAATTGAAAATCCGGCGGAAGTGCTGGCCGAAAGTTATGTGAACCTGGTGCCGACTGCGCAGGGCGGGACCCATGTCAACGGCCTGCGGGCAGGGCTGACCGAAGCGATGCGCGAGTTTTGCGATATCAGGAATATCCTGCCGCGCGGCGTTAAAGTCGCCCCGGAAGATGTCTGGGAAAACTGCCATTTTGTGCTGTCGGTTAAACTTGAAGATCCGCAGTTTTCAGGGCAAACCAAGGAACGGCTCAGCTCCCGTGAATGCGTGGCTTTCGTGTCCGGCGTGGCGAAAGACAGCTTTAGTTTGTGGCTAAACCAGAATCCTGCCGAAGGCGAGAAAATTGCAGAAATCATTATTTCCAGTGCCCAGAAGCGGCTGCGCTCCAATAAAAAAATCATCCGCAAAAAAATCACTTCAGGACCCGCATTACCGGGCAAACTGGCCGACTGTTCGGCGCAGGATTTATCTCGGACCGAATTGTTCCTGGTCGAAGGGGACTCGGCCGGAGGTTCAGCCAAGCAGGCGCGGGAACGGGATTTTCAGGCAATTATGCCGTTGCGCGGCAAGATTTTGAATACTTGGGAGGTTGAGTCCAATCAGGTGATGGCGTCGCAGGAAGTCCATGATATTGCCGTGGCTCTGGGCATTGAGCCGGGTTCTTCCGATTTACAGAATCTGCGTTACGGCAAGGTCTGCATCCTGGCCGATGCCGATTCCGACGGCAATCATATCGCCACTTTGATCTGTGCCTTGTTTTACCAGCATTTTAAATCGCTGGTAGAAGCCGGTCATGTCTATGTCGCAATGCCGCCGTTGTACCGGATCGATGTCGGCAAGCGGGTGTTTTACGCGCTGGATGAAGCAGAACGCCAAGGCGTGCTGGATCGCATCGCTGCCGAAAAGCTCAAAGGTCAGATCAATGTGCAGCGTTTTAAAGGCCTGGGCGAGATGAATCCCAGCCAGCTTCGGGAAACCACGATGAATCCGGACACCCGCAGATTGGTACAGTTAACGGTGGGCGAAGGTGATGATACCAATGGCCAGCTTGACTTGTTGTTGGCTAAAAAACGCTCGCAAGACAGGAAAGTGTGGCTGGAAACCAAGGGGAATCTGGCGGATATCGTTTGATGTAAGGCGTTAAACAGCTTGTATAAATGCACCGCGAAGGGCACGAAATTCTACTTCTTCGTGCCTTCGGAGTGAAAATTTCTTACAGGATTTTGATATGATCGATTCACTACCTTATTTGCAGAACTCCGACTTTCCAGCCATTACCCGCAATAAGCTGGAAATATTACAAGTCAATCTGGGTTATTTATGCAATTTGAGTTGCACCCATTGCCATGTCAATGCCGGACCTAAGCGCACCGAATTGATGGACAAAGCCACCATTGATCAGGCTTTGGATTTTATCGATAAGCATGCGCTTCATACGCTCGATTTGACTGGCGGCGCGCCGGAAATGAACCCGCATTTTCGCTATTTGGTGATGCAGGCGCGCAATCGTGGCGTCACTGCCGTGCTATCTACAAGAAAATGTCGATAAGCAACGCGGTAAAGGCACGTTTAACGCCAGCATAAAGGCTTTGCAGCTATTGAACGAACTGGGGTATGGTCAAGCCAATACCAACCTTGAATTAAACCTGGTATTCAATCCGCAAGGCGCGGCGTTACCGCCTGAACAGCAGCCGTTAGAGCATGCTTACAAGCAACATCTGCACGAGCACTACGGCATCGTATTTAATCATTTATTTGCGATAACCAATTTACCCGTGCAACGATTCGGCAGTGTGTTGCTAAGTACCGGCCGGTTTGATGACTATTTGCAATTACTCAAGGATAATTTTCATGCGTCCAATCTGGACAAAGTCATGTGTAAAAATACCTTAAGCGTTGATTGGCAGGGTTTTGTCTATGATTGCGATTTTAATCAAATGCTGCAACTGCCCTTGGGAGGCAATCAAAAAATACACCTGAGCCAGATGCCTGAATTGATGGGTAATGCCATTGCTACGCTGAAACATTGCTATGGCTGCACAGCAGGGCAAGGCAGTAGCTGTGGAGGAGCAATCACTTAATTTTATAAAGTATCTTTCATCACGAAGTTTTAGAGCTTCTTGATGAGGCTTTCTAAGCCGTTGCGTATTAACTATTGGAGCTTATATGACTATAGAAACCAGAGTTTTAGAGCGTTATTCACAAGGCGCGGAATCGGTACAAGCAGACTTATGCTGTCCCGTCGATTATGACCGAAAATTATTGGCTTTATTACCGCAGGAGATTATCGACAAGGATTACGGCTGCGGCGACCCGTCCCGTTATGTGCAAAACGGGGATGTGGTACTGGATTTAGGTTCAGGCTCGGGCAAAATTTGCTATATGGCTGCGCAATTGGTAGGCAGTTCCGGCAAAGTCATCGGTGTGGATATGAATGACGACATGCTCGCGCTGGCCAGAAAATATCAGTTGGAAATGGCCGAAAAGTTAGGCTCGAACCGGGTGAGTTTTGTGAAAGGGCAAATTCAGGATTTGGCTCTGGATTTGGACGCCATGAACCAGCATTTAGCCGAGCATCCGGTGCGTCGAGCCGAAGACGTGATTGCCTTGCGTGCCTGGCAGGAACAACAGCGCAAGAAACAACCGTTAATTGAGGATAACAGTGTCGACTTGGTGGTATCCAATTGCGTACTGAACCTGGTGCATGACAGTGACAAGAGTCAGCTGATTCGGGAAATATTCCGGGTGGTCAAGCCGGGCGGGCGCGTCGCCATTTCAGATATTGTCAGTGATGAGCTAGTGCCGCAGCATTTGAAAGACGATCCAAAATTGTGGAGTGGCTGTATTTCTGGCACTGTGCAGGAGCATGAATTCTTACAGGCTTTTATAGCCGCAGGTTTTGTTGCAGTCAGTTTCGATAAATGGGAAGCTCAACCTTGGCAGGTAGTTGAAGGCATCGAATTTCGAGCAATAACCATTACCGCTGTAAAGCCGCATGATGAACCCTGTCTTGATAAAGGCCATGCAGTGATTTACCGGGGACCTTTTGCCAAGGCTTATGATGATGAAGGCCACGTTTTCTTCCGTGGTCAGCGAATGGCAGTATGTGAGCGCAGTTATAATTTACTTACCGGTGCCACCTACGCCGACCAGTTTATCGGTATAGCCCCTGTTCAGGAAAAAACACCGCAAAGTTGGTGCCACAAACCCGGTGCGCTAAGGGCGGTTTCAGAAACTAAAGGTTCGGCACATAAAGCCGATAGCGGGTCTTGTTGCTGTTAAGGGTCGTTAAATAAAGTTTACAGCAGGCTAACAGTGAATCATTAAACAGTCGCCAAGATTAGATGAAATAAGAATGATATCCCCGTATTCAGGATGTTGGCTGCACTTGGCGGCAAGCATTCCCGCATGTTCAACCCGCTCAATTTCATCATAAATATCATCAGAGATTTTTGCATATTGATGTACTGTAAGAGCGGTTATCTTTATTTCTTTCATTCAGATAGTCTCCGGTAAATTAAATGAAAAATAGATTGATAGGAAGATTTGTTCATGCCAAATTAGTGTAAATTTAATCTAGCATACGCAAAGGTAAGCAATCTCTTACATTTCTTAAAAAGCTTGAACTAGGCGGATTTTTTCTTCAATAAATATGCAAACGATTTAGAATGTGTGAAGCAAAACCCATTTCCAAATTGGATAAGGAGTAATCCCTGCATAATGAATTTATCATGCTGCACTGCATGCTATCAGGATAAAGTGTGAGTCCCGAGTTACCAGAAAACAGATTCGACATAAAGGCGTTCTTAAAAAACCTGACTACGCGCCCCGGCATTTACAAGATGCTTAATGAGCAGGGCGAAATCATTTATATCGGCAAGGCCAAAAACCTTAAAAACCGCGTTTCCAGCTATTTTAAAAAGCCAACCGCATCAACTAAGCAACACCGGATGGTATCCAAGATTGCGGCCATTGAAGTTACGGTGACGCATACTGAAGGTGAGGCTTTATTGCTGGAATGCCAGCAGATCAAGCGTCATAAGCCTCAATACAACATTTGCTTAAGGGATGATAGATCCTATCCCTATATCTTCCTGTCAACTGAGCATGATTTCCCCCAGATCACTTTGCATCGCGGCGTAAAGAAGAAAAGGGGAAAATATTTCGGGCCTTACCCGGGCATTGGCGCAATCAAAGAAACTCTTAAGCTGCTGCAGCGAATTTTCCCCATCAGGCAGTGTGATGATTCCATCTACAATAACCGCTCCCGGCCTTGTCTTCAGCACCAGATAGAACGCTGTTCAGCGCCGTGCGTTGGTTTAATTGACAAAGCCGCCTATGCGAGGGATGTTGAAAACACGATACTGTTTCTGGAAGGTAAGGGAGGTCTGCTGATCGATCAGTTGATTGTTAATATGGAGAAGGCGGCGGCTAACCTTGAATATGAGCAGGCCGCCGGTTTCAGAGATCAGATTATAAAATTGCGTTCGGTGCTGGAAAAACAATTTGTGCTCGGCGAGCGGGGCGATGTTGATATTATCGCCTGTGCAACTAAAGCCGGAGTGGCTTGTGTTCAGGTATTTTTTATCCGCAACGGGCAGCATTTGGGTAATAAGGTGTTTTTCCCGAAAATAACCGACGAGCATGATCCGGCAGCCATAATTCAGGCGTTTATTCCGCAATATTATCTGGATAAGCAAATTCCTCATGAATTGATTGTCAGTCATCAGCCGGAAGAAGTTGATCTGTTAATGGAAGTGTTGGCATCTCGGGCGAAACATGCGGTAGCTATTTCTCACAATGTCAGAGGCGAGCGTTTAAAGTGGCTAGAAATGGCCTGCACTAATGCCGAAAATTCACTGCTGAGCAAGTTATCCGATAAGCAGGGAATTTATGCCCGCTTCCTCAGTTTACAGGAAGAGTTGGGCTGTAAAGAACTGCCAAAACGCCTTGAATGTTTTGATATCAGCCATACTCAGGGCGATCAAACGGTTGCATCCTGCGTGGTATTCGACCGAGAAGGTCCGGTAAAATCGGCATATCGACGGTTCAATATCGAAGGCATAACCGCCGGCGATGATTATGCAGCCATTCATCAGGCGGTTTTCAGACGTTTTAAAAGGTTGAAACAAGGAGAACATACAGCGCCGGATATATTGCTGATAGACGGCGGCAAAGGTCAGGTGCATGAAGCGCAAAAGGCATTGGCGGAATTAGACATAAACAATGTTATGATAGTCGGCGTTTCCAAAGGGCCGGATAGAAAACCGGGTATGGAAAAGCTTATACTAGTGGATCAAGAGCAGCCATTAGATATAAGTCCTGGAGCTAGCGGTTTATTGTTGATTCAGCATATTCGCGATGAAGCGCATCGGTTTGCGATAACAGGGCACAGGCAGCGACGGGGAAAGGCTAAAAAACAATCGGCCTTAGAGGCTATTCCAGGGTTGGGGCCTAAACGCCGACAGATTTTATTGAAACAATTTGGGGGGCTGCAAGGAATTTCACAGGCCGGCGTGGATGCACTTTGCAGTGTGGATGGCATAAGCCGTCAGTTGGCACAACGGATTTACGAACTATTTCATCATCAAGATGACAATTGAATTTAATTTACCGACAAATCTTACGCTGTTAAGAATCGCGTTAATTCCGTTAATTATCGTGGTTTTTTATCTGCCTTGGGCATATTCTAATATTGCCTGCATGCTGATTTTTTTGGCGGCGGGAATTACTGACTGGCTGGACGGCTATCTTGCCAGGAAAATGAGTTTAGAAACGCCTTTTGGGGCTTTTTTAGATCCTGTGGCGGATAAACTGATGGTGGCCATGGTGTTGGTTCTGATTGTTCAGCAGCAGGCCAGTCCTTATTTGGCTATACCAGCGGCAATCATTATCGGTCGAGAAATTACCATTGCCTCGCTTAGGGAATGGATGGCAGAGATCGGTCAGAGGGCGAAGGTTAAAGTATCCCAATTAGGTAAATGGAAAACTACGGCTCAAATGCTGGCGATTGGCATGTTGTTATATCGCGAAGATATACTGGGTGTACCCATAAATTATTGCGGGTATGGTTTGTTATATATTGCAGCTATATTGACCTTATGGTCGATGGTAAGTTATTTAAGCGCTGCACTTGCGGTTTTAACCGCAAAATAAGTTTATACTCGTGAGCCTATAATGTGTAGACCTCTTAATTTTTCACTCACATACAAATAATACAGCGCATTGAATCAGCTGTGAAAGAAGAACATGGATCAGGAAATAGAAAATACTCAGATAAAATCTGACGTGCAAGATGAGATATTGCTGGCAGCCTTAAAGCTTTTTGTGGAAAAAGGTTACTTTAATACATCATTAATCGATATTAAAGATGCGGTTGGTGCAAAAACTGCCGGCGCAATTTATCAGCACTTCAAAACCAAACAAATGATTGCATCGCAATTATATGCAAATATTCTAGGCAGCTTAAGCGTCTCTATTGATGACATAAAGCGCAAAAATGAGAAGCCATCCGAACAATTGCGCGGCATAGTCGATCTGCTGTTCAAGTTAACAGACGAAGCGCCAGATGTAATGCGGTTTCTGTTGATTTTGAACATCAACGAGTTTTTGCCGGAAGCAAAGCCGCTACATGAAACCGGGGCGATTATAAAAATTATCAGGATTATTGAAGCCGGTATTAAAGCAGGAGAAATCCGTAATATTAGCGCCCAACTGGGCTATGCTCACTTCTTCGGCATTATTGATAACACTCTGCGACTGGTTTTGACCGGATTTCTTGACAGGAAAGCCGACTCATATCAACCACAAGCCTGGATTGCCGCGTGGAACACAATCGTTAAAAAGTGATGTAGCTTAGTTGTTGAAGATTTTATAAATATGAAGTTTGTTGGATACTTTTCGCGATTTTATGCTTTACATCATGCGTATGCAGGGATTAAATGCCACAAGTTTTTTTAACGGCTTGCTTAAATCTGGAAGAATATCATGGGTGACGTAATTCAATTTAAACGGCCCAAACTGTCACAGCTGCATAAAGGCAACACGCTATGCCGCAGCGGCTTTCATAAATGGGAAGTCTTAAATGAAAAGCAGTTTGATGTGAAACAGGGGAAGTTGATCACCGTTTATCAGTGTAAACGATGTTCAAAAAGGAAAACCAAGGCGCTGTAGCGACGATTATCGCTACAGCGCTTTTTTTGTATTATATGCTTAACGCGGCAGTTCCGATGATCCCATCAGAAATTCATCCACTGCTTTGGCGGCTTGTCTGCCTTCGCGTATCGCCCAGACTACTAATGATTGTCCACGTCGTGCGTCGCCTGCGGCGAACACTTTATCGACCGAAGTGCGATATTGTTTATCGTCGGCTTTGATGTTATTACGGTCCAGTTCAACGCCCAGCTCTTTTAACAAGCCTTCGTGTACCGGGTGAACAAAACCCATGGCTAAAAACACGATATCGGCTTCCAAGGTGAAAGCGCTGTCCGGTTTCTCGCTCATTTTCCACTGTCCGCCTTCTTGTTTCCATTCCACTTCCACCGCGTTCAGATGGGTTATTTTGCCATCTTTGCCGGTAATGCTTTTGGTGTTGACGCTCCAGTAACGTTGTTTGATGCCTTCGTCATGTGAAGAAGTGGTGCGCAATTTGTTGGGCCACATCGGCCAAGTGAGCAATTTGTTTTCTTTTTCAGGCGGTTGCGGCAAAATTTCGAGTTGCACTACAGATGCCGCGCCTTGGCGGATTGATGTGCCTATGCAGTCTGAACCGGTATCTCCACCACCTATGACGATAACACGCTTGTCTGTCGCAGTAATGGCGACATCCTCGGCGATAGTATCGCCTGCGTTGCGCTTGTTTTGCTGACGTAAAAAATCCATCGCATAGTAAACGCCTTCATATTCATTGCGTCCGGGAACTTCCAGGTCACGCGGTTTTTCGGAACCGACAGCTAAAACTATGGCATCGTATTCGGCGAGTAGTTTTTGTGTAGGAATATCGGTGCCGATGTGGCTGTTAGGCCGGAACCTGACGCCTTCTGCCTGCATTTGCGCAATACGGCGGTCAATGTGCGTTTTTTCCATCTTGAAATCGGGAATGCCGTAGCGCAATAAACCGCCGATGCGGTCATTCTTTTCATAGACTACGACTTCATGCCCGGCGCGTGCCAGCTGTTGGGCGCAGGCCAAACCGGAAGGGCCGGAACCAATTACTGCAACGCGCTTGCCTGTGCGTTTTTCCGGAATTTGCGGTTTTACCCAGCCCATCGCCCAGCCTTTATCGATAATAGCGCACTCTATCGATTTAATGGTCACGGGCTGATCTTGCAAATTGAGTGTACAAGCGGCCTCGCAAGGTGCAGGGCAGATACGTCCGGTGAATTCAGGGAAATTGTTAGTGCTATGTAAAATATCCAGCGCTTGTTGCCAATCTCCCCGATAAACTCCATCATTCCAGTCAGGAATAATGTTGTTAACAGGGCAACCGTTATGGCAAAAAGGGATGCCGCAATCCATGCATCTGGAGCCCTGCTCAGCCACTTCAGCGTCGCTGGGGGATAGTGTAAATTCGCGATAATGCTGGATACGATCACTCGGCGAGGCATAATGCCGCTCAGTGCGTGGTAGTTCCATAAACCCGGTTGGTTTACCCATTTTTAATACCTTCTTACTTAAATTATCTAGCAACGTTTATGCAGTCGCGGATGCTTCGCCTACAGGACGTAGGCGAGGAGCGTTAGCAGGACGCGATAGCTTGTTCTGCTTGGATTTGTTTGAGCGCTTCGCGGTAATCGACCGGCATGACTTTAACGAAGCGCGGCAAATAATCCTGCCAATTATCCAAAATGTGCTGTGCTCTTGCGCTGTTGGTATAACGCTTATGTTTTTCGATGAAATGCTTTAAGCGTTGCGCATCGTTACGGGTCATATCGGACATGATATGCACGCGACCATGTGTTTCCAAATCGCCACCTTGGTGTGCAATAGCCTCAAGTATGTCGTCTTCCTCGAGGATCGGTTCGAGATCCACCATGGCCATATTGCAGCGCTTTTCGAAATCGCCTTCTTCATCGAGCACGTAAGCCACACCGCCGGACATGCCCGCCGCAAAGTTACGGCCGGTTTGTCCGAGCACGACCACAACGCCACCGGTCATGTATTCGCAGCCATGGTCGCCCACGCCTTCGACAACCGCGACTGCGCCCGAATTGCGCACCGCAAAACGTTCGCCCGCAACACCACTGAAATAACATTCGCCGCTGATCGCACCGTACAACACGGTATTGCCGACGATAATGTTGTCAGCCGGCGTAACAGGGCAGTCCTTAGGCTGATAAATGGCGATGCGTCCGCCGCTCATGCCCTTGCCTACATAGTCGTTGCCTTCGCCTTCAAGTTCAATGCTGATGCCTTGAGCCAAAAACGAGCCGAAACTTTGGCCGGCGGTGCCTTTGACGCGGATCGAAATGGTGTCGTCAGGCAAGCCTTTGTGTCCATAACGTTTGGCGACTTCACCGGACAGCATCGCGCCAAAAGTACGGTTGATATTGCGGATCGGCGTATCGATGACCACCGGCTGTGCATTTTGCAGTGCAGGCTGGGCCGCTGCAATTAACGTATGATCCAGTGCCTGATCTAAGCCGTGATCTTGGCTTTCGCGGTTATAAACAGCGGTAGTGCCGTCAACTTCGGGTTTATAGAAAACCCGGCTGTAGTCCAGTCCTTGGGTTTTCCAATGGTTCAGTGAGCGCTGCATGTCCAGTTTGTCCGAGCGTCCGATCATTTCATTGACGGTGCGGAAGCCTAGTTTTGCCATCCACTGACGCACGTCTTCTGCAACCATGAAGAAATAATTGACCACATGCTCAGGTTGTCCGGTAAAACGTTTGCGTAGTTCAGGGTCTTGCGTTGCAACGCCGACCGGGCAGGTATTCAGATGGCATTTGCGCATCATTAAACAACCCGACACGATCAATGGCGCAGTGGCAAAACCGAATTCGTCGGCGCCTAATAATGCGCCAATGACGACATCGCGTCCTGTACGCAGACCGCCATCAACTTGCACGGCAATGCGTCCGCGCAGTTTATTCAGTACCAGCGTCTGATGGGTTTCGGCAAGGCCGATCTCCCACGGTAAGCCAGCGTGTTTGATCGAAGTCATCGGGCTTGCGCCGGTACCGCCGTCATAACCGGAAATGGTTACGTGATCGGCATGAGCTTTGGAAACGCCAGCCGCAACCGTACCTACGCCGACTTCCGATACCAGCTTGACGCTGATCCGTGCTTCCGGATTGACGTTTTTCAAATCATGGATCAGCTGCGCCAAATCTTCAATCGAATAAATATCATGGTGCGGCGGCGGTGAAATCAAGCCTACGCCTCGCGTTGAATGGCGCACTCTGGCGATTACCGCATCGACTTTATGGCCAGGCAGCTGTCCACCTTCGCCGGGTTTCGCGCCCTGGCTGACTTTGATCTGAATGTCGTCGGCATTGACCAGATATTCAGTAGTCACCCCGAAACGTCCGGAAGCAACCTGTTTAATCGCTGAGCGCATCGAGTCGCCGTTTGGCAGGGTCTTGAAGCGTTCAGGCAGTTCTCCGCCTTCGCCGGTATTGGACTTTCCGCCGATGCGATTCATTGCAATCGCCAGATTAGTATGTGCTTCGTAGGAAATTGAGCCGAACGACATCGCTCCGGTTGCAAAACGCTTGACGATCTCCGCTGCAGATTCCACTTCATCCAACGGTACAGGCGCTGCATCTTCCTTAAACGACATTAGGCCTCGCAAGGTCAGCAAGGCTTCGTTTTGCTCATCAATCAGACGGCAGAACTCAGCATATTTTTCATAACTGTTGCTGCGCGTTGCATGTTGCAGTGTGCTGATGGTCGCAGGCGTCCAAGTATGTGCTTCACCGCGCAAACGGTACGCATATTCGCCGCCGATATCCAAGGCTTCACGGAATAACGGGGCATTGCCGAAAGCAATTCGATGGCGACGAGTGGTTTCTTCGCTGATTTCCTTTAAACCGACGCCTTCGACAGTACTGATTGTACCGGTGAAATAGCGATCCAAGAAAGGTTCAGACAAACCGAGCGCATTAAAAATTTGTGCGCCGCAATAAGACTGATAGGTCGAAATGCCCATTTTAGACATGACTTTAAGCAATCCTTTAGAGATTGCTTTGATATAGCGTTTATGTGCTTCATATTCGCTGAGGTCGTCGATGTTCTCACATAACCCTGAGAGAGTATCGAACGCCAGATAAGGGTTGATCGCTTCCGCGCCATAAGCCGCCAGCAGTGCAAAATGATGAACTTCACGCGCTTCGCCAGTTTCAACAACCAAGCCGACTTCGGTGCGCAGACCTTCGCGGGTCAGGTAGTGGTGCACGGCGGAAGTCGCCAACAGGGCAGGGATGGCAATATGTGCAACATCCAAGTCACGGTCGGACAATGCCAAAATATTGTTGCCTTCTTCAACCGCCTGTTTTGCAGCAAGACACAATTTGTCGAGCGCCGCTTCCATACCGCTGGCTCCCAGGTCGGATGGATAGCAAAGCGTCAGGGTTTTGGTCTTGAATACGCCGCCGGTGCGTGTCTCGATACGACGGATTTTTTCCAAATCCTGGTTAGTCAAAATAGGCTGTTCAACTTCAAGGCGCATATGGGTTCCGCCTTCGTCCAGGCCCAATAAATTAGGGCGCGGGCCGATTAGTGAAACCAATGACATGACCAATTCTTCACGGATTGGGTCGATCGCCGGGTTGGTGACTTGGGCAAAGCCTTGCTTGAAATAATCGTACAGCAAGCGCGAACGTTCAGATAATACCGCCAACGCAGTATCAATACCCATTGAGCTGATCGGTTCCTGTCCGGTTAGCGCAATTGGCTTCAGGATGAACTCAATATCTTCACGGGTATAGCCAAATGCTTGTTGCCTATCCAAAAGAGTATGGGCATCCGGTGCCATTGCAGAAATTTCAGCCGGCAGTTCGGATAGCAGAATTTGGGTTTTACTCAACCATTCAGAATAAGGATGGCAGGAAGATAAATTGGCTTTCAATTCCGCATCATCAATAATGCGACCTTGCTCGGTGTCGATCAGCAGCATTTTGCCCGGCTGCAAACGCCATTTTTTAATGATTTTGTGTTGGGGAACTTCCAATACGCCCATTTCCGATGCCATGATGACGAAGTCGTCGTCAGTGACCAGATAGCGCGCAGGACGCAGACCATTGCGATCCAAAGTTGCGCCGATTTGACGTCCATCGGTAAAGGCAATGGCTGCTGGGCCATCCCAAGGTTCCATCAGGGCGGCATTGTATTCATAAAACGCACGCAGTTTTTCATCCATTAATTCGTTGCCGGCCCATGCTTCGGGAATCAGCAACATCATCGCGTGAGCCAGTGAATAACCGCCAGCGACCAATAATTCCAGTGCATTGTCGAAACATGCAGAATCCGATTGCGCTTCGTGGATCAACGGCCACAGTTTATGCATATCGTCGCCCAGTATTTTGGACGCAATGGAATGACGGCGCGCCGCCATGCCGTTAACATTGCCGCGCAAGGTGTTGATTTCGCCGTTATGGGCGATCAGGCGGAAAGGATGCGCCAGATCCCAGGTTGGGAAGGTGTTGGTCGAAAAACGCTGATGCACCAGTGCCAGGGCGCTGACCATGCGTTCATCACTTAAGTCGGCATAAAATGCCCCGACCTGGTCGGCCAATAACATGCCTTTATAAACGATAGTGCGTGACGACAAGGACGGAATGTAAAAGGCGTGGCCATGATCCAGCTTTAAATCGCGGACGGCGTTTTCAACTTGTTTGCGAATCACAAACAGCTTGCGCTCGAAAGCATCCTGGTCTTTGCAATCTTCGCCGCGGCCAATGAAAATCTGCCGTATAAAAGGCTCAACCAGTTTTACCGACTCGCCTAGCGTACGGTTATCGACGGGCACGTCACGCCAACCTAACAATACGGCTTTTTCCCGCTTGATGATTTCGGTTAACAAGTTTTCGCAAGTAGCCCGGTTGGCAGCATCGCGTGGTAAAAACACCATGCCTGCCGCATAATTTCCCTGTTCAGGGAGAGAGATGCTCAATTTGTCGCATTCTGCACGCAAAAAAGCATCAGGCATTTGAATCAAAATCCCTGCGCCATCGCCCGCATATATATCGGCACCAACCGCGCCACGATGGGTCAGGTTCTTAAGTAATTCCAAGCCTTGACGTACGGTTTCATGGCTTTTTTGACCTTTTATATGAACGATAAAACCCACGCCGCATGCATCATGTTCATTGCGCGGATTATATAAACCCTGTCTGGGCGGTAGCGTGCTTTGACTCATTGTCACCTCTAAAGAATATTACAAAAGGGCTGTTATCCTCTGGCTTAAACAACCCTCGTTCCGCACCTGCGCTGATGGTTGCATCAAAGGCTATGGTACGGCAAAACCAGTTAATTATACGGATGACAGGCAATTCTGTCACGCAGTCTTTTGTTGCGCGAATAATAGAGGTATTTTGCTTAATCCTTAAATAGATGTGGTATCTTTCCGCCTTGTTTTGATGATTGATTGTTCTCGTTGAATATTTTTTCGATATTTGTAGATTTGCTCGGTTCTTTTAAGGGCTATGCATTTATTAAGTGAATTCACAGCATATTATTGGTTGATTATGAAAGAAAATTTTGATGTGGTTGTTGTGGGTGGAGGCATGGTTGGGGCCGCTGTTGCTTGTAGCCTCGGCGGGAGTTCCTTGAAAGTGGCGGTGATAGAAAGCGCGCCGCCGCAGGCTTTTTCACCTGATCAGCCGCATGATTTAAGGGTGTCAGCGCTCAGTATTGCGTCAAAAAATATACTTGAAACCGTAGGCGCCTGGGGCGGCGTAGTCAATCGAAGGCTTTGCCCGTTTCGCAGAATGCGAGTTTGGGAAACGGCTGGGGATACTGAATTTTGTAGTGATGATATTAATTATCCTGAATTGGGTTTTATTGTTGAAAACAGGGTGACCCAACAAGCGTTATTGGAACGCTTGGAGAGTTTTGCCAATGTCGAGTTGATGTGTCCTGCTACCATTAACAAAATCAGTTATACGGCGAACAAACCATCCGAAGTACAGTTGGGGGATGGCAGGATTTTGACTGCAAAGGTGTTGGTTGCTGCGGATGGCGGTCAATCCAGGGTCAGGCAAGCAGTAGGGTTAGGGGTGACTAGCTGGGATTATAAGCAGCATGCGCTGGTGATTTATGTTGAAACGGATTATGGGCAGCAGGATATAACCTGGCAACGCTTCGTGCCCAGTGGACCGCAGGCCTTTTTGCCGCTAACCGGTCATTATGGGTCTATCGTCTGGTATAACTCGCCGGATGAAGTAAGTCGGTTGAAAGCGTTGTCCAACACGGATTTAATGCATGAATTGGTGGCTGCTTTTCCTGATTGCCTGGGCAAGGTTAATGCTATTTTAGGTACGGCGAGTTTTCCGTTGAAACGGCAGCACGCGCAAAGCTATGTTAAGCCTGGGGTCGCTTTGGTTGGTGACGCGGCGCACATGATCAATCCGCTGGCAGGCCAAGGTGTTAACATCGGTTTGCTGGATGCTGCTGCATTGGCTGAGGTGCTGGTTGAGGCGGCCAAGCAAGGTCTTGATCTCGGCGATTTGTCGGTTTTGAAGCGCTATGAAAAAAATCGACGCAATGAAAATCTGAAAATGATGACGGTAATGGATGTCTTTTATCGAGTGTTCAGTAATCAGGTTCTGCCGGTCAAGTTCTTACGCAACTTGGGATTAGGCTTGGCTGAGCGAATTTTGCCCGCCAAAAATAAAGTGATGCGTAGTGCCATGGGGTTGGACGGGAACTCGCCCAAACTTGCACGGGGCGAGCCGATTATTTAACTAAAAAGGTGTCATCTCGGTAGTTATGCGTGTACTGCAATGCTTTTGATAATTAACAGGTGCTCAATCGCATCGGTTGCATTGAAATAATTAATTTTTTAAACTTGAGCTTTTAAGTGATTTTGTTAGTGAGCATGTAAGGTTATGGAAAGAAGACTTTATCGAAGGATTCCGATACAGATTCCTGCTGTTGTCACTGTCGATGGCGGTGCGGGCGTTAAGGTAGTTGCGGTAGATGTATCCAGCGATGGGTTAGGTATCGAGTGTGATATCAGGCAACGGAATATGATTACTCCGGGAGGAAGTTATGTTCGCAACGGTAAGCCGGTGTCGGTGGTAGTTGATGTAGAGCTATCTGATGGGGATGCGCAGTCAATAAAAATTGTAGCGCGGTGCCTTGTGTCTTTCTCGCGGCGTATGTCCAATGATCTATGCAAAATTGGGTTGCGCTATGTGGATATTGAAAGTAGCAGCCGCGAGTGGCTTGCTCGGTTTGTTGAGAAAAGACAGTCGTTCCTGCATAAGCAATAGCAATAAATTTGATTACGCGGAGCTGTGGTTGTCTTTGCAGGCTTCGTAATCATTCAATGCGGCAAGGGGAGAAGTCCTGTGTTAGCCTGTCCCCAGCATTTTTAAAATTTCTTCGCGTATTTGTTCCTGTTTGGCGGTATCCGTGATCGGTTGCGATTGGTTGTCTGTAATATAAAACATGTCTTCCGCCCGGCTGCCTATAGTGGTTATTTTTGCGCTGTGCAGATGAATGCCTTTTTGTACAAATGCGCGGCCTATTTTCGATAAAAGTCCTGCGTGGTCCGTAGTGATAAGTTCAATGATTGTATGCCTGTTTAATGGATCTGCATGAAATTGAATACTAGTAGGGATTGGGAAATGTTTGGCCTGTCTTGATTGGCGATGAATATTTTTGTGCTTTTTGACTTCGCGAAGGAGCAGGTTATTACGAAGAACAGTACAAATATGCACTTCCCTGAACAGTTCATTGATGGGTTTTCCTGACTGTTCAAGAACCAGGAAGCTGTTAAGAACATAGTCATCGGTCGTGGTCATGATTCGGGCGTCAAGAATGGTAAGCCCCAGCTGATCGAGAGTGGCGGTACTCAGCGAAAATATGGCCTCTTCATTTTTTGTGTAAACAAAAACCTCCGCGCTGCCGCGTTGGGTTTGAGGGCGTAGCAGAACCAAGGGGAGATCGTCTTCTTTGGATGAGGCAATGGCAATGGTATGCCATGCTATCTCGTCAGCCGAATACCTTAAGAAATAATCATCATTGGCATGTTGCCAAGATTTAAGGATAACCGGTTCGGATATGCCTAACTTAATCAATTCCTCTTTTGCTTCTTTTTTGTTTTCAAGCAGGCGGTCTGTCAATGCCATGGGATTTTGCAGTCCTCGGTGCAAGGCACTATAAGTTACCGTATAAAGCTCTTTGAGTAGAGCGTCTTTCCACGCGTTCCAAAGTTCGGGGTTGGTGGCCCGAATATCGGCTACGGTCAGTAAGTATATGTGGTTCAAGTATTCGATGCTGCCCACGGTCTGGGCAAATTGATGAATAACATCCGGATCGCTGATGTCTTTCCGTTGCGCGGTCATTGACATAACCAAGTGATTGCGAACCAGCCAGCAGATCAGGTTGGTGTCATGCGGGGAAAGGTCGTGCTGAACACAGAAGTCCCTGGCAAATTCTTCGCCAATGGCTGAATGGTCGCCGTTTCTGCCTTTGGCTATGTCATGAAATAGGCCGGCAAGATACAGGATTTCCGGTTTTGGAATCAGCAGGAAAATGTCATTGCAAAAAGGCAGTTCATCAAGATGTTTTTCTAAGGCAAAACGGCGCAAGTTGCGGATAACAAAAAGTGTGTGTTCGTCTACCGTGTATATATGAAACAAGTCATATTGCATACGGGCAACAATATTGGCAAAGCAGGGAATATAGGCGGCCAGAACCCCGTAGCGGTTCATTCGTCGTAATTGATCGGTAATGCCTCGTGGTTGGCGGAAAGCTTCTATAAAAAGACGGTTGGCGTCCTTGTTCTTGCGAAATGCGTCGTCGATTAAATGCAGGCTTTTGCGAACCAGGCGTATGGTTGTTGCTCTTACACCTTTGATCGATGAATTCTGTTCCAGAACTACAAAGAGTTCCAATAAGGCAAGCGGATGTCGTTCAAAGAGAGTGTCATCAATGGCTTCAAGGTAACCATTGATGACGACAAATTTATCATTAAGCGGAATTGAGTTGTAAGCGACTTCTCCGGAAACGAAGCGCTCATTGAATAATTGCAGCAACATTTCATTGAGGCGCTCTAATCCAAGTACCGTTTTAAAATAAAACTGCATGAATTGTTCGACGTCCTGATTGTATTCCTGATGCTCGGTGCTGAAGCCAAATTGTTGGGCAAGATCGCGTTGATAATCAAAAATCAGCCGGTCTTCGCACCGGTTGGTTAAAAGATGTAATGCGTAACGGATTCGCCAGAGCACTTCAAGCGCGGCAACCAGTTCCAGGTATTCGGACTCGGGCAGGAAGCCGTATTTAATCAGTTCTTTGAGGGTTGATGAATTGTAATGTCGCTTGAACACCCAGGCGATAACTTGTCTGTCGCGTAATCCACCTGGTCCTTCTTTAATGTTGGGCTCGAGATTGTAGGCGGTGTCATGAAATTTGGCATAACGCTGCCGCTGCTCTTCCATTTTTGCAGTAAAAAATTGATCCGGCGGCCATATTTTGTCTGGCGCGATTTGTTGATTAAGTGTTTTATGCAGTGCCGCGTTACCGGTTATCAGTCGGTTTTCCATGAGGCTTGTTATGATTGTTTGGTCGCTGATAGCGGCTTCAATGCATTGCTTGATGGTGCGTACGCTTTGTCCCGGTTTTAAACCGATATCCCAGAGGAAGGTGAAGAAGTCCGCTAATGCTTCTTGATAAGGGGATGTGTCGTCAGAATCCAGTAGTACGACGATATCGATATCGGAATAGGGAAATAACTCTCTTCTGCCGTAGCCGCCGACGGCAATCAAGCTGAGCTGTCTTGCGTGTTCGCCGAGAAAATGTCGCCAGCAGCAGCTTAATATTTCATCGATAAAGTCGGATTTCTCTTTAAGTAAATTGGAAACCGATTTGTGAGGATTGAATTTTTGCTGTAGTTCGGTGTCTTTTTGTTTTAAAAGTTGTTTAAATTGTTGCAGGCAATTTTTTTCGGCAAAAATCTCAGTATTGATGTTTTTTTTCAAGGTGGTCACATTTCTTCTTTGCGTAAGGTCAAAATTTCATAACCGTTGGGTGTTACTAAGATAGTGTGTTCCCATTGTGCAGACAGGCTTCGATCTTTAGTTACTGCGGTCCAACCGTCGCCCAACACTTTCATGTGTCTTTTGCCAAGATTGATCATGGGTTCAATGGTTAATATCATGCCTGCCTCAAGAGTCTCGCCTTCGCCGGCTTTACCATAATGCAATACTTGCGGTTCTTCATGAAATTTTTTGCCGATACCGTGTCCGCAAAATTCCCGGACTACAGAGTAACGATTGGATTCGGCGTGCTTTTGTATGGCATGACCGATATCGCCTAGTGTGGCGCCCGGTTTCACTTGGTCGATACCTAAAAACATGGCCTCCTGGGTCACTTTAATCAGCCGTTTTGCGTGCGGGCTAACATCGCCGACACAAAACATTTTACTGGTGTCGCCGTGGTAGTCATCTTTAATGACAGTAATGTCAATATTGACAATATCTCCGGATTTAAGCTTTTTATCGCTGGGAATGCCATGGCAGATTTGGTGGTTAACAGAAGTGCAAATTGATTTTGGAAAGCCGTGGTAATTAAGCGGCGCAGGTATGGCTTTTTGCACGTCAACAATATAGTCGTGGCAAATCTGATTGAGTTCATCTGTCGTAACCCCGGGAACAACATGGGGTTCAATAATCTCTAAAACTTCGGCCGCCAGCCTTCCGGCAATCCGCATTTTTTCAATTTCACTTTCGGTCTTAATAATTATGCTCATAAAAAACAGGTATAAAGCTGATAGGGTAGGGTCGCATTGGGCACAAAATGCTAAGTTTTTTAACCTTATGTTTTATGCGATACGCTTGTGTAATAGGGCTATTTTAACAGAGTTCAACTTGTTGTGAAAAAGTAATTATGGTATAAAGGGAAGTTCGTTTTCGAACTAATACTCACGCCTATCGTCACGGTTGGAAGGGTGCCTGTATAGCTATTTTTAGAAAATGGCTGTTACTGGTTTTCAAGCGGGATAGGTGGAGGCGTAACCCAACTCGGAACATAATGTTTCGAATTTTTTATCTTAGGAGAAATTAATGGCAGCAGTATCTATGCGTCAAATGCTTGAGGCGGGTGTTCATTTTGGACATCAAACTCGTTATTGGAATCCGAAAATGGCTAACTACCTGTTCGGCGCACGTAACAAAATCCACATCATTGATTTGGAAAAAACGCTTCCAATGTTTAATGACGCAATGAATTATCTGGGTCAAATGACAGCAAACAAAGGCACCGTCTTGTTTGTTGGCACCAAAAAAGCAGCGCGTAAAGTGGTTGCTGAAGAAGCAACACGTTGCGGTATGCCTTATGTCAACCATCGTTGGTTAGGCGGTATGCTGACAAATTTCAAAACCATCAAGAAATCTATCAATCGTCTTAAAGAATTGGAAGCGATGAAAGCTGACGGTACGCTTTATCAACGTTTTGGTAAAAAAGAAGCGTTAGGTATGGAGCGCGAACTTGAAAAGCTGGAACGCAGTCTGGGTGGAATTAAGGACATGAAAGGCATTCCTGATGTAATTTTCATATTGGATGTTGGCTATGAAAAAAATGCAATCAGTGAAGCCAAGAAATTAGGTATTCCGGTTGTTGGTATTGTGGATTCCAATAATTCGCCGGAAAAAATTGATTACATTATTCCTGGTAATGATGACTCAATTCGTGCAGTTAAACTTTATTGCGAGAGCGTTTCAGCTGCAGTAATGGAGGCTAAATCGGCAAATCTGGGATTATCAGCAAAAACTGATGATTTTGTTGAAGAAGCAGCAGAGTAAGTACGATCTTATTTCTACAGGTGTTTCCTTAGAAATGAGTGCTTAAAGTTAGGCAAAAACGCCTCCTCACGGGGGCGTTTTTACAGTGATGAATAACGAGGAAAAACAAAGAATGAGTATTAACATAAGTGCGGCAATGGTTAAGGAACTGCGTGAAAGAACTGGTTCCGGCATGATGGAATGCAAAAAAGCATTAGTTGAAGCAAATGGCGACATGGAGTTGGCTATTGAAAATATGCGCAAATCCGGTCTTGCCAAAGCAGATAAAAAATCAGACCGCATTGCTGCTGAAGGTATCATCGGCGCTAAAGTCAGTGATGACGGAAAAACTGTAGCGATTGTCGACATTAATTGCGAAACTGATTTTGTTGCTAAAGCGGATGATTTTGTAAATTTCGTTGATAATGTTACAGCCGCTTTGTTGAATTCCGATGTTGAAACAGACGAACAATTGCTGGCAATGAAATTGGCTGATGGTACGATTGTGGACGAAGTTCGTCGTGGTCTGATTGCCAAGTTGGGCGAAAATATTACCGTCAGACGGTTCCAAAAATACCACACTGAAACAGGTGGTACAGCCTGCTACTTGCACGGCAAAAAAATCGGCGTAATTGTTGAATTGGCTAAGCCAGATAACGAATTAGGCAAAGACATTGCCATGCATATAGCAGCAAGTAAACCGACTTGTGTTTCTGATGCAGAAGTGCCTGCGGAACTTATTGAAAAAGAGAAGGAAATTTTCTCTGCTCAAGCTGCAGAAAGCGGAAAGCCTGCTGACATCATTGAAAAAATGGTAGTAGGCCGTATTAGTAAATTCTTGGCGGAAGTCACTTTGTTAGGTCAACCTTTTATTAAGGATGATAAGGTGACTGTCGGCAAATTACTTGCTTCAAAAGGCAATAGCGTGATTCGTTTTGCCCGCTTGGAAGTAGGTGAAGGAATTGAGAAAAAAGAAGAAAACTTTGCCGAAGAGGTTATGGCACAAGTTAGAGGCAACTAACGCACTATTCCTCTGCTAAATGCCGAGGAATACGCATCAATCATAAATACTAGCCCCCGATAAATTAAAATGACTAAATTGATTTGCCAGAGAATTTTGCTTAAGTTAAGCGGTGAAGCTTTAATGAGTGAGACAGGTGGCAGTATTGATGCAGATATTGTTAAGCGTCTTGCAACTGAAATTAAAGAGTTATGCGATGCCGGCCTTCAGATTGGCCTGGTTATCGGTGGCGGTAATATATTGCGTGGAGCTGAAAAAGCTTCAGAAGGATTGGATAGAGTAACCAGTGACCAAATGGGTATGCTGGCTACGGTAATAAACGCTCTGGCCATGCAGGATGCGCTCGAGGCGCACGGGCAGCAGGTCAGAGTGATGTCCGCGCTGAAAATCAATCAAGTTTGTGAAGACTATATTCGCCGCAGGGCTGTCAGGCATCTGGAAAAAGGCCGGGTTGTTATTTTTGCAGCGGGCACCGGAAACCCTTTTTTTACCACCGATTCGGCTGCAAGCCTTAGAGCAATTGAAATCAATGCCGAGCTGATGATTAAGGCTACTAAAGTCAAAGGCGTCTATTCTGCCGATCCTCAAAAAGACAAAAATGCTAAATTCTATCCACGGTTGACTTATGATGAAGCGCTGGATCAGCGCCTAAATGTAATGGATACTACTGCGTTGGTATTGTGTCGAGATAACAATGTGCCCATGCGAGTGATGAATATTTTTGAGAAAGGCGCGGTAATGAGATTGATGAAGGGCGAAGAGATAGGATCGCTTATTGAACGAGGAACAGATAATGATTAGTGATATTCAAAAGGATGCTTCAACGCGCATGGGCAAAAGCATTGAAGCTTTAAAACATGAATTCTCAAAAATAAGAACGGGCAGGGCTCACCCCAGTTTATTAGATCAAATTAACGTTTCATACTACGGTACCGAGTCTTCATTATCCCAGGTTGCCAATATTGCCGTTGAAGACGCGCGTACATTGACCATTACCCCCTGGGAAAAAGGCATGGTTCAAGCCATTGAAAAAGCTATTATGAAATCGGATCTGGGTTTGAATCCTGCTACCAACGGCATGACTATCCGTATTCCGTTGCCACCGCTGACAGAAGAGCGCCGTCGTACCCTGGTTAAAGTGGTCAGGAATGAAGCGGAGAATGGTCGTGTCGCGATCAGAAATATTCGCCGCGATGCAAATTCAGCAATAAAAGAGGCTTTAAAGGAAAAAATGATTTCCGAAGATGAGGCGCGTGTTGCTGAAGAGAAGATTCAAAAACTGACTGATCAGTATGTAAAAGATGTTGAGAAATTACTGGAAGCAAAAGAAGCCGATTTGCTGTCCATGTAATTGGGATTTAAACAATGTCTACGGATGACTGTAATAGTTTGGAATCAGCAAGCGCTCTGACGGGCACAAACAAGGATCCCCGTCACATTGCCATTATTATGGATGGGAATGGCCGTTGGGCACAAAAAAGATTTATGCCACGCGCCATTGGTCATCAGGCCGGTGTTAAAGCGGTTCGAAAAATTGTAGAATATTGCGCTAAACATGAGGTTGAGGTCTTGACCTTATTCGCATTCAGCAGTGAAAACTGGCGTCGGCCGGAAGAAGAGGTCTCGTTGTTGATGGGGCTGTTTATGGC
Organism: Methylobacter sp.; assembly: GCA_036560465.1. GTDB lineage: Bacteria > Pseudomonadota > Gammaproteobacteria > Methylococcales > Methylomonadaceae > Methylobacter_A. The sequence continues at coordinate 50,690 of DATBRD010000010.1, forward strand.
GACGTTGCAAAGAGAAATCAACAAGCTCGATCGTAATAATATCCGCCTTCGGTTTATTGGTGACAGAACGGCATTCTCCGACAAATTACAGGCTAAGATGGCTGAAGGAGAGGCGCAAACCAAGGACAATACCGCCTTAACGCTGGTGATTGCGGCAAATTATGGTGGACGCTGGGATATGTGTCAGGCGTTCCGTACAGTGGCGGAAAAAATAGCGGACGGTGAATTGAAAGATCAGGATATTAATGAGCAGCTGATCAATCAATATTTATCAACCGCAGACCTGCCCGAACCCGACTTGTTTATTAGGACAGGCGGAGAGCAACGCGTTAGTAACTTTTTGTTATGGCAACTTGCTTATACAGAACTGTACTTTACCTCGACGCTATGGCCGGATTTCGACCAGAACTCACTTGAAGAGGCCATTGCTAGTTTTAAGAGTCGGCAAAGACGCTTTGGTCATACAGGAGAGCAACTGCTTGATAAATCGATTACCTTAAAATAACCTGCTGGTTTTTTCCGAAAACTAACACTTACTTCCAACTTATCTAATAATTATAAAAATGTTACTACAGCGAATTATTACCGCATTAATTCTAGTTCCACTGGTTGTGCTTGCTGTTTTTCAGCTGCCGACAGAGTATTTTTCATTGTTTATAGGAATCATTACGCTTTTAGCCGCATGGGAATGGACTAATCTGATAGGCATTAATTCGTTATTCAAGCGCGGATTATTTTTATTGGGACTGGTTTTGCCGATGTTGTGGCTGCATTTTTGGACGCAGTTTCTGGAACTGGCTGCTCAAGTATTGGATTGGCCTGATATCAGGAGTTATTCAGGTGCTTTGGAGTGGTTGGTTGTGCCGCCAGTATTATTCTGGATATTAGTAATGATATTAATCAGAAATACTCCTAAGGCCGTTTTGCAATTGGAAATGAAAACCCGATACAAGGCATTGATCGGCTGGTTTGTCCTGTTGGCAATGTGGATGTTTTCGGCTCGATTAAGAGCTTTTTATGACCCGCAGCTGACCTTATATTTCCTGATCTTAATCTGGTCTGCCGATATTACCGCCTATTTTGCTGGAAAGAAATTCGGTAAAACCCAATTGGCACCTGACATTAGTCCGGGGAAAACTGTTCAAGGTATGTACGGGGCTTTAATCGCGGGAGGCGTTTGCGCAATCGTTTTAAGTTTGATTTATGGCTTTCCATGGATGGTTGCGTCGGACTTTGTGATGCTGTCCGTATTAACTGTATTGGTTTCCATCTATGGTGACTTGTTTTTCAGTGTGGTCAAACGCCAAAAAGGCGTTAAAGATACTGGATCAATACTGCCGGGACATGGCGGTATTCTGGATAGGATTGACAGCCTGATTGCTGCTATTCCATTTTTTTACGCCGGCATATATTTAATTCATCCATGAAAGGCATTTGCGTACTCGGAGCGACAGGCTCAATCGGCGTCAGCACTTTAGATGTTGTGGCCAGACATTCCAGCGAATATAAAGTTATCGCATTAACAGCCAATACTAATATTGATGCTCTCTATGAACAATGCCTAGAGCATCATCCTGAAGTTGTAGTTGTCGTGGATGAGCAGAAGGCTAAAATTTTTGCGGAGAAACTTAAAAACTCACCGGTTTCGGATATAAAAGTGCTGGCCGGCGCTAAAGCGCTGGAACATGTCGCAACACTGGATAGCGTGGATTCGGTTATGGCTGCGATCGTAGGCGCGGCAGGTTTGCTGCCGAGTCTGGCTGCGGCAAAAGCAGGTAAAACCATACTGCTTGCTAATAAAGAAGCCTTGGTAATGTCGGGTTCAATTTTTATGCAGGCCATTACTGAATCGGGAGCGCAATTGCTACCGATTGATAGTGAACATAATGCGATATTTCAGTGCATGCCTGCCGGTTATCAAACCGGTATGCAGGCAAAACAAGCCAGACGCATTTTATTGACTGCTTCGGGCGGTCCTTTTCGGGAAACGCCTGTTGAGCAATTGATCAATGTAACGCCGGATCAGGCGGTGGCTCACCCTAACTGGGATATGGGCAGGAAAATTTCCGTCGATTCGGCAACGATGATGAATAAAGGCCTTGAGATGATAGAGGCTTGTATTTTGTTCGATATGTCCCCAAGTCAGATCCAAGTGGTTATTCATCCGCAAAGCGTAATCCACTCGATGGTAGATTATGTGGACGGGACGGTGTTAGCGCAAATGGGTAATCCTGATATGCGTATCCCTATCGCTTATTCGATGGCTTGGCCGGAGCGTTTTGATTCAGGCGTTGAGCCACTGAATATTTTTGATGTCGGGCGCATGGATTTCCATGAGCCAAACCTGGAGCGGTTTCCCTGCCTGCGTTTGGCATATGAAGCTATCGCCGCAGGTGGTATCATGCCGACTGTTTTAAATGCGGCCAATGAAATTGCAGTGGAAGCATTTTTAAATGAACATGTTCGGTTTACCGATATTCCGGTTATTATTGAACGCTGCATGAAAAAGTTCGAGGCCAAGGCCGCCGATACGCTGGAAATTATTTTAGATGCGGATCAAAAGGCCAGGTTAATGTCCACACAGATTATTGGAGAACTTATTAACTGATGGATTTACTGCATACGCTGTTCTATTTCATAGTTGCGATAAGTGTCCTGGTTTCGTTTCATGAATTCGGGCACTTCTGGGTTGCGCGTAGAGCTGGAGTAAAAGTACTTCGGTTTTCGGTCGGTTTTGGCAAAATTTTATGGTCATACCAGAAAAACCCGGATGCGACAGAGTATGCGATATCAGCAATTCCACTGGGTGGCTATGTCAAGATGGTCGATGAGCGAGAAGGCAATGTTAAGAATGAAGACTTGCCGTACGCTTTTAATCGCCAACCTTTACCTGCAAGGATGGCAATAGTTGCCGCGGGTCCCTTATTTAATCTGGTGCTCGCCGTTGCTTTGTTCTGGAGTGTGCTGGTCATAGGCGAAACGGGCATAAAGCCGATACTCGGCGCAGTAGAGCAGGGTACATTAGCCGCAGCCGCAGGCTTTGCCGAAGGCGATGAGATTGTCTCTATCGAAGACAAGGAGACACCCACCTGGAATCAGGCAATGAGCGTATTAGTCTCTTCAGCGCTTGACGGGGAGCAAAATATAAAGGTTGCCGTAAAAAGCTTTGATGGTCAGCAAAATGTCAAAACGCTTCAGCTTACCGATAAGGACACCCAAAATCCTGATGTATTGTATCAACGGTTAGGCTTCAAACCCTGGTCTCCAAAATTGCAGCCTATCATAGGCAAAGTGCTTCCCGATAGTGCAGCATCAGCCGCCGGTTTAAAGGAGGGCGACCTGATTTTGAGCGCTGACGGTACGAGCATAAATGATTGGATGCAATGGGTGGCTTATGTAAAAAGCCACCCCAATGTCACAGTACAGCTGGAAATTGAGCGCGACGGCGTACGGTTGCCAGTAATTATTACTCCTAAAAGTGTGGCTGTAGGCAAGACCACCGAGGGTAAGGTCGGTGCTTCAGTTTATATACCGGAAGAGTTGATGAAGTCGGTGACTGTTGAATATTCCATGTCGCCGCTGGCAGCAATACCTGTTGCATTCGAAACTACCTATAATTATTCCGTTACCAGCTTGAAAATGATATCCAAGATGGTAATTGGCAAAGCTTCTGTGGAAAACTTAAGTGGTCCTATCAGTATTGCTCAGTATGCGGGGCAGTCTGCCACAATGGGGCTGGTGCCCTTTTTAAAATATATGGCACTGATTAGCGTCAGTTTAGGCATATTGAATATATTGCCGATACCGGTGCTGGATGGCGGACATTTGCTGTTCTTTATCTTGGAAGGAATTAAAGGCCGTCCCGTTTCGGAAAGGGCGCAAATCTTCTTTCAACAAATCGGTATTGCATTGCTCGTGTCACTGATGGCATTGGCGATGTTTCTGGATGTCGGGCGCTTATTTGAATAATTCAATAAGATACAAGATGGGTTGAGCCAAGGCGGCTTAAGTAGATAGCCGATTCTGCGCTTTTAACTAATTTAAGGAACATAGAGCATTATGAAAAGAGTGATTAAAACTGCTGCATTATCATTGTTTGGCCTGACTTTATCCGTAGCGCATGCAGATGAAGATGCTATCAGGCAAGCACTGACTAAATCCATGCCGTCGGTAAAAATAGGTTCGGTTAAGCCCTCTGAAATAAGCGGGCTTTATGAAGTTACCGTAGGCGGTAATATCTTTTATGTTTCCGGCGACGGTAAATATCTGGTTCAAGGTCATTTGGTTGATGTTGCTGCGCGTGTAGACTTAACCGAAGAAAAATTGAGCGGTGTGCGCAAGCAAGCCATCGAGAAGCTTGGCCTGGATAAAATGATCGTGTTCAAGCCCAAAGAAAGCAAATATACGGTTAGCATCTTTACTGATATTGACTGCGGCTATTGCCGTAAATTGCATTCGGAAATCGATCAGTACATGGCTCAAGGCATTACCATTCAGTATATGTTCTTCCCAAGAGCCGGCAAGGGTTCCGATTCATATAACAAGGCCGTATCGGTCTGGTGTGCCGATGATCGCAAAGCAGCTTTGACAGCAGCAAAAAAAGGCGATACACCCCCAGCTAAAATTTGTGACAATCCGGTCGATGAACACATGCAATTAGCCGAGGACTTTGAAGTGAAAGGTACGCCTATGATTGTTACTGAAAAAGGTAATATCTTTCCGGGCTATTTGCCTGCAAAGCAGTTGGCTGAAGCGCTGGCAGACGAAAAAGGCCGAAAATAGACTGACTGCTTGAAAATATGGGGCGGTTTCCTCCGCCCCTTTGCAGTCCAGTAAAGTTACACCATCCCTTTAAGCCGATACAGCAACTCCAAAGCTTGTTTCGGGCTAAGCTCATCCGGATTCATGTCTTCCAGCAAGCCCACCGCCGGATGACACTCCTTCGAAGAAAACAAATCCAGCTGATTAACTCCGGTTTCTACCTGCTGCTCAATATAGGCATGGTCTTCCAGATGCCGTAATTTGGCTTTTGCCTTATCAATCACCGAGCGGGGCACACCAGCTAACGACGCTACTTGTAAGCCGTAGCTTTGACTGGCAGGGCCATCTTTTACTGCATGTAAAAAAACAATCTTATCGCCGTGTTCCATCGCATCCAAATGCACGTTATGGATAGTTTTGTGCTCGTCGGGCAGCGTGGTTAACTCAAAATAATGCGTCGCAAACAGCGTAAACGCCTGGGTTTCTTTAGCCAGATGATCCGCGCAGGCCCAAGCCAGCGACAGACCGTCAAAGGTACTGGTGCCGCGACCGATCTCATCCATCAAGATCAGGCTTTTTGAAGTGGCGTTATGCAGGATGTTGGCGGTTTCCGACATTTCCACCATAAAGGTAGAGCGGCCGCTGGACAGGTCGTCGGATGCGCCGATACGCGTGAAAATCTTGTCGACAGGGCCACAGGTTAATGACTTGGCCGGAACATAACAGCCGATATGGGCAATTAATACAATCAGCGCGGCTTGGCGCATGTAAGTCGATTTACCACCCATGTTCGGGCCGGTAATGACCAGCATTCTGCGTTGGCTGGAAAACGACAGGTCATTGGGTACAAACGGAATGTCCGAAACCTGCTCGACGACCAGATGCCGTCCGGCTTCAATCGCTATACCAGGTTCATCGGCCAGCGTGGGCTGCGATAAGTTCAGGGTTTCCGCGCGTTCGGCAAAATTGACGAGCACGTCCAGCTCGGCCAGAGCGGCGGCGCATTGCTGCAATGGAATCAACGAGTCACCGATGATGTTCAGCAGCTCCTCGTACAAGGCTTTTTCAAAAGACAGCGATTTTTCCTTGGCGCTGAGTACCTTGTCTTCAAACGATTTCAATTCCTCGGTAATGTAACGTTCGGCGCCTTTTAAGGTCTGCTTGCGGGTGTAATGCGTGGGAACTTTGTCCGCATGCAGGTTGGAAATCTCGATATAGTAGCCATGCACACGGTTGTAATTGACCTTCAGCGTACTGATGCCGGTCGACGCTTTCTCCCTGTTCTCCATATCGATCAGGAACTGATCGGCGTTCTGGCTTAAGTTGCGCAATTCGTCCAATTCCTGATTATAGCCGGGCGCAATCACGCCGCCGTCCCGGATAAGCACCGGCGGATTGTCGATAATGGCCGATTGCAGCAGTTTTAACATCTCAGGCTGTTCGCCAATTTGCTCGCATAACAGAGCAAGCTGCGGGTTATCGCCGCCGGACAGTGCCTGTTGCAAAGCAGGCAGCACCGCCAGCGTATTGCGCAAAACCAGCAAGTCTCGGGGGCGCGCCGATTTTAACGCGATACGGGAGCTGATCCGCTCAATATCGCCGACTTGACGCAGATGGCTTTGAAGATCGCGATACAGCAGCACATTAAGCAAGGTATCGATACAGGCATAGCGATTGTTCAGAATGTCGTGATCGCGCAAGGGCCGGTTGATCCAGCGCCGCAAACAGCGACTGCCCATTGCTGTTGCGGTTTTATCCAGCACCCCGAACAGCGTGTACTGCATTTGCCCTGAAGGATGATAATCCAGCTCAAGATTGCGGCGGCTGGATGCATCCAGCAAAATACTGTCGTCGCTGCTTTCAGTGCGTATGCCCTGAATATGCGGCAGCGCGCTCTGTTGAGTATCCTTCACATATTGCAGCAAGCCGCCTGCAGCGGCGATCGCGACGGACATGTCCTCGCAGCCATAGCCTTTCAAATCGTGAGTGTTGAACTGCCTTAATACCAGTTGTTTGGCGCTTTGGGCTTCAAAATGCCAAGGCGGTCTTCTGCACAAGCCGCTACGCTGTTTCAAGCTTGCAGGTAATGGCCAATCCTCGCTAAATAGCAGTTCGGCAGGGCTGAGTCGGCCGATTTCGCTCAATAACTGATCGATGGAGTCAACCTGCTGCAACACAAAACGGCCGCTGGTTAAATCCAGGCTGGCTATTCCGTGTTGCGTAGTCGAATGGGAGTTTGGGAATGAACATACTGCAACTAACAGATTATCTTTCCGGTCTTCCAGTAAGGCTTCATCGGTAACGGTGCCTGGGGTTACGATACGTATTACATTGCGCTCGACCGGACCTTTGGATGTTGCAGGATCGCCGATTTGTTCGCATATCGCGATTGATTCGCCGTACTTTAACAGCTTGGCAAGATAGCCTTCAGCCGCATGATAAGGAATGCCCGCCATAGGAATTGGCTGGCCTCCCGATTGCCCCCGGCTGGTTAAGGTAATATCCAGCAGTTGCGAGGCCTTTTTGGCGTCATCGAAAAACAGTTCGTAAAAGTCCCCCATGCGGTAGAACAACAAGGTATCGGGGTGTTCGGCCTTGATGCGCATGAATTGCTGCATCATCGGGGTATGCTGGTCGGTGGTCTTTTGTTTTATACTCATAAGCTTATTTTATCCGAAGTCGCACGAGGTCACATCATGGAGTTGGAATTATTTGAGCTGGCCGAGCAACTGGGTCGCTTATTAAAAGCCAGCGGCAAAACAATAGCCACCGCCGAATCCTGCACCGGCGGCTGGATTGCCCAAACAATTACCGAAGTGCCGGGCAGTTCAGTCTGGTTTGACCGGGGCTTTGTCACCTATAGCAATGCCGCAAAAGTGCAGTTGTTGGGAGTTAATCCGCAAACACTGGAAAAACATGGTGCGGTGAGTATGGAGACCGCAACGGAAATGGCGGCAGGCGCCTTAGAGTACAGCGATGCCGATGTTGCGGTTGCTGTGACAGGCATAGCCGGACCGGATGGGGGAACGCTTGATAAACCGATCGGTACTGTGTTTATCGCATGGACGCACAAAAACGGAGCAGCCAAAGTGGTCAGAAAACAATTTACTGGAAGCCGCCGGAAAATAAGGGCGCAAACAGTGAAAAGCGCTATCGAGGGCATGTGGTTATTTTACTGATGTTTCGTATGAGCAACTATAAACTTGTTATTAGTATGACTTGATTAAAGAATTTATGACGGTATGTTTATTAATTACCAATGTTGCCATTGTGACTTCTATGCTATTTGATATTTGAACTCTGGCGCCTTGGGGGCTTACAGGGGGGCAAGATAAATAATTCTTCGATAAAGTTGGCCCCTTGTTTTGAGCGACTAAACTTTATAGCTTGGTTTATTCTTGCATTGGAGTTTTTGCGTCCAAAAACTGTATAGTTATTCCAATCTTAATAAGTGCATCTGAGCATAGGTTAAGCAACGGTACAGGAAGTTCACTTTAAAGTATTTATGCTTGCACGACAGTTATGTGCGGTACCGCACAGACGAGCTTTTGTTGTTGCGGTTAAGCTACTTTTGAGATTTTTTTACAACAGTCTGTTATCATAAGGAGCATTTTCCGGATAATGTAAAGAAACATGAATAACGGAACTAAGTTAAAAGAACAGCTCATGAAAAGTAAAAATAAACACATAAAAGGAAAAATATTATGCTGAAAAAGAACTTGCTTACCCTGGCCTCGTTGAGTCTTGTGGGCTTTCTGCCGCTGGCTCAGGCTGGCGGCTTTTTTCATGATGACCGCTATGACGACGGCCGTTACACCGATGACCGCTGGTATGTGGCGCCGTTCGGGACTTTCATCAAAAGCGGCGGCGACCGCAAAGCCAGCGACGGCTGGGGCGGCGGTCTGGGCATCGGCAAGATGCTGAACAAGCATTTCAACGTCGAGCTGAAAGGCTTCTACCAGGAATTCGGCGGCGCCAACGGCCCCTGGAGCCTGACCGGCGGTACCGCGGATCTCCAGTATTATTTTGACCGCGACAAGTTCTCGCCATATGCGGTCGTTGCCGCCGGCGGCATGAATACCTGCGCTTCCGCCAACTGCGGCGCTACCGTCATCGGCGAGGCGGGCTTGGGCTTTACCTATGAGCTGCACGACAACTTCCTGGTGCGCAGCGATGTGCGCTATCGCTACAACAACAACCTGAATGCCCAGGTGCAGCCCGGCACTGACGAATTCCACGATATGGTCGTCAACCTCGGCTTTGTCATTCCC
>DATBRD010000011.1:0-75721 GCA_036560465.1 Methylobacter sp.
GCTGCACGACAACTTCCTGGTGCGCAGCGATGTGCGCTATCGCTACAACAACAACCTGAATGCCCAGGTGCAGCCCGGCACTGACGAATTCCACGATATGGTCGTCAACCTCGGCTTTGTCATTCCCTTCGGCGACAAGCCTAAACGCGCCGAAAGAGTCGAAAAGCCGGCCCCAATTGCCGCCGCCCCGGTTGCCGCCCCGCAAACGCTGGATTCGGACGGCGATGGGGTTCCTGATTCCGTGGATAAATGTCCGGGTACCCTGAAAGGCACTACCGTCGACAGCACCGGCTGTCCGGTCAGGCTGGTGCTGAAAGGCCAGCATTTCCAGCATGACTCTGCCGAACTGACGCCGAACGCCCGGATCATTCTCGATGAAGTCGCGCAAAACTTGATTGCCCATCCGCAAAAGAATGACATTGAAGTCCAGGGCCATGCCAGCAGCGAAGGCAAGGCGTCCCATAACCTGAAGCTGTCGCAGCGGCGTGCGCAATCGGTGGCGGACTACCTGAAATCGAAAGGCGTCACCAACCGGCTGATTGCCAAAGGCTACGGTTCAAACCAGCCGATCGCCGACAACCGCACCGAAGCGGGCCGAGCTGAAAACCGCCGCGTCGAGCTGATCTGGATCGAATACTGAGTCCGGCTTTAGGCCAGCCGGGGTCATTCCCGGCGTGCTACCGAACCCGCCACCCGGCGGGTTTTTTATGCGCGCCGCCCGATGAAACCGGCTCCAAGGCCCATTCCCGGCCTTATGTACGCTACCGCACAGACCGCGCTTGATCTTGATAATAAGCTTTTCCTGCGTTTTGAGTTTATCGCGCTTGACCGGGAGGCGGCTGACCTTTTTTCGCGAGCGGCAGTCCTGCTCGGTCTTGGCGTACTTTTACGACTCCCACTTTAAGGAATCACTCATGAAAATATTCCATGAAAATAGGTCAACCGAATTAGCCCGTCATGGGCTGATGATGGTCTGTTTATCAGCGGTGCTCGGGCTGGCCGGATGCGAGCAGAAAGGCTCAGCCGATAAGGCCGAGCAGAAAGTCGAGCGTGCGGCGGAGACTGCCGAGCAAAAGATCGACCGGGCGAAAGACCAGGCTGAAAAGGAGATTGATGCTGCCAAGGAATCGGCCACTGATCAGACCTCGTCAGCCGGGGCGGCTGTCGATGACGCGGCGATTACCGCCAAGGTGAAATCAGCCATACTAACGGACCCCTTGCTCAAAGGCTCGAACATCGAGGTGACCACCGTCAACGGCGTCGTGACATTAAGCGGCACGGTGAATGAAGAGCCGGACATCGCCAGAGCCATAGACGTGGCCAAGACCCAGCGGGATGTGAAATCGGTTCAAAGCAGTCTGGTTGTCAAAGTTATGCCGGATAAGATGTAACTGTATGAATGAAGAGCCAAGTTTTCACAGCCTTGTGAAGACTTGGTCATTTTGATTCAAGAAAATACAAAATACTCTCTTCTATGCCACACGAAGAGTACGAAACTACTTGGTACCCAACGGATGAATGGCAGTGTAATACGCTATGTTGGTTTATTTCGGGCTTTTCGTGTACAGGCTGCGGTTTTAGAGTAATACTCGAAACCAAAGTTTTGACTTCATAAAACTTAAATTCTTCCTTCTCATACGATCCAGCAGGGTGTGCGGATTGTATCAATCCTTTATTCAGGCCGCCTTCTTGATACTTTTACAGCGGCAGTCTTTCGGATCTAGTCCAGCGTAAGAGATTTAAGCGGCAGGGATTATGCCGGTCGCAGGCCGTTATATATACTATTTAAGTATCAGTACCTTTAATAAGTAATTAATAAGTAATCGATATCGGCTTATGTACGGTAGCGTACAGACGCCTCTTGAGCTCGAGGATAAGTTGTTGCCTAGTGCGGCTTCCTGTGTTTTGGAACTGCTCTGATCTAACTATTAATCCAATGCGAGGCTACGTTCTCTTTCAGGGCGTTGACAAGCGCAATCGGGAAATGGCTCTCTCCTAATAACTGCGAGATACTCACATGGCTAGAACCCGGCGTATCCATCTAATCAATCCAAGGGCTGATACATTTGCGACCCGTCCCTTATTCTTCGGTAAGGCGCTTTATTCTCCGGTTGCAGGGCTATTAGCCATTGCGGCGCTGATTCCTGAAGACGAGTACGAAATCATTCTTACCGACGAGAATATCGAGCCTATCGATTTCGATCTGACTGTCGATATGGTAGGTATTTCATCGATGACTTCCTATGTTAATCGGGGGTACGAGATTGCCGATGCGTTCCGGGTTCGTGGCGTTCCAGTCATCATGGGCGGCGTGCATGTCAGTTACCTGCCGCAGGAGGCGCTCAAACATGCCGATGCGGTAGTGGTCGGGGAAGCCGAGCTGATCATGGACAAGGTTCTCGATGATTTGCAGCATGGTCGTTTAAACGGCATTTACAAGGCCGAAAACCTGCATTCGATGGTTGGCATGCCGAAACCGCGACAAAAGCTGCTAAAAAGCAATCGCTACATTAACAAGGGATTCGTACAGACCTCCCGCGGCTGCCATCACGGTTGTACCTTTTGCGCCGAACCGACGATGTATGGCTTGCGCTTTCGCTACCGTCCTGTCGAAGATATCATCGCCGAGATAGAACACATTGAAGAGCGGGTAATCCTGCTCAATGATGCTGATTTCTTTGGCACGCCGAGCCGGGCCATGGAAGTCATGAAGGCTTTCAAGGGGCGAGGATTGAAATGGCAGGCGGCAGTAAATAGTCGCGATGCCAATGATGAGCGCCTGTTGGAATTGGCGGTGGAAAGCGGCTGTTTCATGCTGTCCATCGGCTTTGAGTCGATCTCCAGGCAAACCTTGCGCAATGTGCACAAGTGTCAGAACAATCCGGATTCGTATTACGAGTTGGTCGAGAAGCTGCACCGGTACGGCATTATGGTGCTGGGCCTGTTTATGTTCGGTTTTGAGGGTGACGAACCGTCGGTGTTCGATGAGACTTTAAAGTTCAACATCGACGCCAAGTTCGACATGTGTGGCTATTCGTTGTTGACGCCGTATCCCGGTACTATCAACTGGTTTGAGATGATGCGCCGCAAGCAGATAGTGTCTTTCGATTGGGATAAATACGACCAGTCCCATATCGTCTTCAAACCGGCCGGATTATCGGCCGAGCAGTTCTATAACGGTTATCTGGCTACTTATGACGGTTTTTATACGCTGCCTTCGATGCTACGGCGTTTTCCGTGGGACGGCTCCCGCAACCATGCTAACTGGGCCATCTACAACGCATTCTTCCGCAAAGGCGGCGTTGTTACCCGTGACCCTGATCAACTTATCGCAAGGCCGACGCCTGAACCCGAATTCGCGGCCATGCCGCCGTTGGTGCCGCAAAAAGCGGCATGGCGGGAATTAGTGATGGGCACGACCGGCAACAGTGGGGAATAACTTACGAAGGATACGGAGAGCTTGTGTTCTGTAACGTACAGACTAAGCGAAATTTTGTCGATAAGCTGTTCTTTAACTTAGGGAGGATTTTCAGAATATCACCATTAAGCTTTTACTGGCTTTATATGATGGATTATTAATTTTGTTAGTTCCGAAGTTTTAAATTACTCGTGGCCTTGTCTGAGATCATTCTTCATCGTCTTGCCGAAGGATGATCTCAGACAAGGCTACACCGTTGGTTTTCATTTTAAAGCTTTACCTATCAGGAGAGCTACCATGACTACAGGCACAATCTTGCTAATTATCTTAATTCTTTTAGTAATCGGGGTCATTCCAACGTGGCCATATAGCCGCGGATGGGGCTATGGGCCGAGCGGAGGGTTAGGGGTATTATTGATTATTTTGCTGGTCCTAGCGTTGATGGGCGTAATCTAGCCATGGATTAGAAGGCTTCTACTGTATCCTTCAGAATAACAGCCGATGCGGGTCGTCTCGTTAAGAGGCTAAACCAAGGTGGAGAATATGCACTTATTCCGGTATTTTATCGCGAGGCTTGGTTCGTTTTAAACCCGCTAACCGAGCCGACAACTCATGCATAAGCAAAGCACCAAGTATGAGCAATGTGCCTGTCGCCACTTTCATGGTCAGCGGTTCATGATTAACCGCATGGCCTAAAAGCAGAGCCATAATGGGTGAAACCAAGGTGACCAATGAAACTCTGGTAGCGCTCTGATGGATGAGTAAATAGTAATAAAGCACAAAACCAATCGTTGTCGCTATCGCCCCTAAATAGACAATAGATGCCAGACTAACGAGTGAAATCTCAGTTGGCCAATGGCCATCAAACCCAGCCCAGGTAATCAGATAAATTGGTAGAGACAACAGCAGGCCGCCAGTCACTTGGGATAAAGCCGGTATTTTTCCATCAATGCGCTTGACCCAAACCGAACTGACAGCCTGCAAAAATGTAGCCACCAGCACGCCGATGATACCCAGCGCAGCGTCATGCCCCAATTGCAATGCCGAGCCGAACATGACCCACAAACCGCTAATGCCCAGCACATAGGCCAACAGGTTTACCAGAGTCAGACTTCGTTCCCCCAGCCAGATTGACGCTAGTAAAGCCGTCATCAACGGCAAAAGACCGAATATCACCGAAATCCAGCCGGAAGGAATAAACTGCGCCGCCCAATAAACCACCAGCATCGATCCGTAAATTTGCACAGCCACGGCAAGGTAAGTCTGTAGCGCTTTAGAGTGCCAAGCCAGGCGTTGCCTGGACAGGCCCAGCATCAACAAGATACAAACTGTTCCGATTGCCATTCGCCCGGTTACCCCGAACAGATAACCCGGTCCTTCGCCGCTCCATTTGATAGCCAGAGGTGTTGTCGACCAAAGTAAAATAACACTGATATAGGCTAGAGGTATGCGCATCAATTTAAATCGGATGGTGAAAGAATGATGATGGCTACCTTTTGTCGATAGCGCACTCATCAATAGATAACTTACTTGATCGGTGTTAGCTCAAAAATAATGATTTCAGCCGCATCGTCGCCGACGTTTTCTACCGACATGAGTTCACCCGCCTCCCAGAAAACCTCGCCGGCAGAGTAGGTGTTGGCTTTGCCGCCTTCGACGACTTTTAACGTGCCTTTGACCACATAGCGAGGCCCCGGTCCCTCATGAGTATGCCAAGGCGTTTTAAATGCGGGCGGAAACGCGACCCGTATCACTTTGGTATTGACGTTCGGGCTGGAAAGCTCCAGTTTCTTTTCCAGTAATACGGTTCTGTTCAGGCTGGTTTTCTCCTGCGCCGAGACGGCTTGCATGCCGCTCAAACATAGCGTTGTAAGCGTTGCCAGAATAAATCCCGTTGATTTGATGGATGATATTTTTGACATCTATAACCTCTCGATTTTAGTTTAATTATTATTTAATGGAGTCATCTTATAGCTTTCTTAAAGCCGCTTGAATAAAAAAGTATACGCTACCGACCGCTTTTTCTAATTGTTAAATTCTTTAAATACACACAGAATATGCGGATCATTATAACGCCTTGACTGGCTTGCCCACTGAAAGGGACGATGATTAGTGCTCTGGATTTTTAACTGCCGTCATTTAAATCACACACCGAACTGCATGAATATTGACAATATCAATCAAGTAAAAAACTACCTGCTTAATCTGCAAGACCAAATCTGTACGGCCCTGGAAAGCGTAGAACCTGACGCCCGGTTTATCGAAGACCTCTGGAGTCGGGCTGAAGGAGGCGGCGGCAGAACCCGTGTATTGGCTAATGGACAGGTTATCGAACAGGGCGGCGTTAACTTTTCGCATGTATCCGGTTTTAAGTTGCCCCCTTCAGCTACAGCTAAGCGTCCTGAGCTTGCAGACCGCCAGTTTCAGGCGATGGGCGTGTCGCTGGTGATCCATCCCAACAATCCTTATGTGCCAACATCGCATGCCAATGTGCGGTTTTTAATCGCGGAAAAACCGGGTGAGCCGACTATTTGGTGGTTCGGCGGCGGTTTTGATTTAACGCCATTTTATCCATTTAAAGAAGATGTGCAGCACTGGCATCAAACCGCCCGGACCGCTTGCCAACTGTTTGGCGACAATGTTTATCCGATGTATAAAAAATGGTGCGACGAGTATTTTTTTCTCAAGCACAGAAATGAAACCCGTGGCGTAGGCGGGCTGTTTTTTGATGACCTGAATGAGTGGGGGTTTGAAAAGTCATTCGCTTTTATGCAGAGCGTCGGCGATCATTATGTTGACGCTTACCTGCCTATCGTGCAGAAACGAAAAGATACGTCTTATGGCGACAGGGAACGTGATTTCCAGCTATACCGTCGTGGGCGTTATGTTGAATTTAACCTGGTTTATGATCGCGGTACGTTGTTCGGCTTGCAATCAGGCGGACGTACCGAGTCGATTTTAATGTCTATGCCGCCGGTAGCGCATTGGAAATACAACTGGCAGCCTGTCCCCGGCAGTGCCGAAGCCGTGCTTTACGAGGAATATTTAAAGCCGCAAAACTGGTTGGGTGATTGAATGCCATGTTTGCCGCGGCAATAGGCTGTTGCCTTCTTATTAGAACTTGCCTGTGACTAAATTGAAAACTATAATCGAGCATTTTTGTAATGGGCGGCAGGTTGCGGCCTATTTATTAATTATAGATGGAAGCAATGACTAGCCACATTATGCCAACTTATGGACGCTTACCCATAACCTTCGAACGGGGAGAAGGTGTATGGCTTTTTGATCAAAACAATAACCGCTACCTGGACGCGGTATCCGGCATAGCGGTGTGCAGCTTGGGCCATGCGCATCCTGCCGTGCATCAAGCGATCTGCAAACAAAGTGAAAAACTGCTGCACACGTCAAACCTATACGGAATCGCCGTACAGGAACAGTTGGCCGACAAGCTGATCGAAAAAAGCGGTATGGATAACGTCTTTTTCTGCAATTCCGGTGCGGAAGCTAATGAAGCTGCGATTAAATTGGCGCGTAAATACGGTCACGAGCAGGGTATAGAAAACCCGGCCATCATCGTCATGGAAAAAAGTTTTCATGGCCGAACGCTGGCAACATTGAGCGCTACTGGCAATGCTAAAATTCAACAAGGCTTTGCGCCGCTGGTTGAAGGGTTTATTCGCGTGCCGTACAACGATGTCAACGCCATCGAACAGGCGGTAGAACAGCATAAGAATGTCGTCGCCGTTTTGGTTGAACCCGTACAAGGGGAGGGCGGCGTTAATATTCCTGCTGATGATTATCTTAACCAAATCCGCAATCTTTGCGACCGGCATCATTTACTGATGATGCTTGATGAAATTCAGACTGGGGTAGGCCGTACCGGCAAGTTCCTCGCTTTTCAGCACAACGGGATACTTCCCGATGTTTGTTCCTTGGCTAAAGCCTTGGGCAACGGTGTGCCCATAGGCGCCTGCCTTGCACGAGGCAAAGCCGCCAAAGTATTCACCGCAGGCAATCACGGTTCCACATTCGGCGGCAATCCATTAGCCTGTAGTGCCGCTTTAGCAGTGCTGGCGACACTGGACGCTGAAAACCTGATCGATCAGGCTGCACAAAAGGGCGATACTATCTGCTCGGCATTTAAGGAACATTTACGCGGCAATACTCATGTGGTCGATATCCGCCACAAAGGCATGATGATCGGCATCGAGCTCGACAGACCTTGCACTGAGTTAGTGCTAGCTGCGCTGCAAAATAATTTATTGATTAATGTCACTAGTGAAAAAACTATCCGTTTGCTGCCGCCATTGATTATTAACGATCAACAAATCGCTCAACTCGTAGAAACCTTATCGACTCTTATTCATAAGCATACGGACACTCCCCATGAATCCTAGACATTTCATCAGTCTGCTTGACTTATCCGGCGACGAATTTCGTAGCTTGATTGGTCGGGCTATCGCTCTGAAAAATAACCGCGATCCTGATTACCAACCGTTAAAAGGTCAGGTCTTGGCAATGATTTTTGAAAAATCATCGACACGCACCCGTATTTCATTTGAAACCGGCATGAGTCATTTTGGCGGTAGCGCATTATTTTTATCGCCCAGAGATACTCAGCTGGGTCGTGGCGAACCGCTGCAAGATAGCGCCAAAGTTATCTCCAGTATGGTCGATTGCATCATGCTTAGAACCGACAAGCACGATACTGTGACTACATTCGCCCAATATTCACGCGTTCCTGTAATCAATGGTTTGACCGACTTGCAGCATCCCTGCCAATTGCTGGCGGATATGCAGACTTATTTTGAGCACCGCGGCGATATCAAGGGTAAGACGGTAACTTGGATCGGTGACGGCAATAACATGTGCCATTCCTATATCCATGCGGCCATGGTGCTGGACTTTACGCTGAACATTGCCTGTCCGAAAGATTATCAGCCGCTGGCATCGATCGTCGAAGCTGCCGGTGATCGCGTCCACTTCTTTGATGCACCTCGGGACGCCGCCCAAAATTCAGATTTGGTAGTCACCGACGTTTGGGCCAGCATGGGCCAGGAAGAAGAACAAAAACAACGCGAATTAGCCTTTAAAGATTATCAGGTCAACGCCGAGATCATGAAGGCGGCCAATAGCGATGCGCTGTTTATGCACTGCCTGCCCGCCCATCGGGGAGAGGAAGTCAGCGCCGAAGTGATCGACGGCTCTCAAAGCGTTATCTTTGATGAAGCTGAAAATCGCCTGCATGCACAAAAGGCATTACTGGAATTTCTCCTGTGCAACAAATCACGTTAGAATTAACCTTAGCCGCATCGGTTCCTTGCCTATTGCGACACTTCCGCCATCCTTGGCAGTCGTCATACGACCAACAATAGAGATTCAAGTGAAAAAAATACTCAGCTCGTTTTTTATCGTATTGGTAACTTTTGGTTCAGCCTATGCTGAAACTGTCTATATTACCGACAATTTGAATTTGTCCCTCAGGAGCGAAGAAAATAACACCAGCAAAGCTGTAAAATTGCTCCCTACCGGCACCCCGATGACAGTACTAGAGGAAAATAAAAGTACCGGGTTTATGCATGTCCGCTTAAATGACGGCACAGAAGGTTATATACCCGCCCGTAACACCATGAAGGAACCGCCTAGCCGCGCTCAATTAGAGGTTGTCAATAAAAGTTTGGCGGCGTTGCAGTCTGAAAATGCCACACTCAAAGCTGAGCTAGCGACAGTTAAGGAATCCATTACCCCAGGAACGTCCCTTGAGCAATCCTTGGCGACAGAGCGGGATCATTTGAGCAGAGAGCTCAACGAGCTGAAAAAAACCGCTGGCAGCACCATCGAGTTAAAAAACCAGCGCGATGAACTCCAAGAACGCGTGGTGAATGTTGAACGGGAATTACAACAGTTCAAGCTTGAAAATCAGGCATTGCAAGACACTGCTAACCAAGACTGGTTTTTATACGGCGGCATACTTGCTCTTATCGGCGTGGTCTTAGGATTCATTTTGCCTAAACTCAGCTGGCGTCGCAGCAGAAGCAGCTGGGATTCGTATTAATTATTAAGGCGAAAGGTTAAAGGCAAAAAGCCAGTTTCTTAGCTTTTTGCCCTTAGTCTTACAGGTACGCTATGCGTACCTTTTTCATTTGCGCCAATTAATCAACAAGGTACGCGCAGCGTACCCTACAATAACCTTTAGGAATTGCTCACATGAGTGACAAAAATACCCGCACTTTTTCTTCCCAGGTCGTTGACGGCATGGAGCGCGCACCGAGCCGCGCCATGTTGCATGCTGTCGGTTTCAGCAATGAAGATTTCAAAAAACCGCAAATAGGCGTTGCATCAACCTGGAGCATGGTCACGCCGTGCAATATGCACATCAACAAGCTGGCTGATGCGGCAGCGCTTGGCGTTAACAATGCCAACGGAAAGGCTGTGATCTTTAACACCATTACCATTTCCGACGGCATTTCGATGGGTACGGAAGGCATGAAATATTCACTGGTATCCCGCGAAGTCATTGCCGACTCGATTGAAACCGTGGTCGGCTGCCAAGGGTTTGATGGTGTTGTCGCAATCGGCGGCTGCGATAAAAACATGCCCGGTTGCATGATTGCGTTAGCGCGCTTGAACCGCCCGGCGGTGTTTGTTTACGGTGGCACGATTATGCCCGGCTGTCACAAAGACAAAAAATTGGATGTGGTTTCCGTATTCGAAGCAGTTGGCGCCAGAGCCAACAACCAGATCGATGATGCCGAGCTGGCTGAAATCGAAGCCAAAGCCATTCCGGGAGCGGGTTCCTGCGGCGGCATGTACACCGCCAATACCATGGCATCAGCCATAGAAGCGCTGGGCATGAGTTTGCCCAACAGTTCAGCCCAGGCCGCTATTTCAGACGATAAACGCCGGGATTGCGAACGTGCTGGCGCTGCGGTGTTGGAACTGCTGAAAAAAGATATCAAACCCCGCGATATCATGACCAAGGCCGCGTTCGAAAACGCCATTACCGTAGCCATTGCACTCGGTGGCTCAACCAATGCCGTATTGCATCTTCTGGCGATGGCGAACGCGACCGGTGTCGACATTACTCTGGACGATTTCACCCGCATCGGTAAACATGTGCCTATGCTGGCCGACTTGAAGCCTAGCGGCCGTTACCAGATGGCCGAACTGATCGAGATCGGCGGCATTCAGCCATTGATGAAAACGTTGTTGGAAAAAGGCCTGCTGCACGGCGACTGTTTAACCGTGACCGGAAAAACGCTGGCAGAAAATCTGGCCGATGTCTTACCGTATCCTGAAGGCCAGGATATGATTCACGACCTGGATCATCCTATCAAGAAAGACAGCCACTTGGTCGTGATGTACGGCAATCTGGCTTCAGAAGGAGCCGTCGCCAAAATCACCGGCAAGGAAGGTCTTATGTTTACGGGCAAAGCCAAAGTGTTCGAGGCCGAAGAACAGGCGCTGAAAAGCATTCTGAACGGCGACATCGTCAAAGGCGATGTGATCGTGATCCGCTACGAAGGCCCCAAAGGCGGCCCCGGCATGCGGGAAATGCTGACTCCTACCTCGGCGGTCATGGGCAAAGGTTTGGGCAAGGACGTGGCGTTAATCACCGACGGCCGTTTTTCCGGCGGCACCCACGGTTTCGTGGTCGGGCACATCACGCCTGAAGCTTACGTCGGCGGCGCATTGGCGATAGTCGAGAACGGCGATACCATTACCATCGACGCGGAAAATAACGAGCTGAAGCTGCATGTCAACGAGCATGAAATCGCCCGTCGTTTTGACAAGTGGAAACAGCCTGCGCCGCGTTATACCCGGGGTGTGTTGGCGAAATACGCCAAGTTAGTGAGTTCTGCCTCATTAGGCGCAGTGACGGATAATTTGGATTGATGTAGGATGGGTAGAACGCAGTGAAACCCATCGTTTACGGTAATGATGGGTTTCGCTACCGCTCTACCCATCCTACTCGCTGCTTCCCAAGCTCCTGCTTGGGAACCTAGATGGCGAAGCTCCAGCCTCCTGTGCCGAACTCTCAAGCGGGAACTTGGAGGCTAGAAAAAAGAAGCTCGTCAAGCATTCGGCAATCTAATTAAAAAGTCATGGAACCACAAAAATCATTCGTCAGCTGGTTTAGGGATTCATCCCCTTACATCCATGCCCACCGCAATAAAACCTTCGTCATCTCGTTCGGTGGAGAAGCGGTGCTGGCTGATGATTTCGATCACCACGTTCACGACTTCGCCTTGCTGAACAGCCTGGGCATACGCCTGGTTTTGGTTCACGGCATACGCCCGCAGATCGACCAGCGCCTTGCCAAATTGGATGTACCTGTCCGCTTTCACAAAAACTTGCGCATTACCGATGATGTAGCGCTGCAATGTGTTAAAGAAGCAGCCGGATTAGTCCGCGTGGAAATTGAAGCGCTGCTATCGATGGGGCTGGCGAACTCGCCGATGGCGGGGGCCAAAATCAAGGTGGCCTCGGGCAATTTTGTGGTCGCCAAACCGATAGGTGTGATTGACGGTATCGATTACTGCCATACCGGCGAAGTTCGCCGCATCGACAGCGCGGCCATTCATCAGCAGCTCGACCAGGACAATGTGGTGCTGATCTCACCGATCGGTTATTCGCCGAGTGGCGAAGTCTTTAACCTATCGGCCGAACAGGTCGCCACCGCAGTTTCAATTGCGTTGAAAGCCGAAAAACTGGTTTTGCTGACCGAGCAAAGCTGTTGCAATCCCGGCAACGGCGAACAGGTCCAGCAAATGACTACCGTCGAAGCCGACGCTTTCTTGCGGCAGCATCCGGATATATCCACCGATATTAGCTTACCGCTCAAGGCGGCGATGCAGAGCTGCCAAGCCGGAATAGACCGCGTGCATTTGATTGACCGGGCCATTGACGGTGCGTTGCTGCTGGAGTTATTCAGCCGCGACGGCATAGGCACACTGATCAGTTCGACGGCTTTTGAAGAACTGCGTCCGGCGACGCTGAACGATATAGGCGGCATTCTGGAGTTGATCAAGCCGCTTGAGCAGCAAGGCAAGCTGGCCAAGCGTTCCCGGGAGAAAATCGAAATGGAAATCGCCGACTATATCGTTATCGAACGCGACGGCCTGATCATCGGCTGCACGGCTCTGCATCCCGATGTGCAGGGCTGGTTTGGCACGATTGCCTGCCTTGCCGTGCATGCGGATTATCGAGGATCGAGCAGGGGCAATCGCATGCTTGAATATGTTTACCGCAGGGCAGGAGAGTTCGGGCTTAAAAAATTGTTCGTGCTGTCCACGCAAACCATGCACTGGTTTATTGAGCGGGGGTTTTTATCGTCATCACTTGCCGATCTTCCCGACCAGCTCAAGGCGCTATACAATCCGCAACGGAATTCCAAAGTTCTCTGTAAAGATATTGGATAAGAGCTTCTCATGACTGATCACGCCGCCTGTTTATCAATTCTGCAATTATCCGATCTGCATATCCTGGCGGCTCCGGAAGATAAATTGCTAGGTATTAACACCGAGCATTATTTCCACGCCTGTCTTGAGCAGGCCTTCGCTGAAAAACATCATTTCGATTTGATTCTACTGACCGGCGACTTGGCTCAAGATCCTTGTCTTGCCAGCTACCGGCGCATCTTAAGTAGTCTTGAAGCCTATGAAACGCCCTGTATCTGCCTGCCCGGCAATCATGACGATTATGAACTCATGCAGCAGATATTAAATACCGAAAAGATTAGCTGCCGCAAACAGATTTTTCTGGGGAATTGGCAGCTAATTAGCCTGAATAGCCAAATCGTTGGAGAGCCCGGCGGTCGCTTGTCAAACGAGGAATTGGACTTCCTTGAAAACTGCTTAATTGAAAATCCTGAGCGCTACACGCTTATCGCAGTCCATCATCATTTTCTGGAAACCAAAAGCCCTTGGATGGATACCATGATTATTGAAAACAGGCAGCAGTTATTGGCGATAATAGACAAGCATCCGCAAGTAAAGGTCGCCGTCAACGGTCATATCCATCAAGTCATGGATGTAAAGACAGCAGCCCTTCGCGTATTGGGCGCGCCATCCACTTGCTTTCAATTTATGCTGGAAGCTAATGAATTCAGTGTCAGCGACACGGCTCCGGGTTACCGATTAATAAAGCTGTATGCAGATGGCGGGGTTGAATCGGAGGTTATGCGTTTGCCGGAGCCATTGACGGAATTGCAAGCAAATACACATGGATATTGAATGCAGGTCAGGCTCATTATAAATGGGTAATCTCCAGTATTTCCTGCCCGGCGAGTAGGCATTGATTTTCTGTTTGCGCATAAATAAAGCGCATCCGATAAGTCCCTTTATAGATGTGTCCATATATTTCCAGAACGTCAAACTTGCCTTTTCCGGCAGGATTCTTTATCGGCTTAAGCACGGCAATATGCTCGTTAATTTCAGTCCTGTCATCCAATCCGAAGTGAAAATCCAACAGCTTTTTGGCCTGAATCAGTGCATCTCTTGAACAATGATGCAGTGGTTCAGCGGATGCAAACGTTGACGTGACAAGTAATAAAACCAGTAGGGCATGTTTCATCATATTTCTCCAGAATAAAAAATTGCCGGATGATGGGTGAACATTTACCGGTTCCGTAGTTGGAAGCACTGCTTGTGCCGGACAACCGCAATGCCTAACTTAATAACGCATAATATTGTTTAAAAAGCTGGGTGCGATCAGCCAAACCATTTGTCCCGCCGTTAACTTTTTTGGTTACGGCTGTTATGACGGCATCCGTTGAGCCGCCGTCGCAGACGGTCCATATTTTATTTGCATCAAAGAAAAAGCCTGCGGATGCTAGTGGGTAATCGGTGGCCACTAAATCAGGATTGGCAACAGTATCTACACTGATAGTTTTGCCAAAATCGGCGTAATTCGATTTTCCTGTTAATTGAATATATCCACGCCCCCTGAATGTGTAACCGTCGTTGCTCGCTTCATCGCCATTGCCCATTCTGTTTGCATAGACTCTAGCGCCAATTTTGGCTGGACTTCTTGCATAAGATTCATTTAACGGCTCAGGAAAGTATTTTGGAAATGTTGTTTTCAAGGCGTCGGCTGAATAATTCAAGTTCTCGTAGACGACCTTAAAGCCACCGCTTTCATGCGCGCATTGCGCTAAAAAGTGGGCCAAGCGTAAAGCGTTGGTTAGCTCGGCTATAGCGGGTATCTGGGCAATGACTTCATTAGGAATATGACTTTTAAGCGCTTGTAGTAATCCGATCGAGCTGCTATCAGAGCTAGTGCTCGTTGACGAAGCAGGAAACAGTTTTTCCCAAGTCGCATTTCCTACAATTCCATCGGTGGCCAAACCATTTTCCGCTTGCCATGCTTTTACTTTTAGTTCGGTATCCGGTCCGAAAATGCCGTCAACGGTTAAAGCTAACCGAGCTTGGAGTTTTTTAACATCATCACCTTTTGAACCTTTTTTTAAAAACACGACATCTCTCTTGTTGATTGTTTTAAATAAGGGTTAGATGCATTGCATAGGCTCTTATATTGCTACTGTCGGGCTATGCAGTGCCTGAAGTTACAACTCATCAATACAGAAGAAAAGAAAAGTATCCCTTAAAGTATCTGGCTTGAGCGGCTACTCTATTAATTCTTGATTCCAATACCTTTGTGCAAAAGGTAAAGGCTGAATAATGTCAGGACGACAATAAATCCGCTGGTAATGATAAAAGTCATACGAATATCAACATCCGTCACACCGATCAAGCCATAACGAAAGGCATTGATCATATATAAGATGGGGTTTCCCATCGAGATGTTCTGCCAAATACCGGGCAACATATTGACCGAATAGAAAACGCCTCCCAAGTAGCTTAACGGTGTCAGCACAAAGTTCGGGATAATCGAAATGTCATCAAAACTTTCCGCGAGCACCGCATTGATAAAGCCGGCCAGGGAAAACACGGTGGCTGTCAGCACTGCGATTAACAGGGCGATGGCGAGGTTATTCACTGTAATATCAGTAAATAACATGGATATCAAAGTTACCACAACGCCCACCAGTAATCCTCGGATAATGCCGCCACTCACATATCCGCCCAAAATTACCCAATTGGGTATCGGGGCAACCAGTAATTCTTCAATATTACGCTGGAATTTGGTTGAGTAAAACGAAGATACGACATTGGCGTAAGAATGACTGATAACCGACATTAAAATAATGCCGGGGACGATATAGTCCATGTAGCTGGCACCACTGATAGTGCCTATACGGTCGCCGATCAACTTTCCGAAAATCAGGAAATACAGTGCGGTGGTGATGGCCGGAGGCAGCAGGGTTTGCGGCCAGATACGGATAAACCGGAATACTTCCTTGATAACAATGGTTTTAAAAGCAATGGAGTAATTCATTGTTTATCGCCTGCCGGTTTGGAGTCTGCGGGATTTGAGTCGATCAAATCCATAAATAACTGTTCCAGTCGATTAGATTTGTTTTTCAGGCTAATGACTTCGATATTTTGAGCGCTTAACTGGGCAAATAGTTTATTAAGCCCGTGCTCTTTAGGGACGGCAACGTTAAGCATCTTGTCAGTCAGAAGTTCAATTTGACAGCCCTCAATCACCGGCGCCGCAGCAATAGGGCGGGCCAGGTCCAGTACAAAATGCTCTATATGCAGCCTCGCCAGCAAACTGGCCATATCAGAATGTTCGACTATCCGGCCATGATTAATGATCGCGATATTACGGCACAGGCTTTCCGCTTCTTCCAGATAGTGCGTGGTTAAAATGATCGTCGTGCCCTGCTGATTCACTTCCTGCATCATTTGCCACATGGATCGGCGTATTTCTATGTCAACGCCTGCAGTCGGCTCGTCAAGGATCAATAATTTGGGTGCATGCACTAAGGCGCGGGCTATCATGACCCGGCGCTTCATGCCGCCCGACAAGCGTCTGGATACTGTGTCGCGCTTATCCCACAAATCCATTTGTTTAAGGCAGTGCTCGGTTCGTTGCAGCGCAAGTTTACGCGGTGTTCCGTAATAGCCGGCCTGGTTTAATAGAATGCTTTTAACGGTGTCAAACTGATTGAAATTGACTTCTTGCGGAACCAAACCGATACAGCTTTTGGCTTTTTCACGCTCACGTCTTAAATCATGCCCGAAGATGCTGACTGTGCCGCTGGATTCGGTGATCAGCGAACTGATAATGCCGATAGCCGTTGACTTGCCTGCGCCATTTGGCCCTAGCAAGGCAAAGAAGTCCCCCGCCTCAACATCAAGGTCGATGCCCCTTAGAGCTGTAAAGCCGTTGTTATAGGTTTTTTTAAGATTACGCAGAGATAATGCATTCATGCTGAAACTAACACTTAACGGAAGCCTTCAAATAAGTTAAATTACGTGCTCCATCCATGTGTAGGATGAACAAAACCGTGTGATTTTATCAGATATTAACACGCTTCATAGACAAAACTGGATAGCTCGTGCCGAAGAAACCTCCTGAAACCGTTGCCGCTGTAGACCTGGGGTCTAACAGTTTTCATATGATTGTTTGTAGTTTGACTAACGGTAATTTGCAAACTCTCGATCGTCTTAAGGAAATGGTCAGGCTTGCATCCGGCCTGGACAAAAAAAATTACCTCGATACCGATACTCAGGAAAGGGCTTTAGAGTGTCTTGAACGGTTTGGCCAAAGAATTCGTCACTTTCCGCCAGAAAGCGTTCGCGTTGTCGGTACCAGTACCTTGCGTCAAGCTAAAAATTCACAGCAGTTTTTAGAGAAGGCTGAAAAAGCGCTAAACCATCCTATCCACATCATTTCGGGAATAGAAGAAGCTCGCTTGATCTATCAGGGCGTTGCACACAGCCTGGGCAGTAACGCCAATTTACGACTGGTTATGGACATAGGCGGCGGTAGCACCGAATACATCATAGGTTCAGGCGACACGCCCAAAGTAAAGGAAAGTACGCCGATGGGCTGCGTAGTGGTCAGTAACGCCTTCTTTAAAAACGGCAAGCTGTCTAGAGAAGCTTTCACTCAAGCGACCTTGTTCGCCGAACAACAGCTTGAACCGATCCAGAAACAATTTCAGCGTAAGAACTGGGACGAAGCCATCGGTGCATCAGGCAGTTTAAAAGCCATTGATAAGGTTCTTCAGGCCAGAAACTGGAGCAATAACGGCATAACCATGGAAGGGCTGGAACATCTGGTCGCCCATATTAACCTTTGCAGCCATATTGACGAGCTTAACTTGCCGGAACTCGATACTGAGCGTCTTCCCGTATTTGTGGGCGGTGTAGCCATCGTTTACGCTACTTTCAAAAGCTTAGGTATTGAGCAAATGACCGTTTCCGATGGGGCGCTTAGAGAAGGTTTGATTCAGGATTTATTGGGACGGCTATACGATCATGATATCCGTTCGGCAACCGTGAATGCCGTGGCCGATCGCTATCACATCGATAAAGGACATGCCTTACGCGTTAAACGGACGGTTAGCTATATTCTGGATCAATTGGGCGATGATTTTTGCGGATCTAACCATGAATATGTCGTGCAATTTTTAAACTGGGCAGCAGACCTGCACGAGATTGGTCAGGATATCGCCCACAGTCAGTACCATAAGCACAGCGCTTATATCATTGAGAATGGCGACTTTTCAGGTTTTTCCAGACAGGATCAGGTTTTATTATCTACCATTGTGAAATCGCATCGGCGTAAGATATCCCGCTCCCTGTTCAAAGAGTTACCGCCCCCCTGGAATATTGACGCGCTCAATCTGACTATTATTTTACGGTTGTCCGTATTGTTGCATCGGAATCGCCAGGAGCATGACAAACCTGATTTTAAAATATCGTTAACAAAATCAAAGGTCCGCTTGCAGTTTTCAGACCACTGGTTGGCTCAGGCGCCACTGACCCATGCCGATTTAATCCAGGAAGCAACCTATTTAAAATCAGCAGGATTTAAACTGGAGTTCTCTTAAAACGGTATCATGAAAATCTTTTTCAACAACTGTTCCAAGCGCTGTTCTCCGCACACTGCAACCTTGCTCAACGCAGGCGTACGCATTGCGCTGTATTGTTTTGGAGGGTTATTAATTTTATGCATGATGCTGGTTTTTTTTGGCGTTGGTGACAAACCTGAGCTAGAAGTGGGGTGGTCGCCTACACGTGATGACCTGGTCAGGGCAAAAAAGATTCTGCATGAGGGGGCAAAAACTAAGCCTGATGAGGTTGGTATTATTGAGTTAACCGTAGCCGATCTTAATCTTGCCGGCAATTATTTGTTAAATCGCTATAGCAAAAGCGCAGCGGATTTAGAATTTAAACATAATGAGTTGCGATTTAAAGTTACCATGACTTTGCCTGCAAACAAGGTGGGTAAGTACTTAAACATCAGCTTTAGGTTAGGCAATGTTGAAGGCAATGAGCTTCCGGTCATAACCAAGTTTAAAACTGGAAAATTGCTGTTGCCGGCAAAATTGGCTGCTTTTGTTATCGATACTGTTATTCAGCATTCATCATTGAATGAGTATTTCATACTAGCAACTCGGCCTATCAAGGCGGTTAAAATCGACGCAGAAAAACTTACCATTACCTACTATCCGAACAAGGATACGCTGATCCAGGCACGAAATTTCCTGACCCACACGGGCGACAATTCTACGCTGAATATCTATCAGCAAAAGCTCGCCGACATCGTTGCTAAACATGATGCCGCGTGGCGCTTGTCGCTGGCGGACTTGTTGCGTCCATTGTTTGAGCTGGCCTATCAACGCTCTACTTTGGAAAATGCCATAGATGAAAACAGGGTTGTTATTTCCGCAATCAATGACTATGTCAATAAAAAAGAGACCAAAAAAATCCTGTCTGTACCTGACTCTATGCCTGCGGTGGGGCAACAATATGCTGCTTTTTTATACAAGCGTATCGACCTGGCTCAGCATTTTATTGGTTCAGCCGCGCTTACTGCCTCGGTAAATAAACAAGCGGCGCAGATCGCTGGCGAAGAAAAGGAGCTAAGCGACGCGCAGGGCGGCAGTGGTTTCAGTTTCATTGACTTAGCTGCCGATAAAGCCGGTACACGCTTTGGAGAAATGGCGACGTCGTCACCGGAAAATGCTCGCAAGATGCAAAAAGCCATGTCCGAGATAAAAGATTATAGTGATTTTATGCCGGACCCCAGAGACCTTCCCGAGCACATGAATGAGGCTGACTTTAAACAACGCTTTGAATCTGTAAACAGCCCTGTTTATCAGGAAATTTTAAAGCAGATAGATGCCCGTATTTCGGCGATGCCCATTTACAGCGCAGAATAAAAAAGGGAGCTAAGAGCTCCCTAAATTTACATAGGACGACCGCTAGGCCGTCCTTGCATCAAGCTTAATTATTAAAAGTAGAACCTAGTGTACCAGGCAGAGTCGGCATTTTCTGTCTAGGAAACTCGCCGGTCAAACCATTCAAAAAAGCCACGATATCGGCAACTTCTTCTTTGCTTAAATCCTTGCCCAATTGCAGTTTAGCCATCAACGTTACCGCTTGATCCAGCGTTTTAACCGAACCGTTGTGGAAATAAGGTGCAGTCAAAGCGATATTACGTAAAGTCGGGACCTTAAATAAATGTTCATCGGCTGGATTTTTGCTGACTTCGGCTAAGCCTTTGTCCTTGCTGAAATGATGTTGCGCTTCCCAATAACCGTTCGGAATGACAGGAAACTTCTGAAACATGCTCGGACCGTTAAATGCTGGGCCGCTATGGCAATTAGTACAACCTAATTCTGCAACTTTTTCCATGCCGCGAACCTGCTGCGCCGATAAAGCCGATTTTTCGCCGGAAACATAACGATCGTAAGGGCTATTAGGCGTAATTAAAGTTCTTTCATAAGCTGCAATTGCCTTAGTCGCAGTCTCTTTAGAGATTGCATCTTTGCCGAAAGCTTGTTCAAAAGGCTCTTTATAACCTTCAATCGACTTCAAACGCGCAACTACCTCATCCCAATTTTTCATGCCCATTTCAATTGGGTTAGTTACAGGGCCTGCTGCTTGATCTTCCAGGCTTGCCGCTCTGCCATCCCAAAATTGCACTGTATTAAACGCAGAGTTCCAAACTGTCGGTGCACTGCGTCCACCTGTCTGACCGTTAACGCCCATAGCAACAGCTCTGTTGTCTTCACCGCCCAGCATGGTGTTATGGCAAGAAGAACAGGAAACCGTACCGGTAGAAGATAAACGCGGATCATGATAAAGCATTTGACCTAATTCGACTTTTGCCGGCGTAGTCGGGTTATCGGCAGGCGCATTAGCGTGTGTCGGCAACGCTTCCCAAGCCGAAGCGACCGAAATTGAACTTGTTAACGCTAACGCGGTAACCAGCGAACGAATTTTAAACATACCACACTCTCCAATTTTATTTTTAATGTTGTTAATGTGAGGGGAACCGCAACGAGTCCAGTATCCTTACTGCACATCTAATAGGATTGTAAGATATGCGGTGGATAAGGTACAACCAATTTCCTTGTGCAGGTTTAACTGCTTATTGCCAAGGGGAATACTTGTGCCGCTAAAATACGGGTCGAGCATGTCTTTGCAACAAGCCGGTCACATTCGCTCATAAATATTTATCTTTCATTGCTACAGTGGTTTACACTGTTTCTTAATCCTCGTTTGATGCTTTATGCAGAGGAGATGGACAGCCTACCGCGTCATATCGCTACGTGAAAAGACACTGTTCTTTTGCTTTGTTCCTGTTTGACGCTTTTTCACTACGAACGCTACACTGCAACAGGTGATTAATAATGCGCAAAATAATGATCAATCAAGCGGCTGAAAATACCCCGTCTTCCGGTCTGAGTTTTTTAGATATAGAACATCTTGCCCAAGTAGAGTTTACCTCGGAGTGCCCGGATTACCCTGTTGAGTCCGCCTTGTTATTGGCGGAGGATCCGAATGCCGGATGGCAGGCCGCGACTTCCGGGGAACAAACGATCCGTCTTGTTTTTGACCAGCCTCGCACTATCGAACGCATTTTTTTGATGTTCGATGAGCAGCAACAGTCGCGCACTCAAGAATTTGTCCTGCTTTGGTTGATGGAAAATGAAAGCACTTACCGGGAAATTTTACGGCAGCAATATCATTTTAGTCCGCCTGACACGACCCGCGAAATTGAGAATTATGAGGTCAGGCTTGATCAGCTAAAGGTGCTGGAATTAAAAATAATTCCAGACATCAGCGGCGGTCAAGCTTGCGCCAGGCTTAGACAGTTGCGTCTTGCGTAAATGCCGTTTCTAATTAGGTGGGGTTGTCAATTGCATACGGTGGCTAGATAAATAATAAAACAGTGTGGGGTTATAGCTAAATCAACTAAAGAGGTAGTTATGATGTTTCCAGTATCTGCGTCAGTTGTTATTGCATTATTGATGGGTATTGTAGGGGGCGTGTTCGTGCTTTGGGAACTACGGCGCGTCCTTAGTTACGACCAAGGTAATGCAGCTATGCAAGCCATTGCAAATGCTATTCAGAAAGGATCAGCGGCTTTTTTATCGCGTGAGTATCGCGTCATCGCGATTTTTATAGTTATTGTCGCTACGTTTATTTCCGCATATTTACAATGGCAGACTGCGCTTTGCTTTGTGGTGGGTGCGATTGCGTCGGCAGGCGCAGGCTGCCTGGGAATGTATGTGGCGGTTCGGGCCAACGTCCGAACTGCGGCAGCGGCTGGCCGCAATATGCATGAAGGATTACGCGTTGCCTTTGGTAGCGGCTCGATTATGGGTATGGCTGTGGTCAGTTTTAGTCTTATCGGCATGTCCATGCTGTTTTTGATATTTAACGGTAATCCGAACCGATTGACCTATATTGCCGGCTTTGGTTTTGGCGCCAGCAGTATTGCGTTGTTTGCAAGGGTCGGCGGCGGTATTTATACGAAAGCCGCTGATGTGGGCGCTGACTTGGTTGGGAAAATCGAACACGGTATTCCTGAAGACGACCCGCGCAATCCCGCCGTGATTGCTGATAATGTAGGCGATAATGTGGGTGACGTCGCAGGGATGGGGGCTGACTTGTTTGAAAGCTATAGCGGTTCAATTATCGCTACTGCAACGTTGGGATCCGCATTGAGTGCAAAATCGCCGGCTTTTATCGGGTTGCCTTTTCTGGTTGCCGCTGTAGGCATCATTGCTAGTCTTTTTGGTATTTATATGGTCATTGGCGAACAAAAAAAACAGCCGGAAAAAAGTCGTGATTCTAAAATTGCCCGTTTTATAGGGCAATATAGGATAACCATTGACGAAAATGCCAGCCTGGATGATTTATTGGCGGCATTGCGCAGTTCTGTCTGGGGAGCGTCAGTGATAATTTTAGGACTTTCTTTGGTTGCTGTGCTGATATCAGGAGTCAGTTTTAATTATTGGCTGGTTATTCTGATTGGTTTGGTAGCGGGCAACGCCATTGCTTATGTGACTGAGTATTACACGGCGTACACCGAAAAACCCACGCAAGCCATTGCCCGTGCTACGCAAACGGGCGCGGCTACTACCATTATCCAAGGCTTGGCAGTCGGTATGATAAGTACCGTCTTTCCTGTATTGATTGTCGCAACTGTTATCTCGCTGAGTATCTGGTTGGGCCATAGGGCCGATGGTACTATGACGGCAGGTCTCTATGCGGTAGCTCTGGCGGCTGTGGGTATGTTAAGTACTTTAGGTGTTACGCTGGCCACAGATGCTTACGGTCCGGTAGCCGATAATGCGGGGGGCATTGCTGAAATGAGCCGTCTGCCTAGCCAAGTACGGCATCGCACCGATGCACTGGATAGCTTGGGCAATACCACTGCCGCTACCGGCAAAGGCTTTGCTATCGGCTCCGCGGTACTGACGGCGCTGGCCTTATTGGCTGCTTATGTGACGGCCGCAAAAATCGATAATTTGAATATTTTGGGGCCAACCATGCTGCCGGGCATTCTAATTGGTGCGATGATGCCTTATCTGTTTTCCGCGTTGACCATGAGGGCGGTGGGTAGGGCGGCGCATGAGATTGTTATTGAAGTGCGTCGCCAGTTTCACGAAATTCCAGGCTTGATGGAAGGTACAGGGCAGCCTGATTACGCAACTTGCGTCGGTATCTGCACGGAACGTGCTTTGCGTGAAATGGTATTACCCGGTACATTGGCGGTTATTGTGCCGCTGGTTGTGGGTCATGTTTTAGGTAAAGAAGCCCTTGCGGGTATGCTGGTCGGCACCATGTCTTCTGGTTTCCTGCTGGCGGTGATGATGGCTAATGCGGGCGGTGCGTGGGACAATGCGAAAAAATGGATTGAAACAGGGCAATATGGCGGCAAGGGGTCCGATTCCCACAAAGCTGCCGTGGTGGGCGATACAGTAGGTGATCCGTTTAAAGACACCAGCGGCCCGTCTTTAAATATTTTGATTAACCTGATGGCCATAGTTAGTCTTGTCTTTGCTACTTCGTTTGGTTCGGGGTGGTTTAATTTTTAAGAAACACATCCATTAGGGTTATGCCTTCTGCCGGTTTGTGTTATTAGGAAAATGGCAAGTCCGGGTGCTAGGTCGCTACTAAGTTTGGAATCTAATTTGCGAGGTTGATATGATTAAAAGGCTGATTGCTTTGTTTATGATAACTATTCTTTCCGGCTGCGGTTACAACACGCTGCAGTCCGGCGACGAGGCCGTTAAAGCGGCTTGGGCGGAGGTGCTGAACCAGTATCAGCGTCGTGCCGACTTGGTGCCTAATCTTGTGAATGTGGTAAAAGGCTACGCGGCTCACGAAAAGGAAGTGCTGACTGAAGTTACCGAGGCTCGCGCCAAGGTCGGGTCGATACAGGCTACGCCGGAATTGGTTGATGATGAGCAGGCGTTCCAGAAGTTTGTCGCCGCTCAAGGGCAAATGACCAGCGCGATTTCACGGTTGCTGGCAGTGGCGGAAAACTATCCGCAATTGAAAGCCGACGGTTTGTTCCGTGACTTGCAAGCGCAACTGGAGGGTACGGAAAACCGTATTACCGTGGCGCGCAATCGTTATATTGCTGCGGTTAAGGAATACAATGTTATCGTGCGTTCTTTCCCTACCAATCTTACTGCGATGATGTTCGGCCACAAAGCCAAGCCGAGCTTTACTGTAGAAAATGAGCAAGCTATTTCAAAGCCGCCAACGGTGGACTTTGGCACACCTGCACCGGCTGTCGGACGTTAACAATGTTGAGAATGTTGCCCGCAATATTGCCCCGCGCCCGTTATGGACTCGGATTTTTCCTGCTGTTATTTTGCATGACGGCTTGGACGATAGTTGGCGTTCCCGAGTTATCGCGCCGCGTCACTGATCTTACCGGCACGCTCAGTGCAGAACAGGCCAACTCATTGGAAAATAAGTTGGCGGCATTCGAAGCCCAAAAAGGTAGTCAGATTGCGGTATTAATCGTCCCAACTACGCAACCGAAAGATATAGCTGAGTTTGGCATAGAGGTTGCCGATTTGTGGCAAATAGGTCGCAAGGGAGTCGATGACGGCGTCATCCTGATAGTGGCAAAAGATGATCGAAAGATGCGTCTTGAAGTGGGTTATGGTCTGGAGGGCGTTATTCCCGATGCCGTCGCTAAAAGAGTGATAGCCGAGACCATTACGCCGCGTTTTCAGGAAGGTGACTTCGTGGGTGGTATTGATGCAGGAGTTATGCAGCTAATGAAGTTGATTGAAGGAGAACCTTTGCCGGCACCGTCTGAAGATTCGGGTAAAAAGCTGGGTGAGGGATCCTTTATGTTCATTTTGGTCGGCGGCTTGATCGCAGGTTTTGCATTGTCAGTCATGATGGGGCGGGTCATGGGCGGTATGCTGGCGGGGCTGGGTACTGGCTTGGTGGCAGCGTTGGTTTTGGGGTTGGCTTTTTCGGCAGCGTTATTTGTCGGGTTAATGGTTTTTTTTATCGTTGGGGTTCGTTCAACAGGCGGACGCGGTTGGTCTAGCGGTGGTGGCGGCTTTGGCGGAAGCAGTGGCGGCGGTTCATGGGGCGGTGGCGGTGGCCGCTTTGGCGGAGGAGGCGCATCAGGATCATGGTAAATATCAAACGTTGGTTTCGTCATGCTTTTATGCCGCCGTGGCGGTGGCGGGTGCTGTTTCCCCAAACAGCACTTGCGGACATTGAAAAAGCAGTAAAGGACTCCGAGCATCAGCACAGTGCCGAGCTTCGTTTTGCCGTTGAAAATGCGCTTGCATTGGGCCAGGTTTGGCGGAGTGTATCGGCTCGGCAGCGTGCGATAGAGGTGTTTTCGAATTTGCAGGTCTGGGATACTGAACAAAACAGCGGCGTTTTGATTTATCTGTTGCTGGCGGATCGGGAAGTTCATATTGTCGCAGATCGAGGCATTGCCAAGCGTGTGGCGCAAGTCGAGTGGGATAATATAGCAAAAGCTATGCAGCGAGAATTTCTGCAAGGTGATTTTCTGAGCGGGTCACTGCAAGGCATCGAGCGTATTACGACATTACTGTCCACTCATTTTCCGCCCGGCGCAGATAATCCCGATGAGCTTTCCAATAAGCCAATTATCGTTAAGCGTTGATAGTTCAGTCTCTCTAATTAAGCAGTGTACTTATCTTTTGTTGATTGAAGTCATGGGCTTTTAGTTCGGTTTATTCATATAGGATAGGTATTTAGGATTTGACGAATTTGTTGTTTCCATATACCATTGCGCGGTTATGTTAGCTCGATTACCTGAATATATAGACCCTTTGCACCTGGCTGATAAGCGCGGTGAATTGAAGGGGCAAATACCTGTAAGTAGCTTGGATCGTTTGGCCGATGTGCTGTTTAACGATACAGGAGTTGTAACTGTGGATCTTTTTTTTGGCCGGGAGGGAAGATTGGCCAAAGTTGAAGGGCATATTGAGGCGGTTTTGGAGCTTAAATGCCAAAACTGCTTACAAGCAGTGCAATGGCCTGTCAAAAATACTGTCAAGTTAGGTATTGTTACTTCAATAGATCAAGCAGACAGATTGCCCGAGGATTATGAACCGTTGTTGGTTGATGATGAAAAAATCCTTCTAAAGAATATTATTGAAGACGAATTGTTGCTTATTTTGCCTGCATTCCCCAAGCATCAGCACGATTGTCTCGCCAATAATTCATATGTCAATAAAGCAGGCTCTTTGACAGATGAACAGCAATCGCCCCCTGAA
Organism: Methylobacter sp.; assembly: GCA_036560465.1. Classification (GTDB taxonomy): domain Bacteria; phylum Pseudomonadota; class Gammaproteobacteria; order Methylococcales; family Methylomonadaceae; genus Methylobacter_A. The sequence goes on from DATBRD010000011.1 coordinate 26,586, forward strand.
AATCCTTTTTCCATTCTAGCCAAACTTAAAAACACTGGAGATTTATAATGGCCGTACAAAAAAGTAAAGTATCACGTTCAAGACGTGGTCAACGTCGTTCACATGACGCGTTAACAGGTAGAACTTTGTCTCAAGATCCGATGACAGGTGAAACTCATATTCGTCATCATGTTACTCCAGATGGCTTCTTTAAAGGTCGCCAAATCGTAAGCAACGGCGACGAAGATTAATAAATCTTCACCTTGCAGCATAAATATGCCGAAGTTGATCTAATCTGGTCAGGTTCGGCTTTTTTTTAATAACTCAGGAGTCATCCGTAAGCGTGAGCCTAACAATTTCGATTGATGCAATGGGCGGGGATTTCGGTCCTGAAGTCACCATTCCGGCATCGTTGGATTGTCTAAAGAGCAATCCAGACTTAAAACTGATCTTAGTGGGCGATGAAGCGGTTCTGAAACCGCAGTTAGCCCAAGCATTAATTGACTACCAAGACAGACTTACCATTCAGCACGCATCTCAGTGTGTCGAAATGGATGAGTCGCCATCCAAGGCATTAAAAAACAAAAAAGATTCGTCAATGCGGGTTGCTATCAACCTGGTTCATGACGGGCGCGCCGATGCTTGTGTCAGTGCCGGCAATACCGGAGCTTTAATGGCTACTGCCCGCTTTGTGCTTAAAATGATTCCGGGCATTGATCGACCTGCCATCATTTCCACATTGCCGTCCATTAATGGACATACTCATGCGCTTGATCTAGGAGCTAATGTGGATTGCTCTGCGGAGCATCTTTTTCAATTTGCAGTGATGGGTGCTGAGCTGGTTAAAGCGGTTGAAAATATTGATAATCCCAAGGTTGGTTTATTAAATATTGGTGAAGAAGATGTGAAAGGTAATGAGCAGGTTAAAGCTGCGGCAAAATTACTGGAAAATTCATCGCTAAACTACATAGGCTACGTAGAAGGCGATTCTTTAAATGCTGGTCATATCGATGTCGATTTGATTGTTGCCGATGGTTTTGTCGGTAATGTCGCGCTCAAATCTATTGAAGGTGCGGCAAAAATGATTGGTACTGCATTAAAAGAGGCCTTTGGTAAAAATAGTATCACCAAATTGGCAGGACTTCTGGCCTATCCGGTGCTCAAATCATTTAAAAAACGTATCGACCCGCGCTTGTATAACGGGGCTAGTTTTTTAGGGTTACGCGGCTTGGTTATTAAAAGCCACGGAGGTGCGGATATACTGGCGTTTAAAACGGCGATTCATCTTGCTGAAATTGAAGTAAAAAAAGACGTTATAAGAAAAATAAGCGAACAAGTCGAAAAAACTTTGGCTCTGAGAGAGAATGCATGATTCGTTATTCAAGAGTAATCGGTACCGGCGGCTATCTGCCGGAGAAAGTTCTTACCAATGAACAAATATCACAAACTGTTGACACCTCCGATAGCTGGATTTTTGAGCGAACCGGCATCAAAAGCCGTCGCATTGCGGGGGCAGATGAAACGGCCTCAAGCATGGCCGAGATTGCTGCAAGACAAGCTATAGAAGCTGCCGCTTGTGATGCCGAGGAAATTGACTTAATTATTGTTGCGACCGGTACCCCGGATCGTGTTTATCCCAGTACCGGCTGTTTGTTGCAGCAGCGCTTGGGCATTAAAAATTGCGTCGCTTTTGACGTGCAGGCTGCTTGTTCAGGTTCGATTTTTGCCTTGAGCATTGCTGATCAATATATCAAATCGGGCGCAGCCAAGAAGGTTCTTGTTGTAGGGACTGAAATTTGTTCACGCGTTGTTGACTGGACTGACCGGGGAACTTGTATCTTATTTGGGGATGGTGCTGGCGCGGTATTGCTGGGAGTATCGGATGAAGCAGGCATTTTATCGACACATATTCATTCTGACGGTGAATATGAAGATCTGCTGTATTGCCCAAATCCTCAGGCTGCTACCGAGGCGAAAAAGCACGAGCCCGGCTACATCAGTATGCGCGGTAACGAAGTGTTCAAGGTGGCTGTCAATACGCTGGGTCGTATAGTCGACGAAACTTTGGCGGCAAATGACATGCAGCAATCTCATGTTGACTGGCTGGTTCCTCATCAGGCGAATACAAGAATTATCGCGGCGACAGCAAAGAAATTAAAAATGTCCATGGATCATGTCATTTTGACCCTTGAAAATCAAGGAAATACCTCATCCGCATCGGTGCTGCTTGCTCTCAATGAAGGGATTCGGGACGGTCGTATTCAACGCGGGCAAATCATTTTGCTTGAAGCGTTTGGGGCGGGGTTCACTTGGGGTTCTGCGTTAATTAAATACTAAAAGCATATTGAAATGAATAACCAAATTTATAACTTAGCTTTTGTTTTTCCAGGTCAGGGATCGCAATCTGTCGGTATGCTAAACGATCTGGCTGCCAGTTATCCCGAGGTGAAACATACTTTTGAGCGGGCATCCGATGCGTTAGGCAAGGATCTGTGGTCTATTGTTGCAGAAGGCCCAGAGGAAGAGCTTAATCAAACACATAATACGCAACCTGCAATGCTGGCCGCCGGTGTGGCTGTTTGGCTGCTATGGTGCAAACACAGTAACGTTCGCCCTGCATGGATGGCCGGCCACAGTCTGGGTGAATATACAGCTTTGGTTTGTTCGGATGCCTTGTCGTTTGAAGACGGCATAAGGCTGGTTGCGGCAAGAGGACGGCTGATGCAGGAAGCTGTGCCTCCGGGTGTCGGTGCAATGGCGGCAATTCTGGGTCTTGAGGATCATCAGGTTGTTCAGGTTTGTGCGAACGCGGCTGAGGGTGAAATAGTTTCGGCGGTCAATTTTAATTCGCCGGGGCAGGTGGTTATTGCTGGTAACGTTGCTGCCGTTGAAAGGGCAATGCTCGCGGCAAAAGAAGCGGGTGCCAAACGTGCAGTGCTGTTGCCCGTTAGTGTTCCTTCTCATTGTGAGTTAATGGAATCGGCGTCCAAAAAGCTGGATGAGCAATTGCAACACACTGTGATTGATACGCCAAAAGCAACGCTGATACATAATGTAGATGTTGCGTCACATAGCGCACCTGAAGTCATCCGTAATGCATTAAAAGAGCAGCTCTATAAGCCGGTGCGCTGGGCTGATAGCATTAAATTTATGCATGATCAGGGCGTTACCAGTTTTGTTGAATGCGGTCCGGGCAAGGTGCTAATCGGGCTGAACAAGCGCATTGCCAAAGATGCCGAGCATATGTCTATTTACGATCCGGAAACATTAAATAAAGTATTGGAGCAACTCAATGGATAAAAAAGTAGCTTTAGTAACGGGTGCCAGTCGCGGCATTGGTCGGGCAATCGCTGAGCGATTGGCTCAGGATGGTTTTTTTGTCATCGGCACTGCCACAACAGATAGCGGTGCCGATTCAATTTCTGCCTATTTGGGTGAGTATGGCAAGGGCTTAAAGCTTGATGTCGCCAACCCTCAATCTATTGAAGAAGTCATGAAAATTGTTAATGACGAGTTCGGAACTCCAGCTGTGCTAGTCAACAATGCAGGTATCACTCGTGACAATTTGTTGATGCGTATGAAGGACGAAGAGTGGGATGATATTATCAATACCAACCTGACTTCGGTATATCGTATGAGCAAGGCGGTGCTGCGCGGCATGATGAAAGCCAAAACAGGTCGTATTATCAATATTTCATCTGTAGTTGGCTCGACAGGTAACGCAGGGCAAGCAAATTATGCCGCGGCAAAAGCAGGAATGGTTGGGTTTGCTAAGTCTATGGCTAAAGAAGTCGGATCAAGGAATATCACTATCAATACTGTGTCGCCTGGATTTATTGATACTGATATGACTAGAGAGCTGAGTGACGATATTAAAAATACGTTGCTGGCATCTATTCCCCTGTCCCGTTTGGGTAAAGCAGAAGAGATCGCGCATACGGTTTCGTTTCTGGCATCCGATGGAGCAGCCTATATCACTGGTGAAAATATTCATGTTAATGGCGGCATGTTCATGCCGTAAGAGGTGTTGCCTATAGTCGGTATCAGTATGTTCATGCCTTTATATTGTGACATTCTTACAATATAAAGTATAATTCTCCCCGCCGTCTGGAATTTCCGGAGACGGGATTTCAAATAAAATTAATAACAATACTATTGTAAGTCTCGGATTAGACGCTGAGAAGCTTACATTGTTTGAGGACAATAAATATGAGTAACATTGAAGAACGAGTAAAAAAGATTGTTGCAGAACAATTGGGTGTTAAAGAAGATATCGCTACTGATGCTTCATTTGTAGATGATCTTGGTGCTGATTCTCTTGATACAGTTGAACTCGTCATGGCTCTTGAAGAAGAATTCGAATGCGAAATTCCAGACGATGAAGCTGAAAAAATTACAACTGTTCAGCAAGCTATCGATTACGTAGTAAAAAACGCTTAAAAACTAATCTTTAGTTGATGAACTTGTAGGTTGGGTTACGGGCTGCATGGATGCAGAATGTAGAGTACCAAAAGTAGGCGCTCTAGGCGATGCAGGAGCAATTGTCGCCGACTGCATGTATGCAGAAGGAACAGAGTAATTGCCAAACGTAGCGTAACCCATACTTAGTGCTTCGGTGTTTTATGACGGCGCACTTTCGGCCTATATGACTAATTCTTTATCCCCTCCTTTATTTTTTCTTACGGTAAATCACATTGAGCAAACGTCGAGTTGTAATAACTGGATTAGGCGCAATCACGCCTTTAGCTAACACGGTCTCAGAAACATGGGATGGTATTATTAATGGTAAAAGCGGTATAAGCCCAATTGATTCCTTCGATATTTCTCCTTTCGCCACCACTTTTGGCGGCGTTATAAGAAATTTTGATATTAGCCAATATATTCCGGAAAAAGATGCCAAACGTATGGATGGATTTATCCATTACGGCATCGCAGCGGGGTGTCAGGCGATTGAAGATTCAGGTATTGAAGTAACCGAAGCTAATGCTGAGCGTATTGGTGTCGCTATCGGATCGGGTATAGGCGGAATTACCGGCATTGAAGAGTGCTATGCCCTTTATGAGAAAAGCGGACCGCGCCGTATCTCGCCATTTTTCGTTCCCGGTAATATCATCAACATGATTTCAGGCAACCTTTCGATCAAATACGGATTAAAAGGTCCAAATTACGCCATTGTTACCGCCTGTTCCACAGGCACTCACAATATTGGCGATGCAGCACGCTTAATTAAATATGGCGATGCGGATGTTATGATCGCGGGTGGCGCGGAACGTTGCACAACCTCACCGACAGCGATGGGCGGTTTTGCTTCGGCAAAAGCCTTATCCCGCCGCAACGATGATCCGCAAGCCGCCAGTCGTCCTTGGGATAAAGACCGTGATGGTTTTGTGCTCAGCGATGGTGCAGGTGTTGTGGTTCTTGAAGAACTGGAACATGCTAAAGCGCGAGGCGCAAAAATTTATGCCGAATTGGTAGGCTTTGGTATGAGCGGGGACGCTTATCACATGACTACGCCTTCTGTCGGCGGAGAAGGAGCTGCGCGTTGCATGAAAAATGCCCTGCGTGATGCCGGACTAAATGCCGATGCTGTCGATTATATCAATGCACACGGCACATCAACACCGGCCGGCGATGTAGGCGAAACTCAGGCGATGAAAGCGGCGTTAGGCGATCACGCCTATAAAATTGCCGTCAGTTCAACAAAGTCCATGATTGGCCATTTATTAGGTGCTGCTGGTGGTATTGAAGCAGTACTGACCGCATTAAGCATCAAAAACCAAATTGCTCCACCAACCATTAATCTGGAAAATCAAGATCCGGAATGTGATCTGGACTTTGTTCCGAATACCGCGAGAAATATGAAAATTGATGTAGCCATGTCCAATTCCTTTGGCTTTGGCGGTACTAATGGTTCACTAATTTTTAAACGGTATGAGTAAGTAGTTTTCAGTAATTTGCGCAAAACTGAAAGCTATGAATCAAGAAAATGATTCTTATCAATGGTGAAAGCAGGGAGCATATCGAAATATCTGATCGCGGTTTTCAATACGGCGACGGATTATTTGAAACCATTGAAGTTAGAGACGGGCAAGCTGTTTTTCTCGAACGTCATTTGCAACGGCTGAATGCTGGTTGTCAACGACTTCACATCCCTTTTTCAGGTATAGAAGTATTACGCTTTGAGGCCGAAGAGCTTTGCCGTCGATGGGTCGGCAACACGCACCCTGTACGAGCGGTGCTTAAAATTATAATCACACGTGGCTCGGGCGGGCGAGGTTATCGCCAACCCGATGTCATTCATCCAACTCGCATATTAAGTCTTCATCCCTATCCTGACTATCCGGAAGTATATCGGCAGCAAGGTATAGTCGCCCGCATTTGCGCAACCCGTTTAGGCTTGAATCCTGCCTTAGCAGGTATCAAGCATCTGAATCGGCTTGAACAGGTTCTGGCGAGAGCTGAATGGAGTGACTCCTCCATTCAGGAAGGGCTTATGCTCGATGTCAACGACTACGTTATTGAAGGAACAATGACTAATCTGTTCTACGTTAAAGATAACAGTCTTCATACAGCAATGCTGGCTCAGTCAGGTGTTGCTGGCATTATGCGCGGCATTATAATGAAGATATCAGCGGGCCATGGTCTTCTGTTAGTTGAACATATGTTTACGAAAGATGAGTTGTTATCGGCTGATGAAGTATTCGTTTGTAATTCAATTATCGGCATCTGGCCCGTCAATCAAATCGAAACTACGCGTTTTTCGGTTGGCCCGGTAACCAGAAATATTCAAATCCAGCTGGACAAGTTGATCAATGACGATTCCAGGGAGATAGAATGCTGGAAGTAAAGCAATGCAGGGAGCGACTATTGAGGCTCTTACTAATGAACAATAAAATCATTGGCTTTACCTTGCTGGTGTTAAGTTTTGGAAGCGGCTGGATGTGGATGGACTATCAAAAAGCGTTAAATCACCCTGCGCTGACTAATAAAACTGTTTATATAGAAATTGAAAAAGGCGATTCGCTTGATCTTATTAGCGATAAGCTTGTAGCCCAACAGCTGGATGTTAAACCCTTCTGGTTTAAGGTTATCGCTTTTCAAGATAATGCTTTTAAAAAAATTAAAACAGGGGAGTACGAGTTAACTTCCGGCATAACTATACCCCAAATACTAGCTTTATTCGTTCAGGGAAAAACCAAGCAACATACCATTACTTTTCCTGAAGGTTGGGGCTTTAAAGAAATATTGCATGAAATTGAGAAAAACCCCAATCTAGAGCACACGTTAAATGGTGTCGATTTTGCTAGTTTGATGGTCAAATTCAAGTCTGACAGGCAGTCGCCCGAAGGTTTATTTTTTCCTGATACCTATTTCTTTGAGAAGCATACCTCCGATGTGTCTCTATTAAAAAGAGCCTATGAAAAAATGCAGCAGGTATTGCAACAGGAGTGGCTTAATAAAACGGAAGGACTGCCGTTTAAAACGCCTTATGAAGCTCTGATTCTTGCTTCACTTGTAGAAAAAGAAACCGGAGCTGCCGCCGAAAGACCCATCATCGCTGGCGTATTTATCCGAAGGCTGGAACAGAATATGTTGTTACAAACCGATCCTACTGTCATTTATGGTATGGGTGAAAGTTATCAGGGTGATATCAGGTCACAAGATTTAACCACTGCTACGGCCTACAATACTTACGTTATCAGCGGTTTGCCGCCTACGCCCATTGCCATGCCGGGACGCGATGCGCTTAATGCCGTGCTGCATCCGGATAAGGGAGACAGTCTTTATTTTGTAGCTCGTGGTGATGGAACGCATGAATTTTCGGCGAACTTGAAAGACCATCAAATGGCCGTTGACAAATTTCAAAGGAACAAGAAATGATTAGAGGGAAATTTATTACACTGGAAGGCGTGGAAGGTGTCGGCAAGACTACCAATCTGGCGTTTATAAAAGACTACTTAGAGCAACATAACATTTCTGTCGTTGTTACGCGCGAACCGGGCGGCACCAAGCTTGCCGAAAAAATACGTCAATTATTGCTGGATAAGAAAAGCGAGGCCATCTCGGAACAGGCCGAGTTATTGATGATGTTTGCGGCAAGAGCCCAGCATATCAAGCACGTCATTGAGCCAGCTTTGGCACAAGGAAAATGGGTGCTCTGCGATCGCTTTACCGATGCAACTTACGCTTATCAGGGTGGTGGCCGAGGCATGAAAATCAGCACTATCAAACAGCTGGAAGATCTGGTGCAAGGCACATTAAGGCCTGATTTAACCTTACTGTTGGATGCGCCGGTTGAGATTGGTATGGCTCGAGTCAGAGAACGCGGAGCGCTTGATCGTTTTGAATTGGAAAAAATCAGCTTTTTTGAAGGCGTCAGGCGGGCTTATTTATTGCAGGCCGAATTAAACCCCGAGCGCATCAAACTAATCAAAGCCAATCAACCGCTAATCGATGTACAAAGAGCCATTACAGATGTCATGCGTACATCACTCGGTTTGTGTGCCTTGAATTGCCCAACGTCTTCCAGGCATGTCGTCGTAAAATGACCGTGCCCAGCAGTCAATTATTGCCTTGGCAACAACCTCTGTGGGAGCATCTTTGCAGTTATATCGAGCAAAAACGCATTCCCCAGGCCTTACTCATTACCGGCAATAAAGGGCTGGGCAAACAGCAGCTGGCCAGTCAGTTCGCTATTGCTTTGCTTTGCGCAGCACCGAAGACCAATGTTATGGCTTGCGGTTTTTGCAGTAGCTGTTTATTGGTTAATGCCGAAACGCATCCCGACTTTATTCAGGTACAGCCCGAGGAAGCCGGCAAAGGTATCACTATCGGGCAGATACGCAGCCTGATTACCCGATTAACCTTAAAACCGCAGTTCGAGACTCATCGCGTTGTTATCATTAATCCGGCAGACAAGATGAACAACGCTGCGGCCAATGCGTTCTTGAAATGCCTTGAAGAGCCGACCGAACGCACCGTCATCATATTAATTACCGAAAAGCCGTCCAAATTACCGGCGACTATCATCAGCCGTTGCCAGAAGCTGGCCATCGCTTCACCGGATAAACAAACCGTGGCTGACTGGCTGGCCAAAACTTTGCAGTCTGATGCCGCGGACAAGAAACTGTACTGCAATATCTCTTTGGCGCAGGGGGCGCCTTTGCTGGCACTCGATTACGCTAATGATGGGACATTAACGTTACGTAATGAATGTTTCAAAGCATGGATGGCAATAGCAAAGTGGCATGAATCTCCGGTCATTGTTGCTGAAGACTGGAACAAGCTACCGGCATCGCCATTAATATTCTGGATGACCTCTTGGATTATCGACTTGATTAAATGTTTTTATCATTCCGAGGTCGAGAATTTATATAACCCGGACTTAAATGAGCAGTTGCAAGAACTGTCCCAGCAGCTAGAATTAAAAGGACTTTATAAGTTGTATGATCTATTATTGATAGGTCGGCAACGACTGGATACGCAAATAAACAAGCAATTATTGCTTGAAGAAATTCTAATACAATGGCACGAACTTAACCGGAGTAAATGACCATGGCCGATGCAGGAGCCGGACAAAGCATATTGTCCCTTTCAATTAAAGATAAAAACGCTTTATACGCAGCTTATATGCCTTTTGTTATCAATGGCGGATTGTTTATTCCCACCAATCGTGAATATGAAATGGGGCAGGAAGTATTTATGCTGCTCAATTTAATGGATGAAACCGAACGCTTGCCGATAGCCGGAAAAATCATCTGGATCACTCCGCCCGGCTCGGAAGGCATAAGAGTCAGTGGTGTTGGCGTGCAGTTTAGCAATCAGGACGGCGGCGTATCACGCAATAAAATAGAAAACTATCTGGCCGGCTCTTTGGAAAATGATCGTTCGACCCATACTATGTGAGTCTACAGAGGCTTAGCCTCAATGCCTACTTGTTGAAAGTCGTCCATTAATCACCAGCTTTACGCCTGTTTTTTAACAGGCTTTTTTATCTGACAAATTTCCCATGCTAATAGATTCCCATTGTCACCTGGATCGTATTGATCTGGCACCCTACCAAAACGATTTTGCCTGTTTCATGCATGAAGCGGCAAATAGCCAAATTGAACGTATGTTATGTATTGCGATAGATTTGGAATCTTATCCGGCAATGCTGGAGTTGGTTTCTCCTTATCCGGAAATATTCGTGACCGTGGGTGTGCATCCCAATAGCCAGGACGGTCAAGACCCTAGTGCCGAAGAACTGATCGCTTTGGGTCAATCCGACAAAGTCATCGGTATCGGTGAGACAGGTTTGGATTATTTCCGTAGCGAGGGTGATTTAAGCTGGCAACACCAGCGTTTCAGAAACCATATTAACGCTGCAAAAGCATTGAAAAAACCGTTGATTATCCATACCCGTGAAGCCAAGCATGACACGCTACGTATTCTGGAAGAAGAGGGTGCTGATGAAGTAGGGGGAATTATCCATTGCTTTACCGAAGACTGGGAGTTTGCCAAAAAAGCCCTGGATTTGAATTTTTATATTTCCTTCTCTGGCATCGTGACGTTTAACAGCGCCAAGGAAATCCAGGAAATCGCCAAAAAAGTACCCGCCGACCGATTCCTTATCGAAACCGACTCGCCCTATCTGGCTCCCGTACCTTTCCGCGGAAAACCCAATTATCCTACTTACGTACGCTATGTGGCAGAAAAGCTGGCGGAGTTGCGTGGAACGACAATGAACAAAGTCGCAGAGTCATCGACTGAAAATTTCTATCGATTATTCAAAATCGCGTAGCAGCAGATAACAGCTCGCTTTGAGGGGGGGCTGTAAAGGCCTGTTCACTAAAGCTACCGCCTTTAACACATCTGCACTCCAAAGCCAGTGGACTGTTATAGCTTAAGGCCGCTGTTAAAAGACTACCGAAGCAGCATATCAATGACTAGCTATAACACGCCGTCCATGGCATGTAGAAAGCTGAAAAGAAATTCCTGAAAGTTTATGGTTTCTAACGCTAGCCATAACTAGCAGCTCAAAGTGACGCGACGAAGGAGCGACGTTTTCGGCTGTCCGAGTTGATGCGTTGCTAGCGATCACTGAAATTTGTCCAATTTTTCGCCTTCATTGAAGTGATAAAGAAGGAGGTAGTCGTTCCATCCGTTTTTACCCTCGCATAGCGCCATTGAAGCTCGGAGCATGTCATCGCGGATTTCTTCGCTGCCATATAGCTCGGAGTGTAACCGTTGCCACAAAGATGGAGCATCCGCCGTTTCGAACATCAAGTTCGTATACGACACTCCATCCACGCCTTCTGCAATTTCGAAGCGCGAAACCAGTTCCTTATCCGAAGCGATGGCTTCGCCAAATTCTTTGACCTTCTCCAAATCGAGACTTGGGGCTCTATGAGGCTGAATCTGTATGCAGAAGGTAGTCATTTCTTATCGCTAACAGGAATTGAGTTTTGAGCGTATGCCTACGATTGATGAACCCAATCCGCCCCTAAAGTTCCTTGCAGATCTTGCAGATAAGCCGGACTGTTGATTTCGTCCAGCATGCGCTCGGCGGCTTCAAGTTTTTGGTTTAACGCATTGCGAATGGCTGAATCGTTATGTTCCGTTTTAGTCAATTGCTGTTGGATATAAGCCTTGTGCTGTTGCCACAGCTCACTGTCGCGCTGCTGCTTAATCTCAAGGCGTTGTTGATACCAGTCGCTTTGCAGCAAGTAGTCGCGGGTGAACATCGCTCGAATAGCCGGGTCACTGATGGATTGGCCTTCATTCTGGCCGTTGACCATGATGTGTAGCAGCGCTTTTAGCGGCGGACAGGCGTCATTGATGGAGCCGTCCTGGAAATACAGTTGCGCTACCCGTTGCTGCGCTTCATAAACATTGTCGATGCCGTCTACATAGCTGGCCAAGTCCTGTGTTTCCGGCTTTAACATGGCTTCGTCAAATACCGCTGTAGGGTAATCAAACACTTTGCCGAAATTGGTATGTACGAAGCGTTCGGTAATACGATAGCCCAACCGGCTTTGGTAAACAGTGCGGCCCTCGTATTCAAAATCTTCCAGTTTCTCCAGTTGCCCTTTTGCGATCAGGTACTGTGGGTCGCGCTGAGTGACCGGCAGGCGTGACCAGATTTCAGGAATCAGCAGGCTAATGTCATGATCGATCCGGCGCTTGGCACCTATAAAGCCTGCCGCCGTGGAAAAACCGTCATAACCGCACAGAATAAATGAAACCAGCGCGGTGTTCAGGTCGGCGGTAGCCGATACGGCATTGAACGGGCCTTTGGTTAATGCGCCCTCGGAACCTGCGCCGGTGGTGGAAGGCGATTTTCCGGTCAGGCTGCAAATAAAATCCATGAACAGCTCAGGCAATTCCTGGTAATGGATCGGATTATAAATAGCCAGCGGGCGAATGCCTGACTCAAGGTCGGCAGGGTTGTTGCGCCGTCCGGTCAGCACTTCGTTAACCGGGAAATAAACGGTCTGGTCGGCATTAAGTCCCCGTGCCAAGCGGGTAGACAGTTCCGCAATATAGCGCATTTTGGGATTGGCTATGTCGGGACGAAGTTGCAGGTAGCGGACGTTTTGACTGGGTTTTCCGTCAACTAGGCGAGGGTGCGCCGAGGACACGAAGTATTCGCCGTCTTTGCGGTTTAATGCTTGATGGATGACATCCCGCATCGGTTTGCTGAACTCGTCGAAGTGGATCACGTCTTCGGTGAACTCGCGCGCGTCTTTTGCGGTCAGCGGTTGGAAATTGGAAATAAAATTGTCGGTGCGTGAAAAATCCAGCTCGGTTTGTAAATCGGTGCCCCGGTGTATTGCATCGTCGGGACGCTGAAAGAAGCTCTGCTCGCAGTTTTCGACCAATTTGACGCTGGGGTTTTTATAATCGGGATTAAGTCCGGTCAGGTAGCGCACCGGCACGACCGTGGATGCGGAAATGTCATCTTCCAACTGGACCTTGGCCGAGGCGATAAAATCCTGGCGCAGTTTGAACACTCGCCACGCACCATTTTCGTCAAAGCCGACGCGCAAATAACTGGCGATCAGTTTGCGGCCTTGGAACTTCAGCTCGTTGCCGGGATGGCTGTTGACCATGTCGACGGAGAAATGTTTCTTCCAGTCTTGTCCCCATTCTTCCTTATAAAAACGTTTGATCATCAGTGCCACGGCCAGGATATGCTGGGGTATAGTCGCCAGCCACTGGTTATGGGCGTCTGAAAATTCAGTTTCAGAAGGCGTCAACAGTTTGATGACCGAACCCAAGGTGCGCTCATTGCTGAGCAGGTCGCGACGGTCGAGGCCATGCAGGGCTGGATCGCGGAACCGGGTGGAATAATCGTGTTCGAATATGGTGGTGACTATGTCCATATCCTTGTCGAAATTATCGACAAAAACAGGGCCGGAAATGATAGCCCCCGAAATCGATTTGGAAATCTCCGACTTGCCGCCGCCGGATACCGTGCTCGGCTTGTGGCAGAAAGTGCCTTCCTGATGGGTGCCGATCAAGCGCCAGCTGGGCGCAGTAGGATGGCGTTCCATATGGATTTTAAAGCCGTTGGGATAGACATAGGTGTAGCCGAACAGTAATTTAAGTGCGTGCGTCTGCCGGTTATGCGTCCAGCTGACTTGCTGTTGCGGAATGTTGAACTTTGCCGAATTGGGGATATAAATAATGTCGGGATAGTTTTTGTCGACAGCATAGCCTTCGTCTTTAGGCTCTATGACCGGCGACAGTTGCCGACAAACTTTATCGAAAGAATAATGTTCGCTGATATAGGAAGTATGCGGCAAAAAGATTTCGCCGAGGATAACTCTCGGGAAGGCCAGCGCGCCGCCTGAATGCTCTTCTTCAGCGCCGCCGTACAGATTGGCTGAATAGCTGATATGGGACTTGATTTCCTTTTTGCTGTAGCCGAAATAGTTGTCGGCGATGATGGTGACAATAACTCCCTTCATGTCGCGGCACACCAGCTTAAAAGGCTGGCCGTTATTGTACAGTTCATCTTGTTGTTGCCAGCACATGCCCTCTTTACGCTGGCGCTCCGTGGCGTCGTCATAATGCGGCAGACCGAGGTCCTTTTTCCGGCAATGAACCAAGTGAGAGGCAAGAATAATACAGCCGGTATGGCCGGTCCAGTGGTCAATGTCCAATGCGGCATCGTTTTCGGGCAGAAACGGGTCGCCTGCATTGCCGAAAATGGATTCAACGAAATCCAGGTTGGCAACCAGTCCGCCGGGAGCAAAGAAGCGGACCTCCATGGTTTTGACCGGCATTGATGCGGAAACTTCCGGGCATACGATAGGCCTGAGCAGCGATGATACCCAGAGTTTGGCAATGTTGGCTTGGCCGCTGGTAAAGGGCAGGGCCAAAAGGTCGTCAGGAGGCGTCAAGGCTGCATGGAGCAGAGCCGCATAGGCTTGAACAGGCACCTCGCTTTTGTCAGCCGGAACCGGAAGGCCGCCGGCGGCAATGTGAAACACGCCTTTAGTGGTGCGCCGGTCATTTTTCGGGTTATGCAGCACGCCTTGCTGTATCCGGTAGGAATCGATATAAGGCGAGTGGAATTCGTTGTGCTGGAACGGCAGGGATAATTCACGCGCCAGCCCTTTTTGCTCCAGCACAAAGGTTTCGGCTGGCAAACGGACCGGGGAGTCTATGCCGTTTTCTGTCAGGTAATTGTTAAGAAAATCCTGTATGCGCTGGTCGGCCGGACAACGGTACTTGGCCAGCGCCAGCAGGCGGCGTTGCTGAGAATAGGTTTTTAACAGTCCGCCGGCAATCTTGAGGTATTGCGAGTCGTTATCCGCATCACAAGTCGGCTGCCCCAGTGCCGCAAGTTGTAGATTGATGTGCTGTAATTGTTCCAGTCGATTCGGGGCGGATGATTTATTATTGTTATGTGAGTTCATTCGTGTGGATTCCGGCGGTCGTGGTTTGCCGATAAGGCTAATGTTTATAAGGATGGTTTTTTAAAAAATTGGTCAGGTAAATTAACGGCATTGTAACAGTTACTCATGAATAAAAAGCCTGAAACTTTTCAATGAAGCTATTTAATTTATCGCCGGGCAAGTGATTGATGCCTGCCGCAGCTTTGCGTCCACCGCCGGTTGGAAAGGCCGAACATAATTCGTCTGCGCCGGTTTGACTGATTAGCGGCGCTCTGACACTAACCTGGTAATCGTGGTCTTTATTACGAGTGATAACAGCATGTGCTCTGGTTGGAGCATGGTTGGCTAAAAAATTCCCGAAGACGCCGTTGACGCGTCTTGCCCAGATTGTGTCGGGCAGGATAAATACGGCGATTGCATCGCTCTGGTATTCAGGGGCAAGACGTTGGGCGTTTGTCATGTCTTCGTGATAGCCCTGTTCCAGCTGCATAAAGATATCATGGTTGCCGCTGATAAAGTCAAAAGGGGATTGGAACCCAGCCATTTCAAGATACAGTTTATCAGGCGCAAAATGCAGGTCAGCTATGCAACTGCCGTAGCCGTTGTAGTTGATATAGATGCCAAGATTTTTCAGGGTTTCAATATTTGTTTGGCTTAGATTCAGGGAGGCGGCCAGACTTTCTGCGCTGTGGTTTAAATTGTCGCCAAAGGCTGCTGTTATTGCCCATAACGGATACTTGCCATTCAGGTACTGATTAACGAGCAGGCTGGTGCAGACCGCGCTGTCGGTGTTAATCAGGGTTTTTAAATGGGGGTGTTTTGGAATATCGCCGGGCTGGTGGTGATCGACATAAAAGATATGCGCTCCCTGGCTTAAAAACTCATTAACCCGTGCGCTGTTTTTTTGCAGGGAAATATCCAGTACCGTAATGTAATCGCCTGGGCTTGCGTAAAATTTATCCAGTAATTGGATATCACGTTTAATGCCGGTAATGAGCTGCGATTCCAGCGGTTTGTCAAGGCGCAGCTGGATCAGCGCGCAAATGCCGTCGGCATCGCCATTGAAGACATCGAAATGCATGGTTTATTCCAGTGCGGACAGAATGTTTCGATCGCGTAACAGTGATATAACCTGCTGCACACTTTCTTCGAGTGTAAATTGGCTAGTGTCAATTTTTAACTCCGGGTTTTCCGGTTCTTCGTAAGGCGAGGAAATGCCGGTAAAATCCATTATCTCGCCCAGCCGCGCTTTTTTGTACAGTCCTTTAACATCTCGTTGCTCACAAACTGTTAACGGGCAAAAGCAGTAAATCTCAATAAAATCGCCATTCGGCATCAGGTTTCTTGCTGCGGCGCGCTCCGCGTTGAATGGCGAGATAAACGCGGTAAGTGTTATTACTCCTGCTTCGAGCAACAGTTTGGCTGTTTCACTGATGCGGCGGATGTTTTCCTTGCGGTCTGTATCGCTAAAGCCCAGATCGTTACATAAGCCGTGACGTACATTATCGCCATCCAGGACAAAGGTACTCAAACCGCGTAGAAATAGCTGTTCTTCCACTGCATGAGCCAGCGTTGATTTGCCGGAACCTGATAGGCCAGTAAACCAAAGAACTACCGATTTATGCGCATTCTTTTGTTCGCGGCGCTGTCGAGTAACAGTGGCACGGTGCCATACAGTATGAGTGACCATTTTCGGCAGCATATTCACGAGCAATTGAAAATGAGGCTTTATTCTGTAAGAGTCACGCCGATTTTAACGGTGACTTGCCAGTGCCCGATTTTGCCGTTTTCTATATGGCCACGGGTTTCGACGACTTCAAACCAGCGCATGTTGTCATTGGTTTTCCCGGCCTTGCTGATGGCATTTTCGATGGCTTCTTGTATGCCGCTTGCGGATGAGCCGGTCAGTTCTATTTTTTTATAAACATGGTTAGGCATAATCGTTACCTCTGGTGGGTGTAATAAAAGTCCAGTTCTTGCAAACGCTCAGGTGTGCCTATGTCCATCCAGAATCCATCCATTTTTTGCCCTGAAACCCGGCCGTTTGCTATGGCTTGTCGTAATAAAGGCCCCAGTTTACAGGGGCCGGCAGGCATGTTGTTAAACAGCTCGGGTCGATACAATCCGATGCCGCTAAAAGTGAATTGTTCGGTGTTGTTTGCAACCACCAATCCGGACTTATCCAGACCGAAATCGCCCCCTGGGTGATGCGCGGGATTATCGACCAGAACTATATGAGCCAAATCGACAGCTTGGTTTCTGAGTTCGGCAAAGGGGAAATCTGTCGCTATATCACCGTTGACCACCAAAAACACCTCATCGCTCAATAAATGCAAAGCGTTAATAATACCGCCGGCTGTCTCCAGCGCTTGCTCGCCTTCAGGCGAATAGCTTATGTTTGCGCCAAGCTGATCGCCGTTACCGAGTCGGCCTTCTATTTGCAGGCCCAGATGGGCATGATTGATAACTATATCATTAAAGCCGGCCGCGACCAGTTGTTTGATTGTATACTCAATAAGCGGTTTGCCTGCGGCGGTAAGCAAGGGTTTGGGGGTATGGTCGGTTAACGGCCGCATTCTTTCACCGCGCCCTGCCGCTAAAATCATCGCTTTCATACTTCTGCTAAGCTCAGTACAGGTAATACCTGTTCTTGCAGGAAAGCATTGAACTCAACAAACTCAGGGTAAGCCGCGCAAACGGTAGTGACATAGTTCAGGGTACGTGGTATGTCGGCAAGGTAGTTGGACTTGCCGTCTCTCAAGTGCAAGCGAGAGAAAATACCAATGGCTTTAAGGTGGCGCTGCATGCCCATCAGGTCAAACCAGCGTTTAAATTGCGCCGGGCTGCAATTAATGAGGCCTGCCTGCCGGAGTCGCTCAAAATAGTTCGATCGCCACTGTTCAACCTGTTGCTCAGGCCAGCTTATATAGCAATCGCGCAATAATGACACCAGATCATAGGTAATGGGACCGATAACGGCATCCTGAAAATCGATGATTCCTGGCGAGTCGCTGGCTAATACCATCAGATTGCGCGAATGGTAATCTCGATGGACGAAGGTGCGGGGCTGTTCCAGCGCCGATGTCGTAAGAACGGCGCGGACTGTCTCCCAAACTGGGACGGGGATTTGAATATCCAGTAACTGGGTTAAAAACCATTCGTCAAAAATAGCCAGCTCTCTGTGCAGGAGCGCCTCATCATAGCTGGGCAATCTGGGATTTTGTGGGGCGACTTGGGTTTGTAGTTTGAATAAACTATCAAAAGCGGTTTGATATAGCTCGTCGGCAGTGGTTTCGTTAAGCTGATCCAAGAAACACTGGTTACCAAAATCCTCCAGCAATAAAAATCCGTCAGTCAGGTTTTGTTGGAAAATGGCCGGGACGTTGATTTGATGCTGCGTTAATAGCTTGGCGATTCTAATGAAGGGCTCGATGTTTTCTTTGGCCGGCGGGGCGTCCATGACAATAAATTGTTGCCCCGCGGTCGCCAGCAATTGTTCACAGAGTGGATCTGCTTTTTTCCATACGGAGGGCATGCCTCCTGTATCCATGCAACCGCCTGATGTGTTGATTCTAAAGTAGCGCCGGAAGCTGGCATCACTGGAAGCAGGGGCGCATGCAGCGATGGTGAGCAATAAATCGTTTTCAAGCCAGTCGAACATTGATATCGTTCTTAAGTCTTCAGGCATCATGATATTTAGGATAGATTAGTATAATGTAGGGGTAGTAAGGTAAAATTAGTGTCCGGCATTTTATTCGATTTACGATTCACTACGCTACTAAACTTGATATCACCTATGCGCCGCCGCTTATTACTGTTTTTTTTACCTTCTATTTATACATCTGCCAGCAATGCCAATGAATCACTTTGGAATTGTACACAAAATAAAGATAGTAAAGAGTGGGTTTGTGTCGGTGAAAAAAAACCTTTGGAGAGAACCAGCGCCGAGCAGACTTCTGCCAGTCCTGCGCCTGCTAAAGACACACAATCAGCCCCCGCAGAGACTGTTGAAAGCACTCAACCGGTTTTAGCAGAGCCTGCGCGCGGTCCTGTCAAGAATGTCGAGCCCCAGTCCGTTCCTGCCGAGAAGGCAGAGACGCAAGTTGATGAACCCAAGCTTCCTGTTAGCACTAAGTCTGATAAAGACACAAGACCCGTCAACGTGGAGACTAAGCCAATTGCTCAACCCTCGACTGTTTCCAATTCTAAAAAAACACTTCAAACTGAAGCTAACCGCCCAGGCTGGACCTGCGATGCCAAATCCGCAGATAAGAACTGGGATTGTAAACTGGTTGGCGCTGATCCTAAGGGGCAGGCACGTACTATTGAAACAGCTGATTTCGGCATAAGTTTACTTACCCCGGCGTTTGATCATAATGAAGAGCTAACCTTTAGCAATCTGAAATCACAACTGAAATACGATCCCTGGCAAAATTGCATGGCACCCGGCGCTAAAAAAACAGGGTTTGTGCCTGAAAAGAACCTGAGAGATGTGTCTCCTCTGGATATTGATTCCGATTATGCGGAAATATTCGAGAATGAAATCTACAGTTATACCGGTAATGTTGAAATGACCCGCGCGGATCAGCACTCAGTTTCTAAAAAAGCGAGTTACGACACTGTCTCCGGAACCTTGGACTTACAAGGTAGCGTCTATTACAGTGAGGATGAATTGGCACTGCACAGTGAGTCGGCATCTCTTAACTTGACTTCCGATCAGGCTCGCCTCCGGGAAGCCCTGTTTATTTCTCCGGCTACGCCGCTCAGAGGCCGGGCTAAAACGATTTACCGGGATAGCAGCAGTCTGTCCCGATATAAAGAGGTTGCTTATACCAGCTGCCGTCCCGGTAACCAGGACTGGGTTGTGCATGCGAGCGAGTTAAAAATGAATAAGGTCAGCGGTCAAGGCGCCGCTAAGAATGCCTGGCTCGAGTTTAAAGGTACGCCAGTGTTTTACTCGCCTTATCTCTCTTTTCCGATAGATAACAGACGGCTTTCAGGGTTTCTTGCGCCCTCATTCGGCAATACGCACAAAGCAGGGTTTAGCCTGTCAACGCCCTATTATTGGAATATAGCTCCCAATTATGATCTAACTATACGGCCACGGTATCTTTCAAAAAGAGGTCCTGTGCTGGGAGGGGACTTCCGCTATTTGACAGAGATGACAAAGGGAACTGCCGATCTGGAATTTATGCCGCATGATAGCCTCCTTAACAAGTCAAGGTATTCGGCCTCAGCTAGGAATGCCACCCAATTTTCGCCCCATATTTATTCAAATTTCGACTTAAATAAGGTGTCCGATAAAGATTATTTCCAAGATTTAGGCAATGCACTTAGCATGTCTACTTACAGCAGTTTTCTTTTAAGCCAGGCTAATCTTGGTTATGCAAACGAAGGGGTTTCCTTGCGAGGCCATGTTGATAGTTATCAATCGATTGATAAAGCGATAACAGACGCAGGAATGCCATATAAAAGATTGCCGCAGGTCAATCTTGACTTGAATCATGCATTCAAATTTATGCCGTTGAACACATCGATGGGTGCTGAATATGCATATTTCCAGCATGATGCGTTAATAAATGCACAGCGAGTCAATGTTAAGCCGTCAGTCAGTTTTCCACTGCAAACTGCCAGCGCTTTTTTAACGCCTAAAGTCTCTTTGCAGCATACCCAGTATTCGCTAAACGCTCCCAAAGGCACTACATTAACAACCACGGACAGCATCTCAAGAACCCTGCCGATTTTTTCTACTGATACCGGTTTGTATCTGGAGAAGGACGTGAATTTTTCTAATAGATCTTATTTGCATACTCTTGAGCCTAGGTTGTTCTATTTGTACATCCCCAAGACAGACCAGAGCAATATTCCCATATTTGATACTTCGTTCTATGACCCTTCTTTTAATAGTCTGTTTTTGGAGAACCGCTTTAGTGGTTCGGATAGAGTAGGGGATGCCAATCAGCTAACGGCAGCTTTAACAACGCGCTTGGTTGATGCTAAAACCGGCAGGGAAAAGCTAAAGCTCAGTGTGGGCCAGATTGCTTATTTTCAGGATAGAAAAGTTATTTTGCCGGGCTATGAACAGCCTTTGCCGGGCTATTTTCCAAATACCGATAAGTTTTCAAACTTGGTGGCTGAACTTGACGCCGGATTGACGGACCATATTTCGCTTAGCTCAGGGGCACAATGGAATCCCCATTTGAATCGGGTTGTCAGACACAACGCCTTTCTGCATTATATTAATGGACCGGGTGAAATTGTTAATGTTGGCTATCGTTATCGGAAAAACACGATTATTCCGGACGCATCGGGAAGGAGGCTTTATGACATTATTAATAGTGACGTTTCCGCTCACTGGCCGGTTTATAACAATTGGTCTGTGGTCGGGCGCTGGACGTATTCCTTGTTGAATAATTCAACCCAGGAAAGTTTTTTTGGCGTGGAAAAAGAAAATTGTTGCTGGCGTTTTCGCCTTATTGGACGACGCTGGATTAATAGCTTAACCACTAGTCCAAACCCAACTATTCCGAACGCCCCCGTTATCGATCCTACAGCTAATGGTGTAAGTCAAACCGGCGTATTTTTTCAGATAGAACTTAAGGGGCTGACCGGTATTGGGGAAAAACTGGATCGTTTCTTTACACAGCAAATTTATGGTTATCAGGCACCCAAAGATGATTATTAAGCAAGAAAATATGAAAAGAACCATTGTAATCCTGCTGCTGTGCAATTTATTGTTTGGCAGCTTTTTAGTAAGCGCCGAAGTTCTCGATACTATCATCGCGGTGGTTGAAGATGACGTTATTCTTGAGCGCGAATTGCAAAAAGAAGTGGACGCTATTGAACAAAGAATACAGCAAAGTAACGCCACAGTTCCGCCTATCTATGTACTGCGTAAGCAAGTACTGGAGAAAATGATCGTTGATAAACTTCAGCGGCAGTTAGCCGAAAAAGCCGGGATTAATGTCAACGAAGAAATGCTCAATAGTTCGGCCGCAGATATAGCCCGGAGAAATAATATGGATCTGGAGCAATTCAGGTCGGAGTTGGAAGGGCAGGGCATTAGCTATCAAAGCTTTTTGGATAATATACGCAATGAGATCATTATTAACCAATTACGCGGCAGAGAGATAGGCGGACGCATCAAGGTGACCGACCGAGAGGTTGAGCACTATATGGAAACCCAGGATAAAATCGGCGAAGAGTCCACACAGTATCATTTGGGTCATATATTAATTGCTGTTAAAGAAGGTGCGTCATCGACAGAGATACAAAAAGCGATGAGTAAGGCCGATGATCTTGTCATGAAGCTACGAAACGGGCAGGATTTTACCCAGACAGCCATAAGCGATTCAGATGACGCGAATGCCCTAAAAGGCGGAGATCTGGGCTGGCGCACCATGAGTGCAGTGCCCACCTTGTTTGTCAGTGTAATTGCTCAGATGAAACAGGGCGATGTTTCTGACCCCATACGCAGTCCGAGTGGTTTTCATATTATTAAAATGTTAGAGCTAAAAGGTATGGACAATCACATGATTGTTAAAACCAAAGTCCGACATATCCTCATCAAGACCAATGAGCTGGTTGATGACGCCGAAGCAAGAAAACGTCTGTTCGCGTTAAAAACCCGTATTGCCGATGGTGATGATTTTGCTGCATTGGCACGGGCGCACTCCGATGATAAAGGCTCGGCATTAAAAGGCGGTTCGCTTGATTGGGTGGGGCCTGGAGATTTGGTTAAGCCGTTTGAAGACGCCATGGCAAAACTCGGTATTAACGAAGTGAGCGAGCCTGTACAAACGCAGTTTGGCTGGCACATTATTCAGGTTTTGGGCCGGGAAAATAAGGACGACAGTAGTGAGTTCAAAAAGAACCTGGTAAGAGAGGCTATCCGTAAACGGAAGATCGAAGAAGAAACGGAGCTCTGGATACGCAGATTGCGCGACGAAGCTTTTGTGGAAATTTATCAGGATCGACTTTGAAACAGTGCGTATTAGTCCTTCGGTACCGGAATGATCGGCAATAAAAAATATGATTGCAGGGATACAGGAGCTATGGCGCTAACAAGAGGAAAGGCAGGGCAACGCAGGAAACAGTTGCCCAAAGCACTAAAAGCAAGTGCTTTGGGCAATGCAGAAGTAGTTATAGTCCCACCCAGCATTAAAATGGTTCGCTATCGGTTGGACGTGGGAAGTCAACATCAGATTACATCGGAAGAGCTTAAAAAAATATTGATTGAAGAGTCAGGGGTCGACAAAAACAATATCAACAATATCAATATTCAAGGCGATTACACACTTGTTGAGCTGCCCGATGAAATGCCACAGGATATTTTTCTGCATTTAAAATCTGTAGAAATTAAGCAACGTAAACTGGATATCAAACGGGTAAAAGCACGTAACAAAAAACGCAACAATTATGGCCGGCGTGGAAGAAAGCGTGCTTCTCAATCTAACGGAGGCTCTGACCAAACCAAGGTGGTTAATCAGAGCGATCAAATATAAGGACTAAACTCTGACGAAGGGATTACTGCGCATTTCTTCCCCAAAAGTAGACATCGGGCCGTGGCCTGGAATAAAAGTAAATTGCTCACCCAAAGTCCATAAGTTATTTTTGATTGAATTGATCAAGGTATTGAAATCTCCTTTTGGCAAATCGGTTCGGCCAATTGAACCTTTAAACAGCACATCGCCGACTATGGCTAGTTTTGTGTCGCGGTGAACAAAAACCACATGCCCCGGTGTATGGCCGGGGCAGTGAAAGACTTCCAGTACTTCCTCGCCAACCTTAACAATGTCACCCTGATTTAACCAACGGGATGGTGTAAATGATTCGCTGGCGGGGAAACGAAAAGTACGGCATTGTTCAGGAATGGCGTCAATCCAGAATTGGTCGTCTTGATGAGGGCCTATAACCGGGATCGAAAGCAGGGCCGCCAGTTCCGCCGTGGCGCCGATGTGATCAAGATGTCCGTGCGTGATCAAGATGGATTCGGGTGATACCTTTTCTCGGGCAATGGCTTTAAGAATTAGATCGATATCGCCGCCGGGATCGACAATGGCAGCTTTATGGGACTGTTCGCAAATCAGCAAGGAACAGTTCTGTTGGTAAGAAGTAACGGGAATAATACAAAATCGCATGGCTAAGTGAAGACAAAAATTAAATTTTATCATTAAAAATCACCACTGACCGCAGAACGAATGTTTTACGGTATGTTAATAACTGCTCGTTTTACAATATGACAAACATCCAATATATAAATACCCCAGATCAGCTGACTGAATTATGTGAACAGATAAAGAAAGAACCTTGGTTGGCTCTTGATACGGAGTTTTTACGGGAAAAAACTTATTACCCAAAGTTTTGCCTGCTGCAAATTGCAACACCGGAATGGGTAGCCTGCATTGACCCCATAGCCTTGCCATCGTTGGACATTCTTTTTGAGGCCATATATAGCCCATCTATCGTAAAAGTATTTCACTCTTGCAGGCAGGACTTAGAGATATTTTATCAGCTGACAGGAAAAGTGCCTGAGCCGCTTTTTGATACTCAAATCGCCGCGCCGTTGTTGGGTTTTCAGGAGAATCCGGGCTACGCAATGCTGGTTTCCAGTCTGTTAAATGTCAATTTAAACAAAGCGCATACTCGGGCTGACTGGAGCAAGCGGCCGCTGATCACTGCGGAAATTCAATATGCTGCGGATGATGTGATTTATTTATGCAAGATTTATCAAATGATGTTGCAGAAACTAGCCGAGCTGGGGCGAGATGAGTGGTTGGAGCGTGACTTTGCTGAGCTGGCAAATCCGGAAATTTATCAGGTCAGGCCTGAAAAAGCGTGGTTGAAAATTAAAGGCAAAAACAAGCTGACCGGCAGGCAGTTATCAATCGTGCAAGCGCTGGCCGAATGGCGGGAAAGAACCGCACAGACTGAAGATCGTCCTAAAAGCTGGCTGCTGCGTGATGAATTGTTGTTCGATATAGCCAAGCTGCAACCGGAAACAGCGGTTGAATTAGCCAATGTTCGCGGCATTAACGAGCGTGTGGTTAATCGTTATGGTGCAGAGTTATGCCAGCTAATTACGGCTGCCAAAAATCGCGCGCCACTACCTTTGAATGAAAAAGGCCGGCCCGCTAAAAAAACTCAGCAGCAAGAAGCGATACTGGATATTTTAACGGCTCTGGTCAGAATTCGCGCTGAAGAAAACTCGTTAAATCCGGCTATTCTTGCGACACGCAAGGATTTGGAAGTGCTGTTGTTCAATGACGATGACGAGTGTCTGCTGTTGCACGGCTGGCGTTTTGAAATGGCCGGCAGGGAATTGGTCGGCCTGTTAAACGGGGAGCTATTGCTTGGGATTCAAGCTGACCGATTGGCTATTATTGAAAATATATCCCCGGTGTAAGCGCAGTTTCGAGAATACATTATATTTAATCAGAACACTCTGTTTTAAGAAAACCTTATCGTTAACCATCATGGGTCTTTAATTACGATCAAAAAAGCGGCAATTGTTGGCGGTGATTTTCTGATATTGTATTTTAAGTTGGCAAGGCTGATGCTTGCAGCGGCTGGTTGTCATATAATGCGCATTCTAATTTTTATGTTCCCATAAGGAAAGTTAATATGAAAAAAATTATTTTGTTTGTTTCGGCCTTACTGGTCCTGTTTGCCTCAGTAGCTAATGCTCACGGTCCCGTGCGTCAAAAAGCCGAAGAAAAAATCACCATCAATGCGCCTGCTGCAAAAGTCTGGGAGATTATTAAGAACTACGGCGATATGTCTTGGCATCCCGGCATTATGAGTACCACAGTTAAAGGCGATAACACCAAAGGTGCGGTCCGCGTTTTAACCTTGAAAGACGGCAGCACAATTACCGAAGAATTGAAAAAGTACGACGAAGCTAAAATGTCTTATGCTTATAAAATCACTGACATGAGCTCATCTAAAACTATTACTCATGCCGGTGCTGAAGAAAAAGTCCCAGCGTTACCTGTAAATGATTACGCAGCAAGCATTGAATTGGCCGATAAAGGCGGTAAAACCGAAGCAGTCTGGAAAGCAGGCTACTACCGCGCTTACATGAACAACAATCCACCGGAAGAAATGAACGAAGAAGCCGCAAATACAGCAGTAAAAGCTGTTTTGGAAACTGGCTTACTTAACCTGAAAAAACTGGCTGAAAAGTAAGGTTTAGCAAATGTTCCTTGTGAACTATTGCCGCACCAGTTCCCGGCTGGCTGGTGGCATACACGCCATCCTTGGCGATCGCCACGCCAGCTCCCGGCTGGCTAGTGGCATACACACCATCCTTGGCGATAAGGCTGTAGCGATTTTTATCGCTACAGCCTTTCTATCTACACCGCTTGCAGCCCAGCCTTTTGCCTACATCAGCAATCAATTGGGCGATAACGTCTCTGTTATCGATACAGCAACAGGCAGTGTCGTCGATACCATTGCTGTTCCGGGCAAACCGGCCGGGATTGCAGTTGCGCCTGATGGCAATAAAGTTTATGTCAGTACGCCGGAAGCCAAAGGTTTCGCCGTTGTCGATACAAAAAAACACGAAGTCATCGCCAAGGTCACTGTCAATGACGGCACACTAGGTATTGCTGTGGCGCCGGACGGCAAGCGGATTTATGTGGCGGACTGGTATAAGAATACCGTCTCGGCGATTGATGCGGACAGTTTACAGATCATTAAAACAATCGGTGTCGGCGAATCTCCGTCCGGCTTGGTTGTCAGTCCAGATAATCGCTGGTTATATGTCGCCAACCGGATCAGTAACTCAGTTTCCAAAATCGACCTGAACACATTGACGGTAAAACAAACCGCTCAGGTTGGCACGCATCCGTTCGGACTCACCATTGATGGCCGAGGCGAGCGCATTTATGTTGCTAACGTAAAAAGCGATGATGTCACGGTTGTCGAAACAGCGAGAATGAAGCCTATCGCGACCGTAAAAGTCAATATGTTGCCTTATGCAACAGCACTGGCGCTTAATGACAGCCGCCTGTTGGTGACCAACCAGGATGACGGCTCGGTTTCTGTAATCGACACCGAAACCCTAAAGGAAATCGCCCTGATTACCGTCGGCACCAAACCCGAAGGCATCAGCACCCATCCGGATGACCGGCATGTCTACGTGGCTAACTGGTTTGACGGCAATGTTTCAGTGATTGATGCCAGAACCTTGAAAGTGATAGATACCATTATAACTGGCGAAGGCAGTCGTGCTTTCGGGCAGTTCATGGGCAAATAGCAATAAATAATTTTTATAGCCAAATAGCATGGATAGGTTTTTACTATGCTATTTGAGCAATTCCGCTTTATTTAGCATTGTTAATGCGCAACGCAAGCCTCCTCATAAAAATGTCGTTACCCAATCAATCCATCGCCTCTCTTCCTTATTTTTCGGACAGTGCGGAACTCTTTTCCGGCTATGCGGATAAAGCCTGGGCCGTTTTTCTGGATAGCGGCTTTCCTACCAGCACTCAGGGCCGATACGATATTATGGCGGCTGAGCCGGTATGCACCTTGGTCACGCATGGCGAAATTACCGAGATAACCTGTAATGGCGTGACTACCCAATCAGCTGAAAATCCGTTTGATTTGGTCAAACAACAGCTTCGTAAGTTTCCAGGTTTTAGACTGAATGAAGATTTGCCTTTCAACGGTGGAGCTATAGGCTATTTTTCCTATGACTTAGCCCGCCGGCTGGAAGCGCTGCCGGCTATGGCTGAAGATGAAGAACATATTGCCGAAATGGCGGTAGGGGTATACGAGTGGGCCGTCATCGTCGATCATCACCGGCAAGAAAGTTATCTGGTCGGGCATTGTGAGCCACAAAAATGGCAAGATTTGATCGATCAATTTAGCCAATTACCTGTCAAGCCGGATTCTCATGCGTTTAAGGTCGCCGGCGAGATCAAGTCCAATATGGACAAAAATGACTATTTTCATGCTTTTGACCGGATCAAGCATTACCTCAAGGAAGGCGATTGTTATCAGGTGAATCTGGCGCAGCGGTTTGTCGCTGGCTGCGAAGGCGATCCGTGGACGGCCTACCAGACCTTACGTAAATTAAATGCAGCCCCGTTCAGCTGCTATCTCAATCTGCCCGAAGTGCAGATTTTAAGTTCATCCCCGGAGCGATTCTTAAAGCTTACCGATGGCATGGTCGAGACTAAGCCCATTAAAGGCACACGTCCAAGAAAACCCGGTTACGCGGAAGACCAGCAGCAGATAAATGAGCTGCTAGCCAGCAGTAAAGACAGGGCCGAAAACCTGATGATTGTCGATTTACTGCGCAACGACATCAGCAAAACCTGCAAGAGCGGTTCGGTTAAAGTGCCGAAGTTATTCGATATAGAAAGCTACGCCACCGTCCATCATCTGGTCAGCACGGTAACCGGTTTACTGGCGGATGATCAGCACGCTCTGGATTTGTTAAAAAGCTGCTTTCCGGGCGGGTCGATTACCGGCGCACCCAAGATCAGGGCTATGGAAATCATAGAAGAGTTAGAGCCCAACCGGCGCGGCGTTTATTGCGGGGCTATCGGCTACATCGGTTTCAACGGCAATATGGACACCAATATCGCAATCAGAACCTTGGTGCATTCCGAAAATACTATCCGTTTCTGGGCGGGCGGCGGCATTGTCAATGATTCCGTAGCAGAAGACGAATATCAGGAAAGCTTCGACAAGGCGGCGGCCATGCTCGATTTATTGCGACAATTTACGGCAAAGTAATGCCCAATTTAACCGCCACGGACGACAAGGTTATTATCAAACTGGGCGGCAGCCTGTCCCGCTCGGACACCCTCATCCACTGCCTGAATGCGGCGGAGAAAAATTATCAGGGCAGGGCGGCAGTTATCGTTCCCGGCGGCGGCGCGTTTGCCGATCAAGTCAGGCTGGCGCAGCAACACTGGCAATTTGACGACCACACCGCGCATCACATGGCGCTGTTGGCCATGCAGCAAATGGCCTTGCTGTTTAAAGGACTCAAACCGGGTTTTGCCATCGCGCATACCGTTGGGGCGATTCAAGCTCAGCTAGACCGGAAACAAGTCGTTATCTGGTCGCCGGATATCACTGAACTTGATAACGCAGGCATAGCGGCGAATTGGGACATAACCTCAGACAGCCTCGCGGCATGGCTGGCCAAGACGCTTTCGGCAACCGAACTGGTGCTGATAAAGTCAGCCGTTATAGATGCCAGTCTGGGCCTTGATCAACTTGCAGAACAAGACATAGTCGATAAAGCCTTTTGCAGTTTTGCCGACCAAGCCGGTTGTAAAGTACAGATCATAAGTGCCCAACATTGGGCACAGGAATCATCCTCAATTTAAGCTCTCATTCCGCCAGGGCGCGCAGCGAATCCTTCCAACATTAACAAAAACAAAAAGATTCTTATGGTCAAGGTCTGGCAAAAAAAATGCGTAAAAATAGCCGAATGGTTTTCGTTGTGGATAGTACTCGGCTGTTTGTGGGCGTGGTGGCAGCCTGAGCAGTGGATATGGTTCCAGCCTTATATCGCGGTTGGGCTGGGCGTGATTATGCTGGGCATGGGGCTGACCCTGCGATTGTCCGACTTTTCGGAGGTGTTCCGCATGCCGAAGATTATCGCCATTGGCGTGCTGGCGCAGTTTGTCATCATGCCGCTGTCGGCCTATTTCTGGGTGAAAGCGCTGGATCTGGAGGCGAGCTTAGTAATAGGCCTGATCCTGGTCGGCGCCTGTCCCGGCGGCACGGCATCCAATGTCATCACCTACCTGGCCCGCGCCAATGTGGCTTTGAGCGTGCTGTTGACCATGTGCTCCACCTTCGCCGCTGTTGTGCTAACGCCGCTGTTGACTGAATGGCTGGCGGGCGCCTACGTTCCGGTTGACGGCTGGGGCTTGTTCCGGTCGATGGTTCTGGTGGTATTGATACCCTTGATAGCCGGCTTGTTGATCAACAACGCACTGGATCGCCTCCAGCAGCATAGGCGTCACACCGTGCGTGCTGCCATAAATGCTATTGGCCCTATCGTCAGTGTTGCCGTGATCGTGTTGGTGGTGAGCAGTATCGTGGCCGGCAACAAAGTCGCGATTGGGCAAGCTGGGACGAAATTATTCGCCTCCGTTTTTTTATTTCACGTTACCGGCTTTGCCTTGGGTTATGTAGCCGCGAAATGGTTGGGTTACGGTAAGGTCGAATGCCGCACCGTATCCATCGAAGTGGGCATGCAAAACAGTGGGCTTGGCGCATCGCTGGCTAAAACGCATTTTGCCGACATGGCGATGGCTCCTGTTCCTGCTGCAATTTCGGCGGTATTCCATTGCCTGATCGGTAGTGCGGTGGCTGGAGTTTGGGGCAGACGCTCTAAAGCTAGGTAGTTTATATTTCTATACACTCCATCAAATAGCATAAGCAATCCTGTCGGATCACACGCTCATCCAAGGTCAGCATCGACGGCATAGCCGGGCGGTTAATTACCAACTGTTGCGAATCGTTACTGAAAAAACGGCTGGTTACATCATCGCCGTTTTCGCTTTTGGCTATGACCGGCAATCGGACATGATTTATTTTTCCAAAGGTAGTACCCGCCGCAATATTGGTAAAATTCATCCGTTCCAAATCATGGTTTAAAAACAGGTCGGCAGTTTCATCGCTGAAACTGAATGTCGCGTCGTCGGCAACCGTGACTTGGGCCGCCGTGTGATAAATATCGATATCCTGTTTGGCAATTCTGTGAGATGGAATTTCCGACAGATGCAGACAGCTGTCGAGAAATTCAAACGCATGGTCAGTGCCATGCTCCTGACCGGGGCGGCCGCATTCCAAGGTCACTGCCGGGCAAAATTCAGCGAAAGCCGCGGATTGCGTGCCTTTCGGATGGGTAAAGTGCACCAGCAGCCGGCCGAATAACGCCCCCAGCTGTAAAAAATCATTATCCAATTTGTTCACGCAGGCATAGTGCGGGTTCAAGCCGGTATTGTTATGAATGTCGATACTGGCAAACAGCTTGCGCTGGCGCATGGTGGCTACAATTTGTTCGGCAACGCGCCTTTCAGGCGAGTCGGGCAGTGCCGTGCCAGGCCAGACCCGGTTGAAATCGGGTTGCCCGTTAAGACGGCGCAAATTCAAACGAGCCGCTTGGGTGTTGCCGAAAAAAATACTGAGCGGCCGGGGCAAAATTTGCTGATGATATTTTTGCAATAAGCGTTGCAGGGCTAAAAAGCCGGTCGGTTCATTGCCGTGCAATAGCACCGAAACAAACAGTGCATCAGGCCGTTTGCCGGGGAGATGGAACAGCGCAGGTTGTGGAATCAACTGGTGCAGGTTTTCGGCCGAAGCATCAAGCAAACCCGCAGGCAAGCTAGTGAACTGTTGAAGAGTGTCGATCAAGGTATCTCCCATTCACCGATTGGCTGGTTGCGGCGTTGATTATCTAAATAACAGCGGGTCAAAGCGACGAATTCGCCAGGATATTCTTGCATAAAACGGCGTTGCCAGATACTGCCGTTTTGCATGTTTTCAACTCGTTGCCGAATGATGTCTAAGTACAGATTGATGTCCGTCTCAGTAATGTGCAGTGCTTTTAATCCCAAGGTTGCGCGCGGCAACAGCTCGTTTTTCAAAAGGTCAGGCATGCGCTGTTTTTGCTTATTGAGCCAGACAATATGCGCCTCCAAACCATAGCGGGCAGCTTGATAGAAATTGTCTTTGGCTTGGGAAAAAGCGAACAGTGGAGCTCGCTGTGTTTGCAGTTCTTCGCATAGATTTTGGCAAAGTCCATAGAAAAACGCCGCATTGGCAACGGAATCAATTACTGTCGGCCCTGCCGAGGGCGTGCGCTGTTCAATGCGGATATGCGGTGTGCCGTCTTCATCAAAACCTATCAATGGCCTGTTCCAACGCCAGATCGTGCCGTTATGCAGGCGCAAATGTTGAAAACATTCCGGCTCGGTATCAAAGCATTCAGGCAGTATGATGGGAAAATGTGCCAGATTCTCAGCGAAACACTCGAAAATGGAATGACGGGCAAAATCAGAACCAAAACCCACGCGCCACAATGGCCCTTGCGCTACGCCGCCGAATCCTCCGATGCCAACTGCTTGTTCAAATATCGGAATCCGAGAGTCGTGCCATAAGTCTTTGCCAAATACAAACGGCGCATTGGCGCATAAAGCAACCATCGGTGCGGAAGCAAGGATCGAGGCATTGTAATAAAAAGGAGCAAGGCTCAAAGGGCATTGCAGATGCAATTGAAACGAGGTTGCCGCCGCTTCCAGCATCACATCATGATGGTCGACTTTTAGATGCTCGCGGCCTTGAATATCAAGATGAATCGGTTTGTTGCGTGTTTTCAGTATGAGCTCATTCAATGCCCGGTAACGGTGCATATCCGACATATTGCCCAGATGAAGATCATCCTGCCGTAGCGTGGGCAAAGTGCCGATCATCAACAGGTGGAGCTGCATTTGCCGGGCATGTTGCTCGGCTTGCAGCCACGTGTTGAGCAAATCATGGTTCAGTTGGCTAAGCGCATTGCCTGTTAAAGGCACGGGTGGCGTATTGAACTCAACATTAAATTTTGCCAGTTCAGCGCTGGCCAGCGGGTTATTGAAGGACGATAAGTAGCTTGCGTTACAGGGCGCAGGCCGCATGTCATCATCCAGTAACCACGCTTCAATTTCAAACCCGGCAGTGGGGCCGTATTCCGAGCATGCGCCTTTAATGATCAACCGCTCCAGCAGCTTGGTTTCCATTGCCAAGCGCTGCCGGAAGAGTTCGAAATCAGCAAGTTGGTAAACCTCGGTATGAACTTCTTGACCCATGAGAATTCTCCCGGATAACAAACGTAGCTTTAAGCAATGCGTATATTATCTGTCAGCATAATCACAGTTGGTCGTTGCATCAAGCGATAGGGTTGAAGCGGAAATGTCGTGGATAAGAGTGTGCCCGAGGCTCAAGCCGTACTGAAAGGTTGAGTAGTCTCAATCTTCGCTGCTGCCAATGAAACGATAGGCCATAGCGCCGAGCAACGCGCCAACAATTGGAGCAATCCAGAATAACCAAAGCTGTTCGATTGCCCAATCGCCGACGAAAAGTGCGACACCCGTACTTCTTGCCGGGTTAACAGAGGTATTTGTGACCGGAATGCTGACGAGATGAATGATGGTTAGGCAAAGACCGATTGCAATAGGAGCGTGACCCGATGGCGAACGTATATCGGTTGCGCCAAGGATGACGATCAAGAAAAACATGGTCATCACGACCTCACAGACCAGCGCGGCCAAAAGCGAATAACCACCAGGCGAATGGGCGCCGTAACCGTTAGAGGCAAAGCCTTTTGAAACATCAAACCCAGCTGCTCCGCTTGCAATGACGTAGAGGACTGCGGCCGCAACAATCGCCCCCAGGACTTGAGCAACGATGTAAGGAAGCAGTTGGTTGGCCGGGAACCGCCCGCCTGCCCATAAGCCAATCGAAACTGCCGGATTTAGATGGCAACCGGAAATGTGCCCAATGGCGTACGCCATAGTCAGGACGGTGAGGCCAAATGCCAGGGCGACTCCGACGAAACCGATGCCTAAGTCAGGAAAAGCGGCAGCGAGTACTGCGCTGCCGCAGCCACCAAGAACCAGCCAAAATGTGCCAAAAAACTCTGCGCTGTATTGTTTCATTTTTATTTCCTCAGGTTGATGTGTGAAATAAAGGGAAAGCCGGCAATTAAAGCAGCGGGAAGTCCCTCTTTTTCACCCTATCAACGGGCTAGGCAAAGAATTAGTTCCCATGAGAGGATTGTATGAATAATAACTAGCAAGGCGTAATCAGTAGTATTGCTTAGCTGTAACTGTATCTGTGCCGTATCTTTAATAAAATAGACCAATGTATTGATTTCTGTTGGATGAGGAAAGTCAAGCACAGGGAGCTGACTTCATGCCGTGCTTGTTATCAGATAGATTTAAAAAGAAAATTTTTAGATGTGTCTGCGCTGAGCGAGACTTCAAATGACATGCATCCGATTACGCTTCGCTGATCGGATCTACGCGGGCTATTCAGTAGCCGGCAGGATAGTATACGGATACCAAAAGTAGGTCTGTCTTGTCGTATGCTGAAATTTTCGGTTCTGGACAATGATTAAAAATTAGATTAGATTCCTTACTGTTAACTAAAACTAACTGTAAGGCAGGGGATTATGAAAAAATTGACCGGCTTTTTTATTTTAGTATCGATACTCTCTTACTCCACTGTTGCGCACTCGCGACACGTCGAGGCAGTACGGCCAGACTATGTAATGTTGGATGTCCTGCTATTCCGGCCCGCGGGTTTGGTCGCAACAATTATTGGCACCGGGTTGTATATCGGGATAAGCCCCTTAACGGCCTTAGCTTCCATACCTGAGCCACACGATGCGTTTGCCAAAACCGGCGAGATTTTAATTCTCTCGCCCGGCAACTATACTTTTGTGAGGCCATTAGGTGACCTATAAGCTGCCGCGTCATCTCTGATGCCGGCATATAAGTTACAGATTCATAGGGCTTTATAACTCCCACGCTTCAGCGCCCGTCTTTATGCGCAAGTGTCGGCGGTACGCCAGCATCTCCCCTCGTTCCCACGGGCCGCGCTCAGAAATATGCCGATATGCAGACCTTCCAGGTTTTTAAAATCAGGAAGGCCTAACTTGCATCGTTCTGAACAGGCGGGACATTATAGCCTGCGTAGGTCCGGTTAGCGTAACGTAATCGGGCCTACGCAGATTACGGATTGAATCTTTCTCTATCACTCAAAAAACCGCTTCAAATAAACCCCAGTATGCGAAGCTGGGTTCTCCGAAACCTGCTTGGGCGTACCTTCAGCAACCAGCGTTCCGCCGCCGTCGCCGCCTTCAGGCCCCATGTCGATAATCCAGTCGGCGGTTTTGATGACGTCCAGATTATGCTCGATGACGATGACGGTATTGCCGTGATCGCGCAGGGTATGCAATACGTTCAGCAATTGCTTGATGTCGTGGAAGTGCAGGCCGGTGGTCGGTTCGTCCAGGATATATAAAGTCTTGCCGGTATCGCGTTTGGATAGTTCCTTGGCGAGTTTTACCCGTTGCGCTTCGCCGCCGGACAGCGTGGTCGCATTCTGTCCCAAGGTGATATAGCTTAAGCCTACCTCGACCAGGGTCTGTAATTTACGGGCCAGCACCGGCACCGGGCTGAAAAATTCGGCCGCATCTTCGACGGTCATATCCAGCACTTCATTGATGGTTTTGCCTTTGTAGCGTATCTCCAGCGTTTCACGGTTGTAGCGTTTGCCGCCGCAACTGTCGCAATTGACGAAAATGTCCGGCAAAAAATGCATTTCAACTTTAATCACGCCGTCGCCTTTGCAGGCTTCGCAGCGGCCGCCTTTGACGTTAAAGCTGAAGCGACCGGGAGAATAGCCGCGCGATCTTGCTTCAGGCGTTGCTGAAAATAATTCGCGTATCGGTGTGAACAGTCCGGTATAAGTCGCCGGATTTGACCGGGGCGTGCGGCCGATCGGGCTTTGATCGATATCGACGACTTTATCGAAATGCTCCAGGCCATCGACCCCATCGCAAGGGGCCGGAATGAGGCTGGCCTTGTTGATCAAGCGCGCCGCATGGCTGTACAAAGTGTCGTTGATCAGTGTCGATTTGCCGGACCCGGACACGCCGGTCACGCAGGTCAGCAAGCCGATAGGGAAGGCAATGTCGACATTCTTCAGGTTATTGCCGTGCGCGTTGC
The DNA here is from genome assembly GCA_036560465.1 of Methylobacter sp. Classification (GTDB taxonomy): domain Bacteria; phylum Pseudomonadota; class Gammaproteobacteria; order Methylococcales; family Methylomonadaceae; genus Methylobacter_A. The sequence continues at coordinate 62,203 of DATBRD010000011.1, forward strand.
GTATGACAATCTGTTTGTCTTTATCAACAGGCGTTAATGTTTCCGGTACATGGATGCCGATTTCTCCCGATAAATACTTGCCGGTTAACGAGTCTTTATTGTTGATGATGTCTTCCAGCGTGCCTTGGGCAATGATCTGTCCGCCATGCACGCCGGCGCCGGGGCCGATGTCGACGATATGCTGGGCCGAGCGGATCGCATCTTCGTCATGCTCAACGACGATAACGGTATTGCCGAGGTCGCGCAGGCGGAACAAAGTGTTCAGTAAGCGCTGGTTGTCGCGTTGGTGCAGGCCTATCGACGGCTCATCCAGCACATACATCACGCCAACCAAGCCTGCGCCGATTTGGCTGGCAAGGCGGATACGTTGCGCTTCGCCGCCGGACAATGTGTCCGCGCTGCGGTCCAGTGTCAGGTAGTCGAGACCGACGTTGACCAGGAATTCCAGCCGCTCCTGGATTTCCTTGATGATCTTGGCCGCAACTTCGCCGCGCTTGCCCGTCAGGTTAAGCTGCGAGAAGAACTCCAGCGATTTGCGGATCGGGAAACGGGTCAGGTGGTGTAGCGGCAAGTCTTCAACAAACACGTTTCTGGCCGACACATTAAGCCTCGCGCCTTCGCAAACGTTGCAGGGCTTTTGCGATAGATATTTGGCCAGTTCATCGCGCACCATTTGCGAATCGGTCTCATGGTAACGCCGATCCATGTTGGCGATGATGCCTTCAAAGCTGTGGCGTCGTTTTTTGACCGATCCGTTCCCGGTCATGAATTTGAATTCAATCGTTTCGTGGCCGCTGCCGTAAAGAATGATGTCTTGGTGTTCCTTGGACAGCTCAGAAAACGGCACTTCCGGGTCGAAGTTATAGTGCTTGGCCAGCGAGCAAATCAGTTGGTAATAATAGGCATTGCGCCGGTCCCAGCCGCGAATCGCCCCCCCGGCAAGGCTGATATCGGGGTTATGGATAATCAGTTCGGGATCGAAATGCTGGCGCACACCCAAGCCGTCGCAACTGCTGCATGCGCCTTTCGGGTTGTTAAACGAAAAAATGCGCGGTTCCAGTTCGGACAGACTATAGCCGCAGTGCGGGCAAGCGTAGCGTTCGGAAAACATCAGTTCGCTTGCGTCATCGATGCAGGCGGCGATAGCGATGCCGTCGGCGATGCGCAGAGCTGTTTCGAAAGACTCGGACAGCCTTAAGGCAATGTCGTCGCGGATCTTGAAACGGTCGACAATGACTTCTATGGTGTGTTTCTTTTTTAAATCCAGCGTCGGAGTCTCATACAAGTCGTACACCGTGCCGTCAATACGGGCGCGGATGAAGCCTTGGGCGCGCAGGTCGTCTAGCAACTGGATATACTCGCCTTTGCGGTCGTTGACCACCGGCGCCAGCAACATCCAGCGCTGGTCCTGGGGTTGCGAGAGTACATGGTCGACCATTTGGCTGACGGTTTGCGCCTCCAGTGAAACATGGTGTTCAGGGCAACGCGGCGTACCGGCCCGGGCATAGAGTAGTCTTAAATAATCGTAGATTTCGGTAATAGTCCCGACGGTCGAGCGCGGGTTGTGCGAGGTGGATTTTTGTTCAATGGAAATAGCCGGGGACAGGCCTTCGATATGGTCGACATCAGGCTTTTCCATCATCGACAAGAATTGGCGAGCATAAGTAGACAGGGATTCTACGTAGCGTCGTTGGCCTTCGGCATAAATGGTATCAAAAGCGAGCGATGATTTACCCGAACCGGACAGCCCGGTGATTATGATGAGTTGATCTCTGGGCAGGTCAAGATCGATATTTTTCAGGTTATGCGTTCTGGCGCCACGAATGCTAATCGTATCCATTAATTAAGTCCGGCAATTTCAACAACCGTATAATATACGTTCAAAGTTATCCTAATACAAACAACGCCCGCCACTGCAATAATACGAATAAACGGTTCAAATAATGATCGCTACATTAAATTCATTCATATTCCAATACATCAGATTTATAGAAATGCTCGGCGTACTGATGCGCATTTTCAGCTTTTCACTGGTCAGTTGGCTGGGGCCGGAAAGCCCGTTTCTGTTTGTCTGGGCGTTTAATACCACAGATGCGGTGATACTTTCCTGGTGCTCCATACTCAAAAAGGATAGCGCTTATACCTTACTGAACGTGTTTTGGATTATGGTCGGTGTTATCGGCATGGTTAGAGCCAGTCAGGTTTCAGTCGTTGACATTAAAACCGCCTGGCTGCAATTGTTAACGCAGATTACAGCACTGGTTAGTTAAGTCATAAATGAGCAAATGCAGCAAACAAAGCTTGTTATAATGCGCGGCATAAACATAGTGAGATAAACCACCGAGTAGGGTACGCATCGCGTACCTTTTACTGAGTTTGAGCAACGGTACGTGATGCGTACTACATTTTTTAAAATTCTGGTTAAAAAGGAGAAGCTGGTTTTGACAACAACGCAGGACATTACGAGTTCGATGACGCCATCGGAGAAACGCGCCACATGGTCGTTGGCAGGCATTTACGCTTTGCGGATGCTGGGGTTATTTATGATTTTGCCGGTGTTATCTTTATTCGCCGAGCAGCTTGAAGGTTCAACGCCGGCACTGATAGGTCTGGCGATGAGTATTTACGGATTGCCCCAGGTTCTGTTGCAAATCCCTTTCGGTTTGATGTCTGATCGCTTCGGCCGTAAAAAAATCATTATCATCGGTTTGGTGTTATTTTTTATCGGTAGCGTGATTGCGGCGCTGTCGACCAGCATTTACGGGGTTTTGGCAGGCAGGGCTTTTCAGGGCGCAGGCGCGGTTTCAGCGGTTATCATGGCGCTGGTGGCCGATCTGACTCAGGAAGTTCATCGCACCAAAGCCATGGCGATTATCGGAATCAGTATCGGCGGTTCGTTTGGCGTCGGCATTGTTGCCGGGCCTGTTATTTCCGGATTCGGCGGCGTACAGGGCGTTTTTGGCGTCACTGCTGTGCTTACGCTTCTGGCTATTTTAGCGATTATTTTTATAGTTCCGAACCCTCAGCAATCCAAGTTGCATCGGGATGCAGAGTTCGTTCCTGAAGAAGCGATGCAGGTACTGAAAAATCCTGATTTATTGCGCCTGAATTACGGTATCTTTACCTTGCACCTGATTTTAATGGCTATCTTTGTGGTGGTGCCGTCCTTAATGCGTAAGGCGGGATTAATAGCCGGGCATGAGTGGCAGGTTTATTTGCCCGTTTTCGTTATTTCGATGGCTTTCGCGGTGCCGTTCGTCATTCTGGCTGAAAAAAAACGCAAGATGAAGCAGGTGTTTTTGGGAGCCATCGCGGTATTGGTGTTGGCTGAATTGGGCTTGTCGGCTGTCTATCAAAATTTGGTCGGGATTATAGGTTTTTTGTGGCTGTTTTTTTGCGGCTTTAACCTGCTGGAAGCAACGCTGCCTTCCTTAATATCGAAGACAGCGCCGGCTGATTTGAAAGGCACGGCGATGGGCGCTTATTCAAGCTCTCAGTTCATGGGGCTTTTTATGGGCGGACTGGTCGGCGGCTGGTTTAACGGCGAATTCGGGGTTACGGCGGTGTTTTTATTCTGCGCCGCAGCCGCATTCAGCTGGCTGGTGGTGTCCTTATGGATGAAGCCTCCTCGGTATGTGGCAAATATGCTTATTTCGCTGGAAAAGCTCGGCGCGCAAGGCGCAAATGAATTTGTTGCCGAAATGCTTAAGATCAGTGGTGTAGAGGATGTTGCCTTGCATTATGAAGAGGGCTTGGTTTATCTTAAGGTTGATAATCAGAAGCTTGATAAAGGCCAATTACAACGTCTGGTCACTCAGTACGTCAATGCGTAACCGCGCAAATAATGGGAGAAATAGATGCTTAACAAAGTGATGTTGATAGGAAGGCTCGGTGCCGACCCTGAGGTTCGTTATATGCCAAGCGGCGGCGCCGTTACGACATTGAGTCTGGCCACTTCCAGACGTTGGAAAGACAGGCAAACCGGCGAGCGCCGCGAAGAAACCGAATGGCATAGGGTGGTGATGTTTAATCGCTTGGCTGAAATTGCCGGCGAATATCTGAAAAAAGGCAGCCAAGCCTATATTGAAGGCCATATCCGCACGCGGAAATGGCAGGCTCAAGACGGTCAGGACCGCTACACTACCGAAATCGTTGCCGACTCCATGAATATGCTCGACAGCCGTAGCGGCGGCACGTCCGATTTTGGCGGCGAGCAGCCGCAGGGCGGATATTCCAGGCCTGCCGCTCAGCCTCAGCAACCAGCGCCGCAAAGCAGTCCCGGTTCTATGCCGCCGCCACCGCCAAATTATGACGACTTCGATGATGATATCCCGTTCTAGAGGCCATCTCGTGCTGGAGGGTAAATAAGCTCATGTTCTTACAAGCTTGCTTAATTATTTGAAACATTAAGAATCCTGTTGCTTGCCAGGATTCTTGCTACCATTGCTGACACTTTAAAAGTAACAACTTTAGAGATTAGACATGGATAATGACACCTTAATCAATCAAGCACGGCATCTTTATGCCGTATTAGAAGTCGAACAACATACGCGGTCTAGAAACAGCAAAGCTCAGTTTGATCGTCTTGAGCGTTTGGTTATATGGGCTTATTGCCGTTATCAACGCCGGTTAAACCGTTGTGCTATCTGTTATGAAAATCGGTTAAGGGACTGTAACCGAGAGATTGAGGGAGATGTACCGCGATTTTGTCCTAACTGTTGCAAACGCTCACCAATGGTAAGATCAGCGATTAAGCGCAAGTGAAAAACGCCGGCCGGTATCAATTACCTTTCACACTCAGCTAATATCACAAAAATGACACGGTTTATCTGATGTTTCGGATTAATCGTTAGTTTATCCATTACTCTGCTTAAAAATAAATTCGAAGTGCGTTGGATAATGTCAAATGTAGGGCCTGACCCCAAGTATTTACTTTCATACCACCCCCGGTATTTCTTCGGTATTTTGGGTACCCAACCGTTCTGCTAAAGCGCACTACGATGCGTTTTACAAAGCAGCGATGGCGAGCAGCTTTTTCATCAGCGCGCCCTGATTATGTACGTCAAGTTTCTTCATGACGCTTTTGATGTGGTTCCTAACGGTTTCCGTAGAGCGGTGGGAATCGGTGGCGATGTCAAGAATTGACGGCGTAGCGATAAATTGCAGTGCGCATAAAGCTTCGCACTTGGTCAGGTTGTACAGCGCCATCAGCCGTACCAGCGTGGGACTGTTTTCGTGGCTACTGGTGAAAGTCAACGCCACGCCTTTTTTATAAAATTCCCATCCATATAAATTATCCAGAGCGCGTGCCGGAATTACCGTAATGGTGCAGGAAGCGGACTGGGTTTGCGTTGTCATGGCATTGCAACCGGTCTTCGTCATCAACGCCAAAACACGCTGTTCGGTAGTTTTGTTTAAAAAGGCCAGGCGCTTGCCCCGAATCTCGACGCAATCCATATCCGCAATGATACGGTTGAATACCGGATAGGAAAATAGTACGTTTAGCGCGCGGTCGACAATGATGTAAGCGGTAACATGCTTGCCGGTCAGCAGTGTGATCTGGCTGTAAAGACTGAGCCACTGTTCCTTTTGTAAGGCGTTTTGCAGTGATGGTACTAGCGCTTGAAGTCGGTGCACACCCGCTTGCAATTCCGGCTCTGCGGCAGGATGGTTGCCATTCAATACCAGGCAGTATGCATAGCGGCTATTTAAAGGCAGCGACACGCCGAAACGGCAAAGTTCTCCAGTCGCGTCGGACTCGGTGCCGGAGTCATCGTGGTAAAGGTTTCCGTTCAGCATGGTAGAGCATAAAACCTGGTACGGTTGTTTCGCGACCTTGGCCTCGAAACTGCCAGCTTTGCACAGATTTCGCTCGAAACAGGACTGCTGTTCTGGGGCAATATTGTAACGGTATAAGTGATGGAATCTACTACCTCGAGTAAGGTCGGCAATTGATAGGAAACCGCTGTTGCACTGCATGAGGCCAGTTAGTTCTGCTAGAAATAAATGCCATAACACCGGATTGTACGGCGCTTTTGACAATATGTCCTTGATTGTAAACGGCGCTTGGAGAGTATTCATGGCGTCTCGGTATCATTATGATGATAATTTTGACCTGTTTGGGTTATGACTTTAGATCTAAGAAATCAGTATATTAAACGACATGTTTTTACCATAGCTCATTGAGGCTTAATTGAGTTCAAAGCTTAGAGAAGGCGGAATTGGGTATGACACTATTGAATAGGGTTTTGCGTTGAGGCTTAGTTTAGGTTTCAGTTTCTGCATAAATGCTATTTTTCAAGATCTGTCCTCCCATGAGTTTATAAACGGAATTGCGGGAAATTCGTGACATGCTTTCTCCCGTCAATGAGGTGAAAAGTGAGTATCCAGTCGGTATTACTTAGGTACGAAGAGAAAATTATGTAGTTCCCTAATGTTGTTGGTATAGGCATAGGTAAAAAAGGGGACACAGATGTAATCAAGGTTTTCGTGACCAATAAAGTCCTGGAAGCGGCCTTGCAAGCGCATGACATTATCCCAAAAGGGCTTGATGGGTATGAAACCGAAGTTGAAGAAATCGGTATTGTTACCGCCCAGACCTGATGACAACCTTTGAAAGGAAGGTATCATGGCTACGACAGAGCATTATAATTTTTGAGAAAGGGTCAGGTTGCATCACAGTATTGCCATGGAGCAGTCTTATCGCATATTCAACAATTGTCCCTAGGCCAGACCGATATTCTCAGTGATATCGGCTTCAAGCAGGTATTTAGCTTAGCTGCCGGCTTCCAAGATGAACTTTTAGGTGTAGTGGATGGGTATGGTCAGGTCATTGTACCGATACACGAAGTGTCTCGCCTGGCTCATGCACTGATCATTTACAATAATTTCGGTAAAAGATACGGAGGAGAAGAAATGGTCTTGAATGAAGCTGAAGGTGTTCAATACGAACTACTTGATAAAACTGAGCTCAATGAAATGGCAGTGATGGCGGGTGAGGCATTTGCTTGCTATGAACCAGTTACAACTGCTTTAGGTATTCCATCAGAAGATTTTGCTGATTTTGTAAGGCTGCTGGGCCCTAAAATGGTACAGGAAGAATTGACCGTAATTGCCAGAAATCAGGAAACCAAGCAAATTATTGGCGCTATGATTACGGATGATTTTGCTATAGAACCACCGGAAGAAATTCTGCATCTTGGCTACAAATTTGAGCCGATGTGGACAGTTCTGGACGAACTGGATAGCCGATACAAGCAGAAAAGAAATTTAACCAAGGGTGAATATCTTCACTTTTTCCTGCTTGCGGTAGACCATCGGCAAACCGGCAAAAATGTAGCGAGAAATTTGGTACAAACCTGTTTGGAAAATGGTATCGAAAAAGGATATAAAACCGGTGTCGTAGAAGCAACCGGTGTAGTTTCTCAGCACATTTTTAGGGAATTCGGCTTTGTGGATCGCTTTGAAGTCCTTTATAAAAACTTTATGTTTCAAGGCAAGCAGGTCTTTGGGTCCATTGAGGAGCATTCCGGCATTATTCTCATGGACAAGGCGTTGGCCTAGTAAAACACTGAGCTGTCTAAGTGGTGCCTTACCACAGCAAGCACCATTCAATGTCATCAGGGTAATCTGAAGCCAGGAGTCAGACATTGAGGATCATCGGAGCGGCCTTTATGCTGGTAGAGGCCATAGTGTTGCTTGACGTGTTATATCCACTCCTTTTCCTCGGCTGATCCCTGTTGTCCCCACAACGCATTCAATGGCAGGTCTAATAGAGAATAAGCGCCCGCTCGGGGCGTGGTTAACGATTGAGCGGCTGCAACCATCATACGTGCAGCAAGACCCGCCTCATCAAAGCGCGCTTCCAGCAAAAAAGAAGTATGGCTGACATCGCCCGGCTTTCCGTGGCGTTCCAGCACCGCCCCGCGATTGGTCTCTTCCAGCGTATCAATGCTGGGTACCGGGAATACCAAAGTCTGTTCATCCAGGAAGAGCGGGTCATTTACGATCAAGCGTTCCACTTCGGCCTGATCGGCCGACGGTTCCAATTCAACATAAACATAGCGTTGCAGGGTTCCTCCTATCGGCTTGAGCTCTGTCGCCAGCGCTTTCCTGACGCCTTTTATGCCTTCCGCAGCCAAGGTATGGTGCAGGCTCGATCCAGTGTGCAGGGTGGTTTCCGTATGCCCATGCGGGGCCAGCAATGCAAAATAACTGCGAAACAATGACAGTATGCCCGGATCGCATCCCGCACCAACAATAGCCTGAACTTTGCGGAGTAACGCAACACGATGAATTTCTGATTTATGTCTGAGGAAATCTTCGCCGTGGACACGTGCGCATTCCACTATAGGAATATGGCATTGCAGCAGGCCTTTCGCAACGCCTAATGTCGCATCGGAAGGGACGCAGATAAGCGCCGCATCAACGTTTTTAAGCTCACTGATATGGGTAACGACAGGTATATCCCTACCAAACTTCGATGAAGTGACCTTACGCTGCACAATGCCGCCCAGTTCCGTGGCCTGGTCGGCAGAAATGGCCTCGACACATTTATGTCCCAAACGTCCCAGGCCGATGACGGCAATTCGAATTTTTTTCATAGTGTTACCTCGCTGTTTTTGGGTCAGGGTTAAAACTATGTTTTTTCACTCTGCCTGTCGCAATAAGAAGCAAAATTGATGATTTAATGGTGATTATATACAACTTTCAGTCAAAGAAATTAATGCATGCCCCTCCAATAAATCGGCATAAACGACGCAACCCTCAACAGGCCAAGATCGTCAATCGACAGGAAACGCCGTAGCACTGCATGGCGCTGGCCAATTCTTTCAAGAATAAACGCCACTACACCGGATTATAAGGCGCTTGGAAGGTATGTATGGCGTCTCAGCGTCATTAAGATAATTTTGACCCATTTGGGTTATGACTTTTACACAAGAAGTCACTACATTGACGTTACGGAGTGAGGTCTTATTGAGGGCAAGTCTACCACTACTGATTTGAAGTATCTGATAGCAGCCCGAAGCGTGACGAGAGCCGGATTGCTTGTACCGATCCAACGGCCTTTAGCATGGATTACTCGCGCCGATATGATCCGCTCTTTACAACGTGGACAATCAAGGTCCGGTTAAGTCTTTAGGAGAAGAGAGGACTTGTTGGGGCAGTAATCAAAAATACACATTGTGGCTGCCCCTGTTTAGTTTAAATAGGCTCAAGTGAGAAAAATGGTAACAAATTTATTATCAATCTGAAGTTTAGGAATATTAATAAATTTAAGAGCTCTTTTTGTGTCGCTTGAGTGGTTCGTTTCATGACCAAAACAAGGAGAACAAACCATGTCGCAAACAAACCCACCAAGATGTCCTTTTGAGCACATCCAAGATCCTGATCTGGAAGCTAAACAAATTGCCGAAACTACCGAACTTACCGTTAAACTACTCGACAAGCGTTATCCTTCACCTACTCAAATCCTGAGAGGTGTCCACCCGAAGGCTCATGGCTGCGTTAAAGCCACATTCACAATAAATACCGATATAGCTCCTGAACTTCAGGTCGGTCTTTTTGCCGAGCCGGGCAAACAGTTTGATGCATTTATCCGTTTTTCCAATGCGGCGGCACTTGTCGGCCCCGATACCATCGAAATTGATCCTGTGACGAAAAATGAAGTGGAAGAACATGGCAGCCGCGGCATGGCAATCAAGGTATTGGATGTAGGCGGCGAGGTGTTAATCGATGATAACGGCGCTCACAATCAGGATTTTTTAATGATAAACCAGCCGGTATTTGCTTTTGCCAACATTGAAGATTATCTGCGTTTGGACCGAGTCCTCGATCGGGACAATGATGTGGCGGCGGGTTTCTTCGCTCCTTTACAGCTTAATAATCCCAATATCACCGAGGAACAAAAACGGCGCATCCTTGCGTATATGGAGGCTGAAGATATTTCAGAGGAAGATATAAAGAGAATAGCGAGGAGCTTTAGCATCATCAAAGAGGATATACAAGTCACCGATGTCGGTAATCCTTTAGGTATCCAGTATTTTAGCGCTGCGCCTTTTCTGTTTGGCCCAGACCGGGTGATGAAGTTTTCCGCAATGCCTTGTACTGAAGTCCCTCCTGCACACTCTCCTTCTAAACCCAGGCCGGAAAACTATCTGCGTGAAGCGCTGATTGAAACCATGGGTCAAAATGAAGAGCTTCACTTTGATTTTATGCTACAGGTACGCAGTGAAGGTGAGGATTTAGGCATTGAAGACGCGTCTTCAAAATGGGACGAACGTGAATATCCCTTTATCAACGTCGCCAAAATTACTATTTCCAGGCCGCAATTGGAAGTCGACTTTGATGAAAATAAAGTCCATTGTGAAAAACTGGCGTTTACGCCCTGGCATTCGCAGGTTGAACATCAGCCAATAGGCAGCATCAATCGCTTGCGAAAGTCGGTTTATCAGGCATCGGCAGCGCATCGTTTAAACTTACCGGAGTCAGGGGAAGTGGGATTGTTGGGAAAAATCCTGAAGTTCTTTTTCGGCTAAACGCGACTGGGATAATGAACGATAACCGCTATTTCAATGGGTACCGATCATTTTTAGCCCTTTGGAATAGCCAATTCATAAGATACTGATTATTAATTAGGTTCTGCCATGAATATAAGATTAGGGTTGTTAGGCTGTTTCATTGCGCTGTCTCTCGGCTGTTCTGATGATAACAAGCAAGCTTCTGTTACTAAGTCAGCGAATACAGGAGCAGGGTCTGGAAGATATAAAAATATCGTAGATACGGTGGATAAAGAAATTCCGATTAAAACGGATTACACATTTAAGACACCGGGTTATCTGGATCAGAACTGGGATCACGAAACGCGAATGGAGTGGTGGTATACCAGTCAAGGGTCACGACTCCTACCATACGACTGGTTTCTTGCTCTTGAGCGACCAGACAGTAAGGAACTGGTCAGTTCCAAAGAAAATTTAGAGCAATACCGTTTTGTCGCTTGGCCGGCCGATTCGAAATGGAATCCGGACGGTTTGCCGATCGGCTTTGTGGCGGACAAAGACGCCACTAGCGGAGCCCGTTATTTGGGTTTCACCTGCGCCGCCTGTCATACCGGAAAAGTTGCCTACAAAGGAAACGAGTACCTAGTGGAAGGCGCCCCGGCGCATCATGACATTGATCGCTTTACCGTTGAACTTGCAGCGTCCTTGCAACAAACGGCTGATAACAGCGATAAGTTTTCGCGTTTCGTCGCCGTTGTCTTGGGCGCTAACGCAAAAGAGGAAGATGCAGCGGTATTGAAACAGCAATTATCGCAACAAAGCAGCAAACTAGGGCTGCGCCTTAAAATTAATCATCCTCCGTATCCAAATGGTTATGGCCGGCTCGATGCGTTCGGCAACATTTTTAACGAAGTGGTGGTAACTGCCATTGATGGGCCGGCCAATGCAAAACCGGCCGATGCGCCCGTCTCATATCCTGTACTCTGGGATACCCCGCAACACGACGTTGTACAATGGAACGGCTTGGCAGTAAACGCCGGAATCGGTCCCTATGCGCGTAACACCGGTGAGGTTGTCGGCGTATTTGGCGATCTTAACATTGAGAAGGTTGATGTGGCCGGCTCACCTGAGATGAGCTTTAAAAATCATATCAACATCGAGCATTTGAAATGGATGGAAGAGATTTTAGGAACTCTTTGGTCGCCACTATGGCCGAAGAAACTGTTGCCGGCCATCGATCAAACACAAGCGCAACACGGCAGGCATATTTTCGAAACAAACTGCGCCAGCTGTCATCATGACATCAAGCGTGATGATTCCGCTCGCAAGATTGAAGCAGAAATGATCCCACTGACTGATATCGGCACCGATCCAACGATGGCAATGAATGTCGCAACACGCATTTCCAACACCGGTATTCTGGAAGGACAAACGATATTTCCTATTAGTAAATTAGTGCCAAACCTTCCCCAATTTGGTGCAGAAGCTCAAAGTGTGCAAATGGTTTTGTACAGCGCAGTCGGAATTTTACGCGACGCACTAGACCCCGCTATATTCAATCAAGGCATATCGCCATTTTTAGAATCTGCAAAGAAAAACATCTTCAAAGAGAACTGCGATCCGAAGCAAGAAGGAGAAAAATGTCTTCGCCCACCCCGCTATAAAGCACGGCCGCTTAACGGCATCTGGGCGTCTGCACCTTTCCTGCATAACGGCTCTGTGCCGAACCTTTGGGAATTATTGCAAAAGCCCGATAAACGAGTCACCGAGTTTAACGTCGGAAGCTGGGAAATAGATCCGGTGAAGGTCGGGTTCGTGACTAATCCGGAACCGGCAACAAGTAAATTTGATACTACGTTTCCGGGCAATTCGAATAAAGGGCATGAATATGGAACCAGCTTAAGCGATCAGGAAAAATGGGAGCTGATCGAATATATCAAGACGCTTTAATAGATAAAAGCCTATTCGCCACAGAAGCATGGAGAAATTGAGGAAAAACAAAATCACACAGAGCCTCCTCATCAGTCTACACATGATGGGTAATAAGTTTAATGTTTTAGGTTCTATGAGCTCCTTGCCTCTGTGGTTATGAATTGCGGTTTCGGTTAGTCAGATCGGTTTGGGCATGGCCTTTCTGATAGAGAGATAAAATTTGGTTATTACTATGAGCCTCCCTTTAATTCACGTTAGCGGGGAATAAGCACATGGCCGAAGACAAAGATAAAGACAAACCTGGTGGCTGGTTTCCTTATTCGAATCAGCTTTTGTTGGTCCTATTGGCGGGCACTTTGTTTGTAAGCCAAACCCCGTTCCATGAGTCGCGCCCCGATAAGACCGAATCAATTCCCCAGTCTGTTCACCCAGTCTATTCCAGGACTTGGCAAGATCCTTTCGAGGAAGTAGACAAATATATTGAGGAACATAAAAATGAGCCAAAAGACCACCTGGATAACCTTGAGCCCCTCCAGCGCACGATTGAACAAAAGGTTGCAGCCAATAGACTGAACCAAATAAATATTGTTGCCGTCATGCTGCCGGGCGCTCACCACTTCGAGGATAGCGAGATCCGGCGCAGACTGCGTTACGCGGTGCTATCGGGATTCAATGCGGCCTTGCGTTATATGCCGGAAACCCCGGATTATATCCATTTTTCTATTATAAATAAGAAAACCGGGGAGGGTCCGAAAGGCTCTTATATAGCTTACGAATGGATGGTTTACAAGCCTACTAACCACAAAGAACCGCCAGCGGTCTCAGAAGGCAAAGACAAGGATGTGGAAAGGCGTTATGATGTGTCAACACATTTTCGGACACACGGTTAAGCAGCATTAAGCTGCAATTCATAGTCAACGGGCGACAAATAACCATTAGCGGAATGGAGTCGCTCGCGGTTGTAAAAGACCTCAATATATTCAAACACAGCCTGTTTAGCGTCAGAGCGGGTTTGATAGGTCTGATGGTGTATCAGTTCGGTTTTCAAGGTATGAAAGAAACTTTCCGAAACCGCGTTATCCCAGCAG
>DATBRD010000012.1:0-8275 GCA_036560465.1 Methylobacter sp.
CCACATAATCTTCCAGTTGCTCAGGAAATAGGGTGACCTGGGTTCGGTCGGTACTTTGAATGAAGCGTTTCATTTGCACTCCCGGTTGATGGCCGTGAGCTTATGTTAACAGATGAGGCGTTTTTACACACCCTGGGTCGAACTTGGTCATTCGCGAATCACGCAGAGATCGGCCAAAACGGGACGATCAGGAAAGGACGGCTCAATTTCACTTTGGACTGAAATAAACACGCCGCCACTTTTTGAAAAAAATCTGTCTTTGACCGGGAATGATTTTTCAAGTAGAAAGTAATCCAACTGCTATTCTCAATCAGCACGGACTTTCAAACATAGCTGGTTTTAATCTGCTTATCATTATTAATGATACTATTTTTCTTAAAAAATACTTAGTTTATACAAAGAGTTAGATAATAGCTTGTAAGGCAACTGGTACTTTGACGTGGAGTAGCGCGAAATTCCATGATAAAGCCGACGCCTATTCTTTATCATTTAATGTCCAGTACTCAACTTAGTGCACAATCCCGACGACTTGTACCCACTCAAACCCAATTTTAGTCTTTAGAGGGCCTCTGACCATTAAATCAGAAGTGATATGAACAACTCGAACAAAAAGACAGCAGTACAGGCAGCACAGCTGCGACAGCTGTTTTCCGCGAGTAATGTGTCACTGGTTACCAGCACACTACTCGCAGTAATCCTTGCCTATCTGCAGCGCGAAGTGATAGCGTCTTCAGTGGTTCTTGCATGGCTTTCCCTAATCGGGCTAGTCGCGTTTTTACGGGCGGTTCTTGTTAAAGCTTACCAAGGCTCCCCGCTGGATGGCGATACCGCTGCTCATGTGTGGTTGGTACGGTTTCGTCTTGGCGTTCTAGCTGTCGGAGTGGTTTGGGGGGCGGCCGGTTTTCTGATGTTCCCTCCCAATGATCCGCCTCATCAGATGTTCCTGATTTTTATGCTGGCCGGTCTGTCGGCTGGCGGCGTGGTTGCATTTTCGGCTGATCTGATCAGTGCAATTACATTTTCCATGACATCCCTCCTGCCAATCGTGACTCGTTTGTTTATCGCAGGTGATAGCTTGTCATTGGCAATGAGCATGGCAGGTATGTTGTACCTAAGCTTTATGGTCATCAGCTTACTGCATATTAACAGGAACATCACTGAGAACATTGTTTTACGCCTCGAAGCCGTAGCTCGCGAGGAAATACTGAGAACTAATGAGGAACGCTATCGTTTGCTGCTGAAGCATTCGCCAGTTGGTATTTTTCATTACGACACGAACCTCGTCATTATTTATTGCAATGAACGTTTCGCCGATATTCTGCACAATTCAATTGATGGCATCGTCGGTTTGGATATGAAAAAATTCAAGGATCAGTCCATCCTGTCAGCTTCGCAAAATGCCCTGAAGGGCGAAACGATCTTTTACGAAGGACAATATTATCCAACCTCCAGCGATGCAGGTATATGGATAGATATGACCTGCGCACCATCCCGTGATGTAACAGGAAAGATCATGGGTGGGATTGCCATCGTTCGGGACATCACCGAGCGCAAGCAGGTGGAATGTGAGCTAAAAGCCAGTGAGGCAAAATTCCGTTCGGTTATTGATGTTTCCCCCATACCAATGGCCTTGACTGATGAGCAATTAAACATCATCTTCCTGAATCCGGCATTCGTGCAGACTTTCGGTTACAGCATAGAGGATATTCCAACTCTAGCAGACTGGTATCTAAAAGCCTATCCTGATCCAGATTATCGGCACTGGGTCGAGGCTGCCTGTCCCCTGGCACAGGAACAAGCCGAACAGGAGCAGTCTGACTTGGCGGCTTTAGAAGTGGCTATTTGTTGCAAGGACAATAGCATTAAAACCGTGTTAGTTTCTGCCGCCACAATTCATCATAATTTCGCGAGTGTGTATTTGGTGATACTGTACGACATTACTGAGCGCAAACAAATTGAAGGAAAACTTAACTCTATTTTTAATGCGTCAGTGGAAGGCATTATTACTTTCGACACATCCGGCATCATCGTATCCGCGAATGCCGCCGTAGAAACTATTTTCGGCTATCAGCCGGGAGAGTTGGTTGGTTATAGCATAAACAAGCTCTTACCATCATCGCCAAGTTCCAGCTCGCTTCATGCAGCAGAACGTGTTGGCCAAATTCAAGAGATTGAAGGTCTGCACAAAAACGGTTCTGTGGTGCCTTTGGATCTGTCCACAGCGGAGTTTGTAATCGGTACTGCGCACTATTTTACCTATATAGTCCGCGACGTGAGTTTACGCAAACACCGGGAACAACAGGACAAGGAACACCTGGACGAACTCGCCCATGTCACTCGCCTGGGGCTGATGGGTGAAATGGCGTCCGGCATTGCGCATGAAGTCAACCAGCCTCTGTCCGCGATTGCCAGCTATACGCAAGTCAGTTTAAACCTGATTAACGCTGAAGATCCTGATCTGGTAAAGCTCACCGAGACCTTACTCAAAACCCAGCAACAGGCGTTAAGGGCGGGTCGGATCATTCATCGCATGCGAGAGTTCGTCAAATCCCATTCAAAACATCGCTCCACTGCTGATATTAATGCTTTGATCCACAATGCTGTCGACCTGTGTATGGCAGAACTTAAACAAAACGATATACGGCTAACATTTGATCTGGAAAACAACCTGCCGCGAATCTTTGTTGATCAAATACAAATTGAACAGGTCATACTGAACCTGATCCGAAACAGCGTTGATGTCTTAAAAGACTTACCCGCAACACAACAACGCCACATACTCATCCGTAGTGAATTAACTCTAAATAATAAGATACAGGTCATGGTGAAAGACAACGGGCCGGGACTTGATGAAGAACAACAAAAAAAAATATTGATGCCTTTTTACACCACCAAGGCAGAAGGTATGGGCATGGGGCTATCCATCAGCCGCTCACTAATCGAAGCCCATGAAGGCACTTTGTATTTCAACAGCAAACCTAGAAAAGGCAGCACTTTTTATTTCACGCTACCAATACGGAAAAAACCTGATAACTGTTAGGAGAATTTAGGCGCAAATATTCATTAAGCGTGAAACTTGTCACGATTAAAATACAAATTTTTGACTGACTGGAAAAGGTCGAATTCGGTATTTGGCGAATGACAAAACTCGGCCAAACCGGTCGACCAATATATCAGGTCAATGACAGGTGAAAGCCAGAAAGCTGCCGTTCAACCTAGAGCTAACCGGGCACGGCACGGGAAGCTGAAAAACAAAACCGGATTATAACCGCGCTCCGGTTGAGCGTAATGTTAAACATGTGACATGTTGGCTACATTGAATGAAGACCAATCATATTACCTTCAGTGTCGTACACCAGCGAAATAAAGCCGTGTTCGCCGATGGATATTTTTTGTTTGAAAATACTGCCACCATTTTCGGTAGCACGGGCGGCTTCTACAGCACAGTCTTCACAGGCAAAATAAACTAACGTGCCACCACATCCAGAGGGAACACCTTCCATTTTTACCAACATTCCGCACGCGCCATAAGTGGTTTTAGCAGCGTCCTTGTCCGCAGGAAAGCTCCACATTTCCCTATTCATTTCCTCAGTCGGAGCAGGCATTTTTCCAGTTTAACTGCGAGTACGGCTTCATAGAATGCTTTGGCACGTTCCATATTTTGTACGTAAATTTCAAACCAGACGACGGGATTACTTTGATTGCATTTCATGATATTTCTCCTTTTGTGGGTCGGTTGCGATAAAGCCTAACGGAAGGCCGATCAGCGGCCGGCCTACCGCCGACTCGCGTTGTCCAAGATACCGTCGCGGCCGGTCCGCTGTATTGGCGGGTTATGTTGCAGACCGCGCGGCCGCGGAACGACTTCGATAGAAAGGGCATGCACGCTTCCAAGATGCTTCAACCGTGGCGCGCCGCTTCGATTGCAGCGATGTCGATCTTTTTCATCTGCATCATCGCATCGAACGCGCGCTTGGCGGCAGCGGTATCGGGATCGGCTATCGCTTTCGTCAGAGCTAACGGCGTAATCTGCCAGGACAAGCCCCATTTGTCCTTGCACCAGCCGCACGCACTCTCTTCGCCGCCGTTGCCGACGATGGCGTTCCAATAACGATCCGTTTCGGCCTGGTCAGCGGTTGCGACCTGAAACGAGAATGCCCAGTTGTGCTTGACCTCGGGTCCGCCATTGAGCCCGAGGCAGGGAATTCCCATCACGGTAAACTCGACCGTCAACACATCCCCTTTCTTCCCTGACGGAAAGTCCCCCGGTGCGAGGTGCACCGCGCCAACGGATGAATCGGGAAAGGTCTTGGCGTAAAATCGCGCCGCGTCCTCGGCGTCGCGGTCGTACCAAAGGCAAATCGTGTTCTTTGCTTGCTTCACCATATCTCTTCTCCATTGTGATGAGTCGTCCTGCGACATAATGTAGAGCTAACCGGGCGGGGCACGGAAAGCTGAATAAACAAAACCGCATTATAAGCGCGCTCCGGTTGAGCGCTATGTTGGACGAAGCCGCTATCGCGGAGAAAAGCGCTGCCGAACAGCCACCCGATAAAACAATTAAAATTTAACCTCAAGCCCTTAATCAGAGGGATCGTTTAGCATCAAATAATGAGGTTACCAAACCATGACATCATCCGAAACAGAGTTCAAGCAAAACTATCAAACGCATCTTAAATACATTAAACTCAAAGGACTCCAGCCCAAAACGATAGAAGCCTACTCCGGTGCCATGCGGCGTATGGGCGTGTATTTCAATGAGCAAATTAACGATCTGTCCGAATCGCAGCTGACCGATTATTTCAGCGATTTGCTGGAATCCCATTCATGGAGCAGCGTCAAACTCGATCTGTACGGCCTTAAATTCTTCTATGCCTACGTTTTGAAT
Organism: Methylobacter sp.; assembly: GCA_036560465.1. Lineage (GTDB taxonomy): Bacteria > Pseudomonadota > Gammaproteobacteria > Methylococcales > Methylomonadaceae > Methylobacter_A. The sequence goes on from DATBRD010000012.1 coordinate 4,889, forward strand.
AAGCCCTGGACGGAAAAGTTGATCAAGCCGCCAAGGAGAATGTCCTCCTTAACAATCTCGTCACGCAAGTGTCTGCGATCGGTGGAAGCGTTCAGCGCTGGAGCGACGAACGCTCTTCTCACAGCCTAAACTGACAAGAAGGATCTTGCCAAGCTGTTGTCTAAGTCAACGGGTAGGGCATGAACCCCTACTAGCCATCAGGGTTTCCAGATATATCGTTTTGTAGGATGCGCTCCAGTTCTGCTCTTTGCGTGCGCATAAAACTCACCAATTCCGGTTCATCATCAAAGAAATCAAAAGATGCTTTAAGCGTTGCCTCGTCATGTTGCTTAAACTTTATGGCTTTGGAGTATGTGTCAGAGTCATTTTTGCCTAAAGAAACCAATATTTGTTGAGCCATTTCAAGTGATGAATCGAATACCTCGCGTTTATAGTAATCCACTCCCGCTTTAGAAAGCTCGTAGGCATGGCGTCGGTTGCGGGCGCGGGCGAAAATTTTCAAACGAGGAAATTCTGCTTTTGCAAGCCTGACGATTTCAAGAGATGTTTCTGGATTATCCACGGCGACGATAAGCAGTTTTGCTTTAGCTGCACCGGCACTATGAAGTAAATCCAAACGAGACGCATCGCCGAAATAGCCTTTGAAGCCAAATTTCCTGAGCAACTCGAGCTGATCAGGGTCTTTTTCCAATACTGTCGTTTTAACGCCCTGGGCATTCAAAAAACGACCGATCAACTGTCCGAAACGACCGAATCCGGCGAGAATGATAGGGTAAGCTTCCTCAATTCTGTCAAAGGATCGTTCAGGCAATACGCTTAAGAATTTCGGTACGATCAAGCGATTGTAGAGAACTATGAGCAATGGGGTTAAGGCAATTGAGGTGGCAACCACTAGGGTTAAAAACTTCTCCTGTGTCTGAGGCAGAATATTTAAAGTACCCGCAAACTGGAACAATACAAAAGCAAACTCACCGCCTTGAGCAAGGGCAAGCGCGAAACCGGAGTCATGCAAGGCATTGAGTCCGAAAAATCTGCCGAGCGTGAACAATATCAACGTTTTGATGGTCATCAATGCAGTGACGGTCAGCACTAAACGCAGCGGCGATTCGGCGAATAAATGAAAATCCATACCCATACCGACCGAAATAAAAAATAGGCCAAGCAGCAAACCCTTAAATGGTTCGATATCGGTTCCGAGCGTATGGCGATATTCGGAATTTGCCAGTACAACACCGGCAACAAACGTACCCAAGGCAGGCGATACGCCAACCAGTTGCATCAGTAGTGTAATTCCTACCACAACAGCGAGCGAAAGCGCAGTAAACACTTCCCGCAAATGGGTTCTGGCAACCGCCCGGAACAGGTAGTACGACAGGTAACGGCCCACCGCAATAACCGCTGCGATGACGCCAGCGATAATCAATGTTTGTGCCCATCCCGGTAAGGTAGCAATCATACTGGCATGGATGTGCTGGTCTTGAACGCCATGAATAGCCAGCAAAGGCATGATGACAAGAATAGGGATGACGGCAATATCTTGAAACAGCAACACTGAAAACGAAGTTTCACCCATGGGTGTATTCATCAGGTGGGTTTCCTGCAGCATCTGTAAAACCAGCGCTGTGGAGGAAAGCGAGAGCGCCATACCTATCGCCAGGCTCATCTGCCATGAATATCCCAGCGCTAGGCCGATCAGTGTGAATGCCGAACTGGTCAGCACGACCTGCAAACCGCCCAGTCCAAGTATCGATTTGCGTAAACGCCAAAGCAAGGCAGGCTCCAGCTCCAAGCCAATAAGAAATAGCATCATCACCACGCCAAATTCGGCAAAATGCATGATTTTTTCAGCATCTCCAATCAGGCCCAGTCCGAATGGGCCAATCACAATGCCCGCCGCGAGATAGCCAAGTACCGAGCCTAGCTTGAAACGGCTGGCAAGCGGCACCACCAGGCAGGCAGCTGCCAGGAAAACAAATACGGTGAAAAGGTTGCTGTCCACGCGTTACTCCGGCAATGGGATAAATTCAATCTCGTCCCCAGCCACTTTGTCAAAAAGTCCTGCTTTCCAATCGGCTTTAGCTTGCCTGATACGCTCGAGTGAACTGGAGACAAAATTCCATTCGATAAATCGCGGCTCGGATAACGGTTCGCCGCCAAGTAACATGAGATGTGTTGGCATTTCAGCTTCCAAAATGACGGTTTCTCCCTGCACAAACACTGTCATTGTTTTGGGTGCGATATTTGTATCACCGATGCGCAAAGCGCCATCGATAAGATAAATTGCCCGTTCGCGGTATTCCACGGGCAGCTTCAGGCGGGTTCCTGCTTGCATTTTTACTTCAACATAAAACATCGGACTGTAAATAGTCACAGGGGCTTCATAACCATAGGCTGATCCCGCGACCAGTTTTAACGTGACTCCCGCTTGTGTCCATTCCGGCAAACTGTCTGCCGGATGATGATGAAACGCCGGCGGCATTTCTTCGTATGCCTTTGGCAGCGCGATCCAGCTTTGCAAACCATGAGCATAATGTAATTTGTCTTTTTCTTCCGGGCGGGTTCGCTCTGAATGTGCGATTCCCCGTCCTGCGGTCATCCAGTTCATCGCACCGGGTGTAATAACCTGTTCAGTCCCTAATGAGTCACGATGCAGCACTTCTCCTTGAAACAAATTGGTCACCGCTGCCAAACCGATATGTGGGTGCGGACGAACATTGATGCCCTCGCCCGGCGCGAACGTGGCGGGCCCCAGATGGTCAAGAAAGATAAACGGCCCGACCATTTGCCGTTGGGCTGACGGCAGGATACGGTGGACGGAAAATCCGCCCAAATCTTTGGGTTTTGGTACGATGGTCAGGTCAATTAAACTCATAAGAAAATTATCTCAAGCAGAATGTTGAACAGTTTCTTAGAGAGGATCATGCCATAGTTTCAAATGCTTATCACTAGCGGCCTGCGAACATAATCGATAGATGTATGGAAATGTTTTTGTTTCTCCGTTAGATGCACGAGGTATTTCTTTGCCAGTTGTCAGCCTCACTAATATGCAAACTGGATATATGAGGACAACCATCCGATATATCAAGAATGACTAAGTACTAGTACTCAGTCATTCTTGTTATGTCGAGTTGCAGTCCCCATAGGATGGATTTTACATTGAAGTGGTAACCGCAGTTGGCAAAGAAATACCGAGTACGCTTAACGGAAGAAGAGCGTATTTATTTGGATAGCTTAATTCACAAGGGAAAAGTGTCGGCCCACCCAAGGCTTCATGCTGAGATATTGCTTAAAGCCGATATCAGTGATTTGGGAGCCCAATGGTCAGATAAACAAATAAGTGAAGCTTTTGGTCTCTCGACACGAACCATCGAACGAGTGCGGGAGCGA
>DATBRD010000013.1:0-12847 GCA_036560465.1 Methylobacter sp.
GGGGACTTTGAGTGTTATCAATCAATAAAACTTAAAAGTCCTTACCGATCCAGAATGGCTCACCGCATGGGTTTATTTAAGCTGAATTGCGCTTAAACGCCGACCATTTCATTTTTTGAGAGTTTTTACACGGCCTGGACCCTAATACGACATTCGCAAGATCACACCGAATGGCGGCTTCATGGGGATTTCGCCATTCATTTAAGACTTAGTTATAACCCCAACCAGCCAGTTAAACGCGTATTCATCGAATGAGCCCGTGGTACACGTGACTGATGGGCTGTACGGTGTTTAGCCCATCTATTGCACTAATGCAGAGCAAGGGTAAAACTCGCTCTATCTATTAGGCAATAAGCTTATAAAAAATCAGCTTTGGCTTACATACATCAATAACTTTTAAGTCCATAATCAATCTCGTCTTTAATGCGTGAACCGGCGTCGAAATTTTGCCAGTTTCTGAAGCAAATGGGCGTCCAAATTTTTCCAGCCAATTACTTAAATTACTGGTCTAAAAACATTTTTTTAATTGTCAATGTGCCGATTACTGAAAAAATCCAACGCCGATTAACGCACTGGAAGAGGTTCCGAAAAATTCGGGAATTTTTCCTATAGGAGATAGGGAGACTTTTCGTTGAAAATATATCTTTTGTAATATTTTTGACAAAAACGGTAATATTCATGTGCACTCCTCCCTTTGCAAGGCGACCTTGGTTGGCAGCTTTGCCACTTTCTCTGCTGGCAGGACAAGCGCTTGCGGTAGATGCTTCTGCAACACTCACTACCAGGCCCGTTCCACGAGGCAACACGCCGGAAGAGCCCGCAACCATAACACCTGAAAAAGTGGCAGAGAACGAAGCCTCTGCAAAAACGGAAAGGGACGCGCCCAAGGCCACTAACTCTGGGGAATCTCAATCGCATCCGGTCGATGTTTTCGAGCTGCCCGAAGTAGAGGTTGTCGGAAATACACCGTTAGGCACGAGCGGCCTGGAACGTAAGAAAATTCCCGGTAATGTGCAATCTGCCGAGGATGAGGAAATTAACCGTCATGAAGCCATCGGCCTGACAGATTTCATGAATCGCCGCCTGGAAAGCGTGAATATCAACGACGCCCAGAATAACCCTTACCAGCCGGATATTACTTATCGCGGCTTTAACGCTTCCCCTCTATTAGGGACCCCGATCGGTTTGTCGGTTTATCAGGACGGGGTTCGTGTCAACGAACCGTTCGGCGACACCGTCAACTGGGATCTGATTCCGCATGTAGCGGTTGCCAACATGGAGATGATGCCAGGCTCCAATCCGTTATTTGGCTTAAACACGTTGGGCGGCGCCTTGTCGATCAGAACCAAGAGCGGTTTTAGTCACCCCGGTTTCAACGCCCAAGCCTATGGCGGCTCTTTTGGCCGTCAAGCGTATCAGGCCGAATACGGTGGCTCGAAAGGCAATTTCGACTGGTACTTAGCCGGCAATATTTTCCGTGACAATGGTTGGCGCCCCTATTCCCCAACCGATGTGAATCAAGGATTCGGCAAGATCGGTTGGGAAAATGATCGCACCGATTTCGATCTGTCCTTTACGTTTGCCGACAATAATCTGCAAGGCGTCGGCCCTGCGCCGCAAGAACAGTTGCAGCATAATTGGAACTCCATTTATACGGCGCCGGATGTCACGAAGAATACGCTGTATTTTGTCAATCTGAAGGGTAGCCACCGTATTTCCGACGAATTGCAGTTGTCCGGTAATGCCTATAATCGCAACAACAGCAGCAACACCCTGAACAGCAATACCAACCAGAATTGCGCCACCTTGATCGACGGCACCCAATGTTTGGACGATACCGGCGCCATGCTCATCCCCGGTTCTTTGACTGCGGCCAACACCCAGCAAAACGGAACCGGCGCCAATTTACAGTTGACCTCCGATTACAAGATCGCCGCTCATGAAAACCAACTGGTCGTCGGCGGGGGCTTTAACTATGGCGATACCAAATTTTCCGTGGGGACGCAGGACGCTATTTTCATGCCTGACCGGTATGAAGTCACGATCAATCCCTTGACAACCAATGTCCAGATCAAAGGGCAAAATGCCTATTCCAATGTGTTTGCAACCGATACGTTCTCCATATTCGACTGGTTGCATGCCAACGCCTCGCTGAACTGGATGCATGCGCAGGTGCAAACTACCGATCAAATTGGCACGGCGCTGAACGGTAAAAATGTTTATGAGCGCGTCAATCCATCTGCGGGTCTTACTTTTAATCCGTTTGATGCGCTTTCGCTGCATACGCCGCTTAAGGAATTTACAACTTACTTTAACTATAACGAAGGTTTTCGTGTGCCGACAGCGGTTGAGCTAAGTTGCGCAGATCCGAATGCCCCGTGTAGCTTGCCTAACAGCTTTGTTTCCGATCCGCCGTTGCAGCCCGTGGTTTCGCATACCTTCGAAGTCGGAGCGCGCGGCAAATTTGATGAAGCGCTCAAGTGGAACTTCGCACTTTACCAGACACGCAATACCAACGACATTCTGTTTCTGAACAGTCCGGGCAGCGTTATCAACGGCTTTTTTCAAAATGTCGGTGCGACCCGGCGGCAAGGCGTGGAACTGGGCCTCAGCGGTTTGGCGCTGGATAAGCTGAACTGGTATATGAGCTACGGTTTTGTCGATGCCACCTATCAGACAAATGCGGTACTCAGCAATGCATTGGGCTCGGAAACGATAACGCCAGGGAGCAGAATCCCCAGCATTCCGCAAAATACCGTCAAGGTCGGGGCTGAATACGAAATATTCCACAACTGGTTTTTGGGGAGTGATTTGCAGTATGTTTCCAGCCAATATGCGCGCGGCGACGATCAGAATCTCTTCCCGAAAATATCGGACTATACCGTGGTTAATCTCAATGCCCGTTATGTTGTGACCAAGAATGTCGAGTTGTTTGCGATGGGACGCAACATTTTCGATAACCATTACGCTTCTTTTGGACAGCTTGGCCAAAACTTTTTTCAAAACAATCAGACGACCACGTTCATGGGGCCGGGTGCGCCTGCAACCGGTTATGCCGGCGTCCGCATCCGTTGGAACTAGCTGATACAACGCTGTTAAGATGACATCATTTACACGTAGTCATTTCGAGGACCTAACCATGAATCCCATGTCCTGTTTGTCGCTGATACTAGGGGAGCTTGGCGCATCGACTGCGCTGCTGGTAGCTCATCAAGAGGCTCAGGCTGGCTGCGTAGCAAGGCCGAATTATTTGACAACCACCTGTAGCGGCACTAAACCGCTACAGGATCACTAAGGTCTGCGCATCATCGTCGCTACTTTGCTGCCATGAAAAACAAGATAAAAGTCATTCTGGTTGACGACCATGCTGTGGTGCGAGCCGGCTTTCGGATGCTGTTATCAACCGTCGCGGATATTGATGTCATTGCCGAAGCCGATCGGGGTGAGACAGCGTGCCAGCTGTATCTGGAACAGCAGCCTGATGTGATGGTGCTGGATTTATCCATGCCGGGCATCGGCGGTCTGGAATGCCTACGCCGCATCTGCAACCGTGACAGCCATGCCAGGGTCCTGGTCTTTAGCGTACATGATGAAATGGTTTATGTGGATAGAGCCATCAATGCCGGCGCTAAAGGCTATATCACCAAAAACAGCGCACCTGACATTTTGGTGGAAGCGATACGGAAAATAGCTGGGGGCGAGATTTATATCGAGCAGGGCTTGATGAAAAACCAGCCCCTACACAATCATACTGATTACAAAGCCATTGTAGACAACCTGTCAGCCAGAGAATTCGACATATTTATACGGTTGGCCAAAGGTTTAACCGCCCACAAAATCGCCGAAGAACTTTGCCTGGGCTATAAAACCGTTGCCAATTATGGGACACAAATAAGAAGCAAATTTAACGTATCATCCAGTGTTGAGCTAGCACATATTGCGATAGCTCTGGGAATGATGAAGAATTGATGGTAAGGCGTTTCAAGAAGACAACCAATGTATCCGTCCGCAGCACGGAGTGGCGCTGCCCGCGCATTCCCAAGCGTTCTATAAATATCTTTGTTTCTTTAGGGTAGTGAAAAAATGGACGCTGAAACTGAAAAATATTGAGCGCTGTTTCACAAGCTATATATGACGAGAAATTTAATGACACTCCCGGCTTTTAATCGTCCGCCGCAGCAGCAAGGGCTATAATGCTTGAACTCTCCACTATTCCGTTTACAGCCATGGGCACAGAATGTTGCCTGTATTTATATGCGGCTGACCCGGACGATGCCGAAGCCATCGCCTCATCGGCGATTCGGGAAGTCCTCAGAATCGAAGCGCGTTATTCCCGATACCGGACCGACAGTTTTCTGTCGCAAATCAATCGTGCCGCCCAACACGGCGCTACGATCGAAGTGGACGAAGAAACGGCAGGGCTGCTGGATTATGCTTTTGCTTGCCATCAAAAAAGCGCCGGCCTGTTCGATATTTCGGCCGGCATCCTACGTCAGGCCTGGGATTTTTCGGTAGCACGCTTGCCGGAACAGGCGGTCATCGATCGCTTACTGCCTTGTATTGGCCTGGATAAAATCCACTGGCAATCGCCTTATTTGAGTTTCCCGGTTCCCGGCATGGAACTGGATTTCGGCGGCATTGGCAAGGAATATGCCGCAGACCGGGCGGCGGCTATTTGCGCCTCGCTAGGCATTGAACATGGTTTGGTGGATTTGGGCGGCGATATTGCCGTCATCGGGCCGTTGCCAAACCATGAACCCTGGCAGATCGGTATCCGCGACCCGAGAAATCCCGAGGCTATGATAATGACTGTCCAAATAGAGCGAGGCGCGCTGGCGACCAGCGGCGATTATGAACGATTTATCGACATTGCCGGACAACGTTATTGCCACCTGCTCAATCCCAAAACCGGCTGGCCGGCACACGATTTATCTTCGGTCAGCGTGCTGGCGGATCAGTGCCTGGTCGCTGGCAGCATGGCATCGATCGCGATGTTAAAAGGCCCGGAAGGCGTCGATTGGCTGCGGCAGTCAGGCGTGCAATCTATTTGGATAGACAATCAACAGCAGCAAGGCTGTCATTTGTCGTAAGCGTAGTAGAGCTTCCCTGCCCTACCGATAAAAGCCCGCTCGAACAATCAAGCGCTTACATTGAGATTGGTTCCGCTAGGACCCAACTCGTTTTGTGCGCCCAGCGTATTCAAAGATCCCAGGCTACCGGCCAAAGTCTGCGCAGGAGACGGTACAGTCCTACCATTGGCATTGGCCGCATGATGGTGATGATGAATCTGCCCCATCATGGTTTTCATGCCATCAACAAAATCCTGTTTGGACACGCTGCCGGTTCCATTGGGATCCAGCTTACTGAAAATAGCGTCTGCTCCCATGGCTTTGAAAGCCGCCGGCGGATTCGTATTTTGAAACGCCTGTTCGAACTGCGCTTTGGTGATGGTGCCGGAACCGCTGGTATCGATCTGCTGGAACAAGTTCGACATTTTTTGATCCGGCGACATGCGCGAGCTGGCCCCGGACATGATCCGGGGCGGCATGCCTGCATTGCCCATACCTGAAATTGCCATACTCATCTTATTCCCCCTTATTTTTATATAGTCCTAAGAAATTTTGGCCTGCGCAATTCATCCAATTGAAGATTCTGCCACATGCCGCTAGTTTTTGAGCTGAATACAAGCTTATTGATAAATCAAATGCCAAGGCCTTGATGATCAATAAGATGTAAAGCGGCAAATACATGCCACACTTTCGTCAATAAATTGCCGCTATAGTAAGATTTCTAGTCTTTATTAATCGTTAAAACCTTACTATAAATATGCATAAGCACAAGTTACGCCAACTTTAGAGAGATTCTTAAAATTATTTTTTGAGATTTACGGCGAGGAATATTCAATCAGAGCAGACTCAAATACATCCTAAATTTTGAATTTTTATTCCCCACTCAGTTGAAAATCCAAAATATAAATATCCTATTTAGTTTTGAGGTCTGCCGACTTCTTTAGCCACTGTTTGGCTTTTCCCGAGAGCCATGATTGGGCAAACTTGTCGGACTTACAAACATTGTCCAAAAATGCGGTAGATATGCTGGATACGGCGGCAATATGCTTGAAGTCCCGTTCGCTATCCAAGCGACCGCCATGCGACGACCAGCCTCTACCCATGCCGCCTGAAGATCCACCGATCGAACCGCCCCCTTTCCTGCCCCGGAAAGAATTATTGCTGCTAACGTGCGGCATGGCGTTACTAGGTTCGATTTTTTCGCCAGAATCCTGGGCTGGGCGGGAATTTTGCCGATGCGATAAGTGAGATCCCGCCAATATTTGATGACCGCCTTTATTCAATAGCAGTAAATACTTATTGCCAAGCGGTGCATATTCCCAGATTGCCGTGCGTACATAAGGAGAACTGATCCCGTAAGGATCATCGTCCTCACTGCCGGTCACTACCAGCAAGGGCATGGAAATATTTTTGTCGCGGGTTTTTAAACCTCCTATAGCCAAATCTACGGACGGGCTGAGTAAAATCGCCGCCAGCGGCCTAAAGTCTTGCGCTTGCGGCGGCAGATCAGACTCAACTTTCTCGCCGATCATCGCCGCCGTTGTTTGCGCCCCAATGTCGTAGCCGGCAATGATCAATCGTGACAAATCTGCGGCTTTAAATAAGGCTTGGTTGGCCGTTGCCCGCTGTTTAAGTTGTGCGAAGGCCCAAAGCAGGTGGCTGATACGCTTTTTTAAGGCTGCTTGTGAGAAATACTCATGCCCCAGGTAGTGCAGTTCGCTGTTGATGACGGCTTTCGACGGTCTTGATTCGCTGTCAGTCGAATTATCCTCATCATATGATCCTTCGTCATCGCCCGATTTTCCCCGCATCGGTGCCAGTTCTTTCAGGGCTTCGCTAATGTCTAACGGCTGCATGCTAAAAACCGCGTAACCCGCCTTGGCCCAGGTTTCACGCCAAAGTAGACCAGCATCGGCAGGCTCGCCCAAGCCCGGCAGATAAATAATCAGCGGATAAACGCCAGGAGCCTTCGGTGCAAGCATAGAAATAGCAACGTCTTGACCGTCGTGCCTCCAAGTTTGACGAATCGAATCGATCGGATAGTTGCGCGAGGCAGAGTAGCCGCCCTCGGCGATCAACTGTTCAACCTTTTCAGACCGCTCCTCCGGCGTTGGCAGAGACGGGTGAAAGAAACATCCAGCCAAAAAAACTGCGCAGAAGACAGACGCCAGAAAATAAGCCGTAATTTTGAAAGTTTTGTTCATGCCGCAAATTTATGGAAGGTTATAAGCTTTAAATAAAGTACGCACTGAGGCACGAAGCGTATCCACGCACTTGAAATTCATACTGTTTCTGAGGAGACTGTTATTGTGGAGGAGCTGGTGGCGGACCGGATGGCGGCGGAGGAATATGCGGGGGTGGCATAGAACCGGGCGGCGGTGGAGGTATATGCGCGGCTGGCGGCATAACTTGCTGGGGTGTTGCACCCGAGAATTGTCCTGATACAGGAACCTGATGGCCTTTGGCATACATGCATTGAATATAAGCCGTATCGTAGCGTTGTTGCACTCCGTACATGGAACTGCTGGCGGCACCTGTTCCCATCAAACCACCGGCCAGCAAACCACTACCAGCCCCGATGGCGGCACCGCTTCCACCACCGAATGCAGCTCCGGCTGCCGCACCCAGCGCTGTGCCGACTGCCGCGCTAGTGACGCCGCTATTCATCGCCGCTTGATTAGCCGTGGTTCCGCCTACCTGGGACGAAGCAAATTGTTGACAGATCATATCGTCGTTACGAAACTGTTCGAAAGACAGACCGGTACCGGGCAGTACCATGGCACCGGGGCCATTGGGCAAGCTGACGCAACCGGCAACTGCCAGTATCGCCGTGGTCGTAAACACTAGAGAAAAGCGCGACATATTAGGACTCCTTAACGCGGTGCGGGGGGTGTCGGCGATACTTCCTGCCAGCCACCTGGACATTCCTTGACATAAGGGTAATAACCTTCCGGATCGTTGCAATAATGCCAGTAACTGGATGGATTTTGCTGGACAGCCGGTGGAGCTTGCTGAATATAGGTCTGCGGCGCAGCCGGTACAGTGACCACCGCAGGCGGATAGGCATAGTAGGGATAGTAGTAAGGCGCACCGTAGTAGCCAAGACCATAGCCTAGACCCAGCCCTAAAGCAATTCCGCCATAATAGCCTCCATGACCATAGCCCCAGTGGCCGCCTCCATAATGCCCTCCATAATGCCCTCCATAATGCCCTCCGTAATGCCCTCCACCGCCACCGTGCCAGTGCCCTTGCGCCCATACGGCATTACTGGTTATTAATCCGATCATAGCGATGACTAGCCATGCCACTTTGACCTGTTTCATTGGAGCCTCCATCCCACACTGGCGGGATTCTTTAAAAAGTTTATTCGATGAAATTACTCTGTAAAAACAGTGTGGGCTAGTTTTCGAGGCAAGTCTAATTAGATTGTTTTCTAAATGAGAGTACGCTGGAGCTATTACAAAATTTAAGTGTCAATCAGCCTCAAATCTTTCCCAGTAATCAGCGCTTATTTTCCTATGATAAAATTATTTCGCGGCCCTTACGTAATAGCCTTTGGACGTCATGCAAGCTTTCATAAGCTGACTTTTTGTCTCAGCATTACGCTGGCATTCTGCAAGGTCTCTTTGAACCTGTTGACCGGGTACACTAGGGGGCCTCCAAACAGTCTTGGCACAACCCGACATCAATACAGCGATTACTACTAATAAATTGATCGATATTTTTTTCACAATCTTCATGTAGCTCTTCCCTATAAAAGTTCAGTAATCATTTGCTCCCTTATGAGCTTGTCCCAAAAATAAGCCACTGGAAAATTAATACTTTTCCACGCTAATTTATATACCTCCAGTATTTTTTGCATCCTGCGCCTATTTAGGGGGCTTTTTTGTTAATCTTCGCGTACTGCTAGTGTATCTCTACCATGCTGCGTCAATCTTGAATACATGCCTCCGGGTTCAATGAATTTTTTATCAATAAGCTCCACCAATACATGCACACTCATATTAAGCTTACTATGGTGAATCCATCCTCCCTGTCTTGACTCTTCCATGTTATTGATTCCTGCCAGTATTTCTTGCATTCCTTGATTAATAGCCATAAGTTTGTCTCTTTTTGTATGATGAATGAGTGGCAGAGCAATTGATTCGTTGCACTGACGTCCATTCCCGCCTCATTTAAAACAGCATTCAAGGTTAAGGGCTGCATTGCCGAAGGCAGCTGAGCTTGAAAATTCGCTTTTCTAGTTTCCACCTTCGAGAGAAAAAATCTTGTAAAGAGAGGTGAACGTTTTATGCAAAGCAAATAAAATCATTGACTTTGTTCAGACGTTTTTGAGTTTTTTAAAGCTTCAAATTTCTTCTGCCATTTCTCATGGCGTTGTGTTTTCATTTCATCCATTTTTGTCATTTGTTCTTTGGTAAGAACTGCCTGTAGACGTGCACGGGTTTCTTCATGGATGGCTTTGAGTTTTTCATGCTGTTCCTTGAAGATGACTTCCACTTTGCTTTTTTGCTCGGCGTTTAAATCCAGGTTTTTAGCCAGACGCTCGACTCTGTTGGCATGATCTCCCTCAAAATCGCCTTTGTCTCCAGGAGCTGCGGCAACTATTAAAGGAAGGGCTAAGGCCAGTGCAATGGTTATGATTTTTTTGTTCATGTTTGCTCTCATTGGTTAGGAGGGGCACAGAACAGTCATTTCCTGTTCTTGATGCTTACTTTAACGATGAAAAGTGCAAATAATTTGAAGAGAATGTGCAAATAATGTGAAAATCTTAGGTAGCGACTCTGTCCTGTGGATCATAACGATAACCAGCGCCATAAACTGAGTGAATCAACTCCTGATCCGGCAATAAACAAGTTAATTTTTTTCTCAGTTTTTTGATATGACTGTCGATGGTTCGATCAGAGACAATACGTCGATCCTGATAAATCAGATCCATCAATTTTGATCGCGGAAAAATACGTCCTGGTTGCTGGTACAAAGCCTGCAACAGCTGAAACTCTACTGAGGTTAATTCTATTTCTTGTCCGGCAGCACGTACTCGTAAACAGTGGGGGTCCAGTTTCAGACTAATGATGGGAGCAACTGTTGTTTGTGCTTGCACTCGGCGTAGCACCGCTTTAACCCGCGCGACCATTTCACGAGGGCTGAAGGGTTTACAGATATAGTCATCAGCTCCCAGTTCAAGCCCAAGCAAGCGATCTGTTTCTTCAATACGCGCAGTCATCATGATAATCGGCACCACACTGAATCTGCGAATTTCACGGCAAATATCCAAACCATCGCAACCGGGTAACATTAAATCCAGTAATATTAAGTCAACATGGTTTGCTTTAAGCCATGGCAAAACTTCCGAGCCGTTGTTTAAACAAACAGTGGCAAAGCCAGCGTCTCGTAGATAGTCCGCTTGCAGACGGGCCAGTTTTAATTCATCTTCTACTATCAGGATATTGTTCATGAGCTAAGCGGTAATTCAATGCGGATAGCGAGCCCCTTCAGAGAAGACGAGCATGCTTGTATTGTGCCATTGTGCGCTTCGACAATATTGCGGCATATCGCCAGGCCGAGCCCCGCCCCCCCATGATAACGGCTACGCGAACTTTCTATCCGATAAAAGCGGTCGAATAATTTGGGCAGTTCATGTTCGGATACGCCCGGTTCAGTATCGGAAAAAATGAGCACTAACTGATCGGCCTTACGAAAAACAATGATAGCTAATTGACCATTGCTGTCGGTATAGTTCACACTGTTATTAAGCAGATTTCGGTAAAGTTGAGATAAGCGGTCTGGGTCAGCGTATATGCTGACAGGGCCCGGCAAGTTATTAGTCCACTTAATAGCAATTTGTTTGTTTTCGAACTCTGGTTTTAACGCGGCCAAGTCTTCTCTTAATATCCCTACCGGATTAACGAGAACTTTACGATAACTTAATGCACCTTGATCGGACAGGGATAATTGATAGAGATCTTCCGTTAATCGATTAAGTCGCATGACATCGCCGAACAGGGAATCGATTGCATCGCGGGTCAGAGGCCTTATGCCGTCCTGCAAGGCTTCCAGTTCGCCGCGCAATACCGCCAAGGGTGTACGCAATTCGTGGGAAATATCCGCCACCCAGCGTCGCCTTGATTGTTCTGACTGTTCCAGAGCGGCAGCCATATCGTTGAAATTTTGTGCTAATTGCCCCAGCTCATCTGTCGATTCGACGGGTAGACGAGTGTCATAACGGCCCAGCGCAAGTGCCTTTGCTGCTGTGGTAATACGCTTAAGCGGTCGCCCCAAGGTGTAAGCCAGTAACCATGCAAGGCTGGCGGACAAAAGGATCATTATCAATGCAATCCAGATGAATGCTTCAGATTGCCGTTCCATAAACCGGATTTCACTGTCCTGGTTGACTGTTTTGCCGGGCAAGAGTCCAAGAAAGCCGACTACTTTTTCTTGATAATAGATGGGGTGCAAGGATAATTGCGGCAAGGCATCTTTGCGCCCAAAAATGATGGTCTTGTCAGCATGCAATAGCATCGCACGCAGTCCAAAAGGGGTAAAACGTTTATTAGTAGACGATTCGGGTAATGCCGGCGGCCAGAAATCATTGGGTTCCGTGCGTGCTTGTTCAATCCATGTGAGCGGACGGTCATGATGACGAGGATTAGACCGCCACAATAGCTCAATCCATTTTTGCTTATCACCTGCCAGATTGCTCCAGCTCTGATTGACTGTGTAGTATTCGGTGAGCCCTTCAATCAGGTTTGTCACTTGTTCCTGCTGCCGAGCCTCTACAAATTCAGAAAAGCCTCGATTTAAAGACCAACGCATAAAACCATACATCCCTAAAACGACAAAAAGAGTTGTCAGTAGAAAAGTTACAAATAATTTACCCCGGATTGTTTTATGCATGGATTTACTCCGACTTCTGATAAAGCATTGTAAACATCAAATGTGCAAGAAATATGGCAATTGAGCCTCATGATCCACAGATCGTAGCTGCTATGCTCATTCCGCCAACGTCGGGTATAACCTCACGGCAACGAATAGCTGGACAGCAAACACCGCTAGCATGACCGAGAAATCTGTACCATAATCATAAATATTTTCACCTTCTGCGATCATAAGTGTTAATAAGCGTCGAATATTTGCCAACAAACAGCGTCAAAATTTCCAGTTAAAAATTACTTTCTGATTGATCTAAAAATACTTTATTTTTACGGTTGCAAAAACGAACGCTGAAACTGATAAATATTGCACGCTGTTTTTACAATATAGTAATTGCTGCTGGTAATATTAGGCGCTTTTTACTGGAAAAACTGGCAAATTTTCCACGCTTTTTGACAGCCATGACCTTTGATCGCCCTTACCGCAAGGCGCTCTCATTCGACACGGCCAAGGCGGAGATCATCAAAATGTCCGGCAGTCAGTTCGACCCGGTTGCTGTTGAGACATTCATGCAGGAAGAGCAACTGCTCAGGGAAATGACAACTGTGGACCAAATCGAAGTAGGACGGACTGATTCTGACCGAATTGGTGGGGCTATATCGGTCAGGTAACTACGTTGAAAACAAAGCTACAAAAAATCTTTGGTTGTACGATCTGTGACTTGCATTAAAGAATGAATTTGTGGCTTTGATTGGCCGAAAACGACCCAGGGTGTGTAAAAACGCCTCATCTGTTAACATAAGCTCACGGCCATCAACCGGGAGTGCAAATGAAACGCTTCATTCAAAGTACCGACCGAACCCAGGTCACCCTATTTCCTGAGCAACTGGAAGATTATGTGGGTG
>DATBRD010000014.1:0-98736 GCA_036560465.1 Methylobacter sp.
CTCGCAATGACTCGACGCGATGTCGGAAAGCCTGCATTTTCACTACGCAAAAAACGCTTCGTGAAAACACATGCACTATCGCTTCTGCGGACTAAAAATCTTCGCTACGCAGTGCTCCGCTTCCAAGATTTTCAGCGTCGGAAAGCCTGCATTTTCACTACGCAAAAAACGCTTCGTGAAAACACATGCACTATCGCTTCTGCGGACTAAAAATCTTCGCTACGCAGTGCTCCGCTTCCAAGATTTTCAGCGAACGCCTGTTTCCTGAGAATTTTCCGTCGAGGATAGCTAGGCCTAGTCCTGGAAACTAAGGCTTGTCTACCAAATCCAGGAATTTTTCAAACTCTCCTTCATGCATGTGATGGGATTCTTCAACACGTGGATAGGCTCCTGACTGGACGGCTTCGTAATACGCGGTGTACGCATCCATCATGTTTTGCCAAACATTACCGAATGGAACCCGCTTGGGTGGCGTGGGAAAAACGGAGCAACCTATGATGTCTGACGAAACATGAAAAATCCCATGCGCATGAGGGCCGGAACCTAAGCTGGCAACCGGAACGGATAGGTTTTCATAACACCATTTGGTGAGTTCTTCTGAAGCATGTTCGAGTAATACGGTGCTGATGCCGGCATCAATACAGCTCCTAATGAGTTTGACAATATCGGCAGAATCTTTTGCCGTCCGCCCTCTGGGCAGATAACTGCCTACTTGCGACCAACGTTCGCCTTGGACGCCGAAATGGCCAACGACCGGAATCCCGGCGCCGACAATCGCTTCCACCATTTTTACGGTTTTATGGTGCGGCTCAATATGCACGCCGTCTGCACCGCGACGCTGGATTTCCGAGGCATTACGAACGGCATCGGCTTTGGAGACACAAGCCGTGGTGTTGGGCATATTGCAGCAAATGAACGGTGTGCTGGCTCCCCGAAGCACGGCTTCCAGAAAATAAAGCTGCTCCTGAAATTCCACGGTGTTCATGCTCTTGTGTCCAAACAAAGCCATTGGCCCAGGACTGCCGACGCATAACAGATCCATGCCCAATTCCTCTCCCATCATGGCGCTCGGCGTGTCATGGCATTCCATTCCAATGATTTTTTCGCCTCTGGCAATTTTGTCGCCCAGCGTCTTGATGGTGACTTTTTTTCGTTGTGGCTTCATACCGATAGTCCTCTGCTAGTTATAGATATTGTTATTGCGTTCCGGACGCGTCATAATAATATAACGTTAACGTTAGATTTTGCAAGCGATCATCGACCACCCTTCCATGAAGTTTAAAAAACACTATCACCCAATAATTAAGAGAGATAAATATGACCACCAATGACGCACTTATCTACACCGCTGATGATTCCGATAGAATCCTTGACAAGACAATCCTTCAATCATTGCTATCCGGGTTCAGTATTGAGATCACAGTTAAGGAGGCGGCGAGAATAAGCAACTTTCGTAAGCACCTGCCCATGGGTACTGAGGTTTATATCGTCGCAACCCCAAGCACCAAACCTAATGATGTCGTCGATCTCGCCAAGCGCATACGGGATGAGGGAATGATCCCGGTTCCTCACATCGCAGCTCGTGCCATGCCGAGCGTTGAAATTCTCGACCGGTGGGTCCGTAGATTGAGCGTGGAGGCAAATGTCACTGCGGCACTGATTATTGCGGGCGGGAATTACGACAGGCCGGTAGGGACTTTGGCTTCGTCCATGGAGCTGGTTAAGAGTGGTGTTATGGAAGACAATGGGATAAAAGATTTACGTTTTGCCGGACATCCTGAAGGGCATCCCGTCATCAGTCATCACGAACTCATGGAGGTGTTGCTGGAAAAACAGGCCTACGGGGAACAAAAACAACTGACGACTTCTCTGGTCACGCAGTTTTTCTTCGATTTTGCTGCCGTGGCTGAATGGGAAAGACAGTTGCTACGATGCGGCGTTCACATGCAGGTTCGGGTAGGTTTTCATGGCGTTGCCAGTCTGGCGAGTCTGATTCGGCAGGCTCGTTATTGCGGAGTCGGCGCTTCTATCGAGGTTTTGGCAAAACAGCCTGCGAAAATGCTCAAGATAGCGGCTTCGACAACCCCAGATCGACTTGTCCGTTCCTTGGCAAGACATTCCGTGGAATTCGAGCAGACTCTTTTTGCCAGTTGCCATTTTTTCCCGTTAGGCAACTTTGAGAAGACTGCGGGATGGGTATCTGCGATAGTGCGCGGAGATTTAGAGCTTCACGACAATGAGTAATCCGGTTTGTCGTTTTGAGGTTCGATTCTAGCGGCATGGTTCAACACATAATCTGCTTTTTCATTGATCAATGACTTGAAAAAGCAGAGTCAATGCTGTCAGGGACAGTTTGGATCCCAAATAAGGCGGACGATATTGGTCAAATCGACGTTCTTGTTGATCGGGCAATTCGGGCAATCCTTGCGATTGGGACGATTTTGGCAATTTTCGCATTGGCGGATCAACATGTCCGCCCGCTCCAGATCACGATCCAGTTCTTCCAGATCATTCAGCAGACCGCGAACTCTTTTGCGCAAATCGTCCAGCAACGGCCGCATCGCGGCTGAGGCTTCTTTGCCCGAACCACATTGCTCCCGCGTTTGAGCAAGCTTTTGCACCGATTCCAGTTCGATTCCGACTCGGCCAAGCTGCAAAGCGATAGCCATGCGTTTTAAGTCTTTCTTGGCATAGAGCCGGGTGCCGCCCTCGGTACGGTCGGGGGCGATCAGACCAAGCTCCTCGTACAGGCGAATGGTTCTCGGTGTAGTACCCAGCTCTTCGGCCAATTCACCGATTTTTAGAACGTCACGCTGGTGTTTCGGGGGGAGGCGCATAATGGTTTACAAAATATGAAGTACACGGAATATAGTGTAATGGGTTAGTGTTTGTAATAACATCAAAAGAATACAAATTTTTGCTGTACCTATTTTTGCGTCTCTAACATGTTTCTCATTGAAGACCTATCCTAATACAAAACGGATCTTGTCGACGCGCTGTTAATATATCCGGAATGCTTGGTCAATATTACCAAATACGACACTAACCGCAGTGTCTTTTTCTGGGCAGATTGCCTAATTCCATTCTGCCATACTCGTCGCCATAAAGCGGCCAGTCGCAACAGGCAGAAATTGGCCGCACTGGCGTCATTCGCGAAAGGCCGAACTGGACCCATGAACGACAGTCATGATTAATTCTCAGAGTGTCCGCTTGAAAATAAAAAGCGTGATCCCGTAAGCTGTATCGGATGCCGTTATCACTTATGAGCTACTGCGAAACAAAATTGGCCGAATAAATCATTAAAGCGGCTTTCATTGCGCGAGCTAATCAAACCGAAATAAACCAATTTCTTCGGATGAAACGACAGAGAAAATGGCGTAATCCCTAACGTTTCACTGAGCTTACCCGCTGCCAAGCCTTCAGCACCAGCTTGGGCTAAACCATGAAAGATGGCCAATCGAGTCTCTTGAGCAAGTGCTGCGAGCGCGGTAACGGCGGTTTTATTTTCCATATTTCACAATCAGTCGAAATACAGAAATTAGTCAATCGGTTTAACGAAGTTGTCATGTTGCGAAGTTAGACTGGAAGCTCCAATAATCAATTTCCGGGTCAATTTATGAAAAAACTGACACTACCAAAACTGGCGGCGGCCATTGGCGCCTTCGGTTTAACGCTATCGGTCAACGCGATAGCAGACGACCGTCATGAACACAATCGTGGCGATGTATCGACTCAAGTACCAACATCAGCTGCTGAATGGTTTGAGGTCGGCGAGCAATCCGTATTGGTCAATAAACGAGATATGGCGGTATTACGCAAGGCCAAAAACGTCATTTTGTTCGTAGGCGATGGCATGGGTGTTTCGACAGTCACTGCAGCTCGAATCCTGGAAGGCCAAATTGACGGACGCGATGGTGAATTTAACCGTCTTGCCTTTGAACGCTTCAACAATATTGCTCACTCGGTAACGGCAAGTGCTAACCAACAAACTTCGGATTCAGCGCCGACAGCTACTGCCATGGTTGCAGGAATTAAAGCCAATGATGGTGCGATCTCTGTTGATCAATCCATTCTGCGCACCGAGAAAAGCGCCGACGTCACGGCAGCCAAAAGCGTTAAAACCATTTTAGAGCGTGCGGAAGAGCTCGGCATGTCGACGGGCGTGGTGACCACCGCTCGTTTTACTCATGCGACTCCTGCGGTTAACTATGCTCATATTGCTGATCGCGACTGGGAAGCTGATAGCAACCTGCCTGCCGGCGCAACGGTGAAAGATATTGCCCGCCAATTGCTGGAATTTCCATACGGCGACGGCTTGGAAGTTGCACTGGGCGGTGGACGCAGCTATTTCATGCCAAACAATGTGCCTGATCCGGAATATCCAACGCAAAAAGGCCGCCGTACCGACAGTCGTGACTTGACCACCGAATGGATTTCCAACTACAACAACTCTGCATACGTTTGGAATCAAGCGCAATTTGACGCGATTAATCCAGCTAACACCGATCATCTTCTCGGTTTGTTCGAGCGCTCGCATATGCGCTATGAAGTTGATCGTAATGACGACGCTGCTGGCGAACCCTCATTGGCGGAGATGACCGAAAAGGCCATCAAAATTCTGCAAAAAAACAAAAAAGGTTATTATTTGATGGTTGAAGGTGGCCGTATCGACCACGCTCACCACGCTGGTAACGCCTATCGCGCGTTGACCGATACGATTGCATTTTCGGATGCGGTCAAACAAGCCAAGAAATTGACCAGCGACAAAGATACCTTGATTCTGGTCACGGCTGACCACAGCCATGTGTTCACCATCGCCGGTTACCCTTCACGCGGCAACCCGATTTTGGGCAAAACCGCAGTAGATGGCGTGGCATCGAAAGATTCACTGGGCTTGCCTTACACCACGCTTTCTTATGCAAACGGCCCAGGCTGGACCGGTGGTCAGCAACGTAAGGAGTTCAATCCTGCCAATGAAAGTAGCGTAGCCGCTCCGTATGCTGGCGGCAAATTGCGCCCTGATCTGACTGCTGTAGACACCGAAAGTCCAAACTATATGCAGGAATCGACTGTGCCAATGGGTTCAGAAACTCACGCCGGTGAAGACGTAACGATCTATGCCAATGGCCCAGGCGCCTATGTGGTACACGGCACGCTGGAGCAAAACGTGATTTATCACGTGATGGCCAATGCATTAGGCTGGAATGATCGTCGATAATAATCTGAAGTAAACCGTAGTCAAGGGTGCATAGCACCCTTGATTTTTTTCGATCTTTCCGCACGATGTAGTATTCATGTTAACAATCACTATCCCAATGTTGAAAAAGCTATTCCCTCTGGCTGCCTTTGCGTTAGTCGCCGCTTGCAGTATCAATCCTGCCCAGCATACTGATGCAGGCAAAGTCATCTATTTATCGTCTGAAGACTTACCTAAGGTCGCCGCTGAGTACATTACAACGCGCGAGGGCGTGGAACACGGGCATGAGCATCACGATGCTGTTGCCGATAATGTGACATGGCGATTCTGGCGTAATGGTCAACAAATCGTTATTGAACGCCCCCAGCTTGGTCTAGGGGAGTTGTGGCAACGCGATGGCAAAGCGATGATTCATCGTAAGTTGTATCACGCAGACCGGCGCGCTATTGAGTTCCAGGAAGATGACTTGCGGATGTTGGAAACCAAACCGTCCTGGCAGAAACTGGCGTTACTCGTGGATCAAAAAGTACTGGAACAGTTGACCGCAGGCAATATGGAATGGTCAGATAACCATCCCATTCGCGAATATCAGGGAAAAATCGGCGATTCGCAATGGCATATCGTTATGCGGATGGACCTTGGTCTACCTGTTCTGATTGAGCGAGAACAGGATGGCGTGTCCGAGCATACTGAATTATTGAACGCGTATGAATTGAATGCCGCTCCTTGGCAACCCACGCCAACCAATGGTTACGACATTATCGATTACGCCGATTTAGGTGATAAGGAATATGACCCTTTTGTCATCAAAGTTCAGGCGCAGATGGGGCATGATCACCATCATTAACAACTGATAAAGATAGTCTTTAAGATGCCAAAATCCCAACCGAAAGAGTTGGGGTTAAAACTGTGTAGTAAAAAATTAAGTTTAAAAGCCACAAACAACAAGCACAGATTTGGGCAGCAACGTCCGATCCAGTCTCTAACCTCGTCATTTGTTGCCAGGCGATTCTAATGGGTTGGGTCCATGCTCAAAATCATTTTATTGGTTTTCTAAATCTTCTTTAGCTTTCCTCGATTTCCATTTTGAATAGAAGTAGGCTCCTCCCGAGATAACTCCGGTAACAGTTGCTGCGGCGCCGATAATCGGCGCTATCGTAACGATTAAAGGCGCGCTTGTTATGCCAAGCGCGACGCCTATCGCACTTAACCCGGTTGGTGCAGCCAGTGCTGCGCCCGCCGCTACAACGCTGGAAGTAATACCTAACCCCATCGATATGGTTTCTATTTTATCGGCAACTTTCTTGTGATTTGTTCGAGCTTTCATTTTCACTTTCTCCATATTTGAAGGTACTCAATAATCGGTGATGCTCAACAGGTTATTACCTAAATTTGAATATTTTACATTAGCAGATAAAAAATCTTTAGAAACGATTGTTCCAAGCGCTATTGGCCGGATAACTTGAAGCATCGGTTGTTCCAAGGCCGTTCTATTTTAGCCGCCTTTATTATTTTTTGGGAGGTACGATGACGCGGGAACAGGCGGCGCTTATTTCCAGGTAAACGGCTTCAGGCTCTTTTTCGTAGCGCCTTGAAAAATGAAACGGCACCAGTTGTTTGACATCGGCGGCGGTTGCGATCTCGCCGCAGGCCCGCGCTGTCAAATGGCCGGTCCTCCGGGCTTGTGCTATATCGGATTCAAGAAAGGACGCTTCGCAGAACAAAAAGTTGGCCTTGTGCGCCAACGCGGTCAAGGCGATACGGTTAGCTTGAGTATCGGCAAGGTCGGTTGCATAGACCAGTTTTTCGCCGGGCGTGACGGTAAGGAGAAGGGCGCCCAGTTCTCCCGCCTCCCGGAGGCTATGGTCGGGTAACCTGATCAGTGCTTTGCTATTGCCTGCGCCGATAAGCTGCTTTAATTGGTTCAGCCAGGGACCGGCATCTAGATTCAAGGTTTTTAGGGCAGTATTGTCGACGTTGAATTTGGCCTTGCTCTCAAAGGCATAGGCCTGCACCGGCGTGTGGTGATCCAGTGTAACCGTGCGGACGTTAAACAGAGGGTCGTCCACAATCAGTCCTTCGGGAATCTGAATTTCGGGGAGAGCAATGCAATCCCGGTAGCCTGTCTGAATGCGAGCCCTTAACAGCCGGTCGCCGTGTATTTCGGCAATTTCAAAACGCGGCCCGGTACTCCCGATGCGATCCCAAAGAAAGCCGTCGATCATGCCTTTAATATGACCGATCAGACCCGGCGGACCGAAAATTCGGCAGCTTGGAAAATTGCCGATACGGGAGCGCAGCAGCCACAGGAAGCCTCCGATATGATCGATATGGGCGTGGCTAATGAAAACATCGCTGACCTGATGGGCTATGCGGGTGGGCAGTCTGCCTGAGTCTCCCAAGTCGAACAGCAGGCTGCGTTGCTGTTGGTGCAGCCGCAGATGCAGCAACGGATCGCCGAGGACGCCATTGATCATTGTCGCGTACAGGCTGCGTAATTTGGCCGCCGGCCTAGGCCCTCCGCTGTAATCAGGAGTGGGGTAGGGCATGGCGTCAGGCGGCGGCAGAAATTGCAGGTTATTCGCTGCAAACGGCGCGGCGCTGCCGAGCAGGCCGTTTTTTTCACTGCGGGCATCGCGCACCAGCAATGTTTGAGTTGTTGCCGCAGTCGCAGGCAGCCGGATGTGAAGTGTCGTGTCTTGTAGAGCGATGATTTCGCCGATGCTGACGGTTTGATCTGCATCGATAAAGGCGCATTGGCGACCGGTCCAGGCATCCGGAACATCAATCGGCGGAGGCGAGCCGACCAGCCGGAGGTCGGAAAGGCTGACTGTTATCTCATTGCTGGCAGCGAGGTAAGATCGCCATTGATGGGTTCTTTTGTGTGCTCTACTTTTCTGGCCCGGACGGCAGGCCAGCGGATGGGCATGGACATGCAGGATACGAACGCCCAATGACAAAAGCTCATTTATTAAGGGCAGCGGTTTCGATTGGCGGTTTAGCATCAACACCGTACCGATATCCAGCAGTTCCACCATACCGGTCAGCAATTCCGAGCCTGCAATACCTCGGGTCACGCCGGGAGCGTCAATCAGCATGAGTCCTTGCGGAGCCTTTTGCATTAACCGATTGACCGCCGACAGCAGCGGCAGGCGAAAGCGGCCTGCATCCAAAGTGCAAAGCGCTTCAAATGCCAGTACTTGCCAGTTGGATTCCTGCCACTGCCCCAGCGATACAGTACCCGGCAAACCGAAGCCAGGCGATCCCGGGTCGGCGCTGATGCAGGAGCAAGCCAGGGCTTTTTCGGATAATGTCCGAGCAAGTTCATTAGTCAGCGTGGACTTGCCGATGCCGGTCTCGCCATACAGTAAAATTTTTTGCCCTCCGGTCAGCAGTTGTTTGGCGAGGCTTGACGGACAATAGGGCAATAACGGAAGTGGCGCTGGATGGGTCATGGCGGCTACCTGTGCTGGATAATTTGCTGTTATCGCAGAAAACCTTGAGCAGTGACGCAACCCTATAGCCCAAGGGTTTGGCTGGTCGTTTTAGGCAGTTGTTAGCTGTTGTTAAAGCTAATATACTCCGACCAAATAGTCATGATTTTTCTTCAATTTACCGTGATTTTCAGTTAAAGCAATCGCTGAATCACTCGGCTACCCGACAGGAATGAGTTGATATTCTTTCAGGGGATTTTTCTATCGATAAGTTGTTTTATGAACTCCGAGGTTGGTTATGAAAAAGCTACTCTATCCCATCATTGTTTTTATTTTCCTTGTTACCGGCTGTGCATTTCAAAAGCCGGATTATCTTAAAACTATAACTGCGGCTGATTTACACAAGATCATGCAGGAGTCGGATATATTCCTTGTCGATGTTCATGTTCCCGAACAGCAGCATATAAAAGGCACTGACTTCTTTATTCCTTACAACGAAATCGAGAAACACCAGGACAAACTGCCCAAAGATAAAAATACACCGATCTATTTGTATTGCGAAAGCGGCCCTATGGGAAACGCGGCGGCAAGGACGCTTCATGACTTAGGTTACGGTAACTTATACAATCTTGAAGGTGGAGCGAAGGCGTGGAGAAAGGCTGGATTTGATTTTGAAAAATAGGTGAGCCGCTCTGAGATGTCATCTGAAAATTTAATCTCAATTAAACCTTGCAGGCAGATAACGGCTGCCAAGCAAAAGTAAAGCCTCATCAGCAGGGTTTGGTTAGTGAGGTGCCTAAAAGGTTTCCCATGCAAAATTCTTAAGTGTAAAATCCGCCTATTTTTCTTTGGAGCAACAGCCAAATGGGTAGAGCCTATCAAAATCGTAAAGTTTCCATGGCCAAAACGTCTGATGCCAAGGCAAAAGTCTACAGCAAATACGGTCGTGAAATATATGTGTGCGCCAAATCGGGAGGTATCGATCCAGCTGGAAATTTAGCATTGCGGGGGCTGATTGAGCGAGCCAAGAAAGACCAGGTGCCTACCCATGTTATCGAAAAAGCGATCGACAAGGCAAAAGGCGGTGGTGGCGAAGATTTCGCGCCCGCCCGGTATGAAGGCTTTGGTCCCGGCGGATGCATGGTGATTGTCGACTGCCTGACCGACAACCCTAACCGAACTTTTGGCGACGTGCGCCAGTGTTTTACCAAAACAAAATGTAAAATCGGCACCCAAGGCGTAGTCAGCCACATGTTCGACCATGCGGCTATCCTGGCATTTAAAAATGATGACGAAGACGCTGTTCTTGAGGCATTGCTCAATGCCGATGTGGATGTGTCCGAAATTGAAAACGAAGACGGTAAAATCACCGTGTTCACGCCTCAAGCCGACTACTTTAAGGCCAAGCAAGCCTTAGCGGATACCTTTGGTGAGATTGATTTTGACGTCGATGAAATTCAATTTGTTCCAAGAGGCGCCACAGCTATCAGTGGCGATGATGTGCCGATGTTTGAGAAGTTTCTGGATATGCTTAACGATCTGGACGATGTGCAAAACGTCTATCATGATGCCGAGTATTAAGGGCAATCTTCTGGCGGCTTAGCCCCCGTGATTTAATCGCGGGCTTGCCCCAAGTGGATTAACTTACTTTAATCTGTCAATGGAGACTGCAAAGCGGAAGCCGAGTAGCCTCCTGTTCGCTGTAGTTCCCCTGTCCATGTCCGTAAAACAAGATACGTATTTAATTGTATTTTAATGATCGGCATCAACTCTTGCTGGCGCTTGTCGTGTGAGTTTTCCCAGCTTAAAGCTTTCGATAATGCTCCAGGCAAATGCCCGCGACAGCTTTAAATATCCAATTTCAATGGTGTATGGCACAGATGTCCGTCGGACTCTAAGACATATTTCTAATCAAGATGGTGTTTACACTCTGCACTAGAGTACTAGCCAATACTGTCAATATAATACTGTTAAAGAATAGGGTGAAAGTACAGGCTTCAGCTTGTAATTTATCAGCACCTTGATAGGTGGTGAGTTCTATCCAAGCCGTATTCATTAGTGTCGGCGCCAGCTTCATCTATGTACGCTAAGTCGTACGTCCTGCAACTTGCTAACCATCCTGACTATCCTGACCAAAAGCCGATTAAGTACCTAAAAACCGAATTGAAACCCGTGCAGTATTATTGGATGAGGCCGGAGGTACTTTGTAGTAAATACTGGTTTCTGCAAACTATGTTTAGTATCTAATAAGATTATTACTACCGGTATTAGCTAACTTTTAGGCGATTCTTTTTATTGAAACGGACGCGTCCGAGGCGCGCTGTATCGGCTGGCTT
Organism: Methylobacter sp.; assembly: GCA_036560465.1. GTDB lineage: Bacteria > Pseudomonadota > Gammaproteobacteria > Methylococcales > Methylomonadaceae > Methylobacter_A. The sequence continues at coordinate 10,968 of DATBRD010000014.1, forward strand.
ATTCATTAGCAATAAAATCTCTTTTCAGACCTTTAGCGCGAAGCTTAGAGAATAAGTCTGCTAGAGATAATCCTAATCTTTCGAGAAGCATTAAGGGTTTTTCAGCGCTTTTAATAGGCATCAAAAACCCTCATGAAATCTTCATCAAACTCTCATTAAATCCTAATAAGACCATAATAATACCGTAATAAAAGTGGGTTATTTTACATATGCTTCACCTACATTATCGTGATCGGCGGCGTTTTAATATTGGATATTGAGGCATTACTTGATTAGTTGCTTCTATATATTAAGAAACCACCTTATCAATCTTCACCTTTTTGGAGAATATTGGTAACAGTCATAAGAAACTTTACTTGGATAAATAGAATTTTAGTTTCGGAGAAACGTGACGGATATCGATAATAAGTTAATTAGAATTTAATAAAATTCTGATGTGGATCTAATAACACTAGGCCATTTTTTAAATGTTTTACTTACATGATCGCGCGGCGTTTTGAGATTACTGCTTGGTGTGTTTATTTGCTCCTTGCGTTAACAAACCGCCTTACCGGTCTTCACCTTTTAGGGAATCATTAGATGAAAGTTACAAATATGCTTGGTTGTAAGAAAAAGCCGCTACCTTTCTTAAGTGCACGACCGACCCGAACTCATGCAGGCGTGATGCTCGCACTGTTGCTCGGAGGCAGCGCCATGTCCGTTGGAACTGCTGCGGCAGCCGGAGCCGGGGCCGCATGGACGACCGCTGGCGGCACACCGGAAGGCACCCGTTTTAGCGCGCTTACAGATATCACCCCCGCCAACGTCGCCCAACTGAAGGAAGAGTTCTCGTTCAAGACCGACACTCATGGTAGCCACATGGGCGAACCGCTCGTGGTCGGCAACATGCTCTACGCAGTTACGCCGTTTCCGAATAAGCTCATTGCCTATGATCTTACCACCGGTCAGGCCAAATGGACTTATGCTCCGGATGTGAGCGAATATGCCAAGGGTCAAAACTGCTGCGGTGGTATAAATCGCGGTGCGGCCTATGCCGATGGCAAGATCGTTTTCAGCCTGCTTGACAATACGGTAGTGGCAGTCGATGCGATCACCGGCAAGGAAGTGTGGCGGAATCACCTCGCCGATCCTCATACTGGCGTCACAATGACAGTCGCTCCGATCATTGCCAAAGGCAAGGTTATCACGGCTTCTTCAAGCGGCGAGATGGGCGTCCGCGGCTGGATTCAGGCGCTTGACCTGAAGACCGGCCAGAAACTCTGGCGCGCCTATAATACTGGTCCGGACAAGGATGTATTGATCGGCCAGAATTTCCGGGACAATTCCGTCTACTACAAAGGCATGGTGGATCAAGGCGCAACCAGTTGGCCGAACCAAAGAGCTTATCTACTGGGTGGCAGCGCCGCCTGGGGTTACATGACCTACGATCCTGAGCTCGATCTGCTGTTCTACGGCACCAGCCAACCCGGTGTCTGGAACGCGGAGATGCGCTGTAACCAAGTCGAATACAAGACAAACCCTCGCGTATGCGATAACAAGTGGGGCTCCTCGATCTTTGCCAGAAAACCCGACACCGGTGAAGCTGTCTGGGCCTATCAGTTCACCCCGCATGACAGCTGGGATTTCGATGCTGACAGTGAGAGCATCGTTGTGAATCAGACATTCACGGATGCCAAGGGCGTCGACCACGACAAGCTTCTGGTCCATTTTAATAAGAATGGCTTTGCCTATACGTTCGACCGGGCGACCGGCGAAGTCTTGCAAGCCCCTCAGTTCGTTAAAGAAGTGAACTGGGCAAATGGAGTTGATCTGACCACCGGTCTGCCGATGGTCAACGAAGCAATGCGTGTTCATGAGGGTGTCGTCACCGAACATATCTGTCCATCGGTGCTAGGCGGAAAAGGATGGGAACCTGCATCCTTCTCGCCAAATACTGGACTGTTCTATGCGCCCACGTTCAATTTATGCGGGAATCTGGAAACACTAAAGGCTGAGTTCATTTCCGGAACTCCTTACATGGGCGAAAGTTTAACCATCGGGCCAGCGACGGATAAAAGCTATTCCAGCGAGCTGATTGCTTGGGATGCGACTAAAGGCGTGATGAACTGGGGCGTCAAGGAACCTAAACAGATCTACGCCGGCACCCTTAATACAGCCGGTGGATTGGTCTTCTATACAACCAAGGAACCGAAGTTAAAGGCGGTCGATTCCAGTCCGACGCCTGATCTGGTTACCCCTGATGGGTATAAAACGAAGAAAGTCTTGTTCGAAGCCACGCTGCAATGCAATACCGTTGGCAACCCGATCAGTTTTGCCGGTCCAGACGGAAAACAACGCATCGCAGTGTTCAGTGACGATAATTGCGCTGCTAATAATACTGGCGGCGAACAGCAGTCCGGTAACGGCGGCTGGGTTCACGTCTACAAGTTGCCTTAATTGTAATGTTGTTCATAGGTACGGAGAAGGGCAGCATGTCCCAACGATCTCAAAAATTGTCACGTATGCCGCGGGTGATGCTCGTCGCTGTCCTGCTGTCGTTGGCGACGACAGCGGCGGCGGAAAGCGAACTCCGAGTTTGCGCGGACCCGGATAATCTTCCTTTTTCCAATCAGAAGCAGGAAGGCTTCGAGAATAAGATCGCCGCGCTACTGGCCGACGACTTGCACGCGAAGCTGAGCTATGACTGGCAGAAGCAACGGCAGGGTTTCATTCGTGCAACTCTGGGAGCACATCACTGCGATGTGGTCATGGGCGTGCCCTACGGTTATGAGCGGGTTCTCTCCTCCCAACCTTATTACCGTTCGGGCTATGTCTTTGTCACGGCGCGGAAGCAACATCTGAAGATCAAGTCTTTTGATGATCCGGTGCTCCGCAAGCTGAAGATTGGTTTGCATGCGATCGGCAATGATGGCGCAAACTCCCCGCCCGCGCATGCCCTGGCTCGTCGTGGCATTGTCGAGAATATCGTCGGCTTTTCCATGTGGGGCGAGGAATCGGTTGAAAACCCGCAAGGCCAACTTGTGGATGCCGTCGCGAAAGGGGATATCGATGTTGCTATCGTCTGGGGGCCGATCGGAGGATTTTTCGCCAAGCAATACGGCAAGGATCTGGTGGTGACGCCAGTACCTGCCGATGCGCAGATGCCTTCGCAGCCTTTTGTCTTTGACATTGCTATGGGCGTCAGGAAAGACGATAAGGCTTTCGCGGCAAAACTGGAACAAAGCCTTAAACGCAAACGGCGCGAGATCCAGGACATTCTGGCGACTTACAACGTACCACTTATTAAACCAATTATGGGCTCCGCTCTGTCCCAGTCAGACATGGACCAGGCGGCCCTCAAAACCAAAACAAGAGGTAAATGAATCATGCGAGTTCTACCAAATATAGTTTGTACCGCCTTAGGGCTATTCCTCCTTGCGGGAGGAATTAGCGCCGCGCATGCGGACAGACCGAGGACAGCAACAACGAGCTCAACAACATCAACAGGCTCGACGTCAACGTCCACAACCATAACGACAACCCCCAATTGCGTCGCCCCGACCAATGACATGGCCATAGAAGGACGACGGGCCTATGTGCGAATGAATTGCTATAGCTGTCATGGTAGTAATGGCCACAGCGGCACCATGGGACCCAGCCTCGTTGGTGTAGAGCCTGCGGAAGTGGGCGACGCAATGCTTAACGGGGAGGGTGGCGGTATGCCGTCCTTTAAGAATAACCTGTGCGCCAACGACGTTGCTAACTTGACAGCCTATCTGCAATTACTCGGCTCAGGCACAGAGCCGACTTTCATGAATTGGTGGGAAACCAATCCATCGAAATAGGCGTTACGGTGCGGGCGGCTAACAGAAAGCCGTCTGCCTTCTTCAATGCCGAGCTATTCTGCGGCTGAAGGCCGCATCATAGCCACGACAAAAAGCTATTTTCAACTAAACCAATTTTTTGAGGTAATTCGATATGAAATGGGAAAAACCAAGCTACAACGATCTGCGCTTTGGCTTCGAAGTCACAATGTATATCTACAACCGCTAACTAACGGTTGACTCTTCTCCTGGGCGGGGCTCTACAGCAATGTAAGCCCCGTTTTTTATTTTAGAGTTGGTAGATTATGGCGCGATACTCAGGTGTTGGGAATTCAATCCAGTGCCACTCGGCGGATATTTATTAGAAAAATAGTAGTCCATGTTATCAGCCTGGACGATTAATCATTATCAAATAGCTTCCAGTCTTTAAGTAAGATTTCAGCCGTTTAACCTAATGACCTTCGATGCTTCGGCTTGCCAGACGCTTGTAGATTTATGGTGGTGACGGAATTTTGACGCATCAAAACCCCGCAGCAACAATAATCAGGTATAATTTGACCGTTGCACTCTCTTCCGGTCAAACCATGAAAAAAATCCTGCTTTCGCTTCTGGCTATCTTCCTGATCATCGAGGAGTGGCTTTGGGATTTATTGACCGCATTCGGGCGCTCATTATTCCACTGGCTGGACCTAGACCGGTTTGAACAATGGCTCCGCCAGACCAATCCGAGCATGGCGCTGGTAGCGTTTACTATCCCGTTGCTAATTGTTGCCCCGATCAATCTGCTCGCCTTCGGTTTGATCGCAAAAGGCTTGATAATGCAGGGCATCCTGATGGAAGTGCTGGCAAAACTGCTCGGTACTTTGCTGGTGGCCAGGGTGTTTGCGCTGACCAAGCCGCAGCTACTAACCTTTGCTTTCCTGATGACGGTTTACACCACCATTACCCGCTGGCTGAACTGGGCGCATCTTAAAGTCACTGAAACTTCCGTTTATCGCTGGATGAAGCAACTTAGAGCCTGAGCATCCACGGTTCTGCAAAACTTTTCATGCCGTTATTTTGAAAACAAAATCAACTAAATTAACTTACCGAGTAAGCCGTCTGGCTTCCTTGTTTGTGTCTGGATCCGATTATCGAACGCTTTCTCTAGTTAACGATGGCATTGTCCTGACGGGACGGGAATCAGCCTCGAACAGGATTTCCTATTTGGCTATCAATCCCAATGTGACGGTAGAGCAGGGCTATTTCTGGAATGTTCTGGTTATTCCTGTGGAACGTGGAGACGCACTGCGATTCCGGGGGGTAGACAAGAAGCAATCAGCGCCCTTGCAAAAGGCGCTTAATCAACAGTGCCGCAGCTATATAAAAGTCTATTTTCAACGCATAGTGCCTGATTTGCAGCAAGCCTGTCAGCAGGCTCGTCAGTTGCTTTTGGGACAGCGTTACATTCGTCACGCGGCGGCACAGCAATGGTTTGCCAATTACCAGCATCTGGTGGAAGGAATGGAACGCCAGGGCATGCAGGATTTTTTGCCGCCTGAAGCGCAGCAACACCTCAAAACGATCCAGCCGCTGTTAACGCAAGGCTATGGCTACATCGCCAAACGCAATAGAGCCTATGTGCGTCAGCAATTGGCGGCTTTTCAGCCGTTCTTTGACCAGGTCGAAAGTAATCCCTTAACGGCCAACCAGCGTGCAGCATGCGTTATCGATGAGCAGCATAATTTAGTGTTGGCCGGCGCCGGCACCGGCAAGACCAGCACCATGATCGGTCGCGCCGGCTACTTGATAACTGCCGGAATTGCTTCGCCGGAAAGCATCCTGATGCTGGCGTTTGCCCGCAAGGCGGCAGAGGAGATGGATGAGCGCATCCAGAACCGGTTGGGCGTCACTCATCTGACCGCGAAAACTTTTCACGGCCTTGGCAAACATATCATTGCCAAGGTTGAAGGCATGGTGCCGGCCATCAATAAAATGGCCGAAGACGAGCGTCTGCGGATTCATTTTGTCGATGAGCAAATCCAGCGCTTATTGCAGGATGAACAGTATAAATCGCGTTTAGTCACCTACTTTTTACGGTTCAGCCATCCTTATCAAAGCGCTTTTAACTTTAAAAGCCTGGGCGAGTACAACAACTACATTCTGGAAAATGACATACGCACGCTACAGGGCGAGCTGGTCAAAAGCTATGAAGAATGCGAGATCGCCAATTTCCTGTTCCGTCAAGGCATCCGTTATGAATATGAAGCCAACTATCAGATTAATACGGCGGGGCCGGATTACCGCGCCTATCAGCCGGACTTTTATTTGCCTGAATACGGCATTTACATTGAACATTTTGCCGTCAACGAAAACGACCAAACGCCGCCGTTTATCGATCAGCAAAGCTACCTGGAGGGCATGACCTGGAAGCGGGCGTTGCATCAAACCCATCAAACACGCTTGATCGAAACCTATAGCTATCTGAAACACCAGGGCATTTTAACCAAATCGCTGGAAGAGAAGCTGCGTCAGGCCGGCGTTAAGTTTAAGCCCTTGGCCAACAATGAACTGCTGGCAAAACTGAATCAACTCGGGCGGGTTTCGGAGTTCAGCCTGTTGCTGGCGCATGTGCTGTCATTGTTCAAAGCCGCCTGCCTGAATTTAAAAAGCCTGGTCTCGCTTGCCAGACAGCATGAAGACCATGAACGCATGCAGGCCGCCGCGTTTTTGTTTGAGCCGGTTTACGAACGCTACCAACAGCACTTGCGCGATACTGCGACCATCGATTTTGAAGACATGATCGCCAGGGCGATCGAGTATGTCGAAGACGGGCGCTACCAATCGCCTTACCGCCATCTATTGGTCGATGAGTTCCAGGATATTTCCGCGAGCCGCGCCAGGCTGGTCAAGGCCCTGCTAGCGCAGCATCCGGACAACAGCCTGTTTTGCGTCGGAGATGACTGGCAGTCGATCTATCGCTTTACCGGCAGCGATGTGAATCTTACCAAAGAATTCGAGCAGTATTTTGGCCATACGGCCATTAGCGTGTTGGATAAGACTTTTCGGTTTAATAACAAAATCGGCGCTGTCGCATCGCGGTTTGTGATGCAGAATCCAACGCAAATCGCCAAGAAGATCCAAAGCCATAAGATCGTCGAACAGGCTGCGGTTTCGTTAATCAGGACCTCCCAGGAGCAGGCCGGCTTGAATGCGGCGTTATCCGACATTAACCGTAAGGCCGATGCCAATGCCAGTGTACTGATCCTGGCGCGTTTCAATTTCAGAAAGCCGGATTTATCCGTTCTGGCGCGGCAGTACCCCAAATTAAAACTGCAATTTATGAGTGTGCATGCGTCGAAAGGCAAAGAAGCCGATTACGTGATTGTGCTGGGCCTTGAAAAAGGCAAACAGGGCTTTCCGTCGGAAAAAGCGGTGCATCCGTTACTGGATTTGCTGCTGCCGAAAGCGGAAGCCTTTGCGCATGCCGAAGAACGACGCCTGTTTTATGTGGCTCTGACCCGCGCCAAACGGCATGTATATCTCGTTAGCGACGCCAATAAAGTCTCGGATTTTGTCAGGGAGTTGATCGATGGCAAGTATGAAATTCTCTGCGATGAATTTACCGGCGAACACTTCCAGGATAAGTTGGCCGGCGTTGTTTGCAGCCACTGCAAGACCGGCCATCTGGTGCCTCGGGATAGCCAGTTCGGCAGCTTTCTAGGCTGCAACCAGTATCCGTTATGCAACCATACTCAACCGGCCTGCCAGTGGTGCGGCAGTGGCTTGAAAGAAAAGGGGCGGTTTCGGGTATGCGAAAACAAACGCTGCGATTACGTCGAGCCTATTTGCCCCCGATGCAATGGCAGGATGGTTTTACGTAAAGGGCCTTCCGGACAGTTTTGGGGCTGTTCAAATTACCGGAAAGGCGAGGGGTTCTCTTGCTCGCATACCGAGAAATTCAAGGAGGCAACAAGCCATTAACTTCTGCCTTTTGTTAAATAAACCGCCCGGTTTGGGCCGCGCTTGATGCGCATTTGGTTTTATGATTATTGTTTTTAAATCCAGTAGCTTACTGGAGGCTATATGTTGAATCCTACACTGCCGCGCTTGGCGTTTGTTGACCTTGAAACCACGGGGGCTAAAGCCACGGTGGATCGCATCACCGAGATCGGCGTCGTGCTGGTCGATGAGAACGGCGTACGCGAGTGGAGCCAATTGGTTCATCCGCAAACCCGTATTCCTGGGTTCATCGAACAACTAACCGGTATCACCAACGACATGGTAGCCGATGTCCCGCGTTTCGATGTCGTTGCCCAAGAACTGGCGGAACTGTTGCACGGCTATCTGTTTATTGCCCACAATGCCCGTTTCGATTACAGCTTTCTGAAGAACGAATTCAAGCGCTCAGGGCTGTCGTTTCAGCCCGACGTATTGTGCACCGTCAAATTGTCCCGAGTGTTGTTTCCGGCCTACAAGCACCATAATTTGGATAGCCTGATTGAACGTCATGGCTTGGTCGAAAGCGGCCGGCACCGGGCGCTGGCCGATGCCCGGCTGATCCATCAGTTCTGGCAAAAAGTCCATTTAACGCATGATGCCGCCATCATTGCCGATGCCGTGAAAAAGCTGGTCGGACGCTCCAGCCTGCCGTCGCATATTGACCGCAGCTTGATCGACGATCTGCCGGATTCCCCCGGCGTGTATCTGTTTTACGGCGAAAATGACTTGCCGCTGTATATCGGCAAAAGCATCAATATTCGGCAGCGGGTTTTATCGCATTTTTCGGCCGATCATAGCCATGGCAAGGAATTGAGCCTGTCGCAACAGCTGCGCCGCATCGACTGGATAGAAACCGCGGGTGAACTGGGCGCGCTGCTGACGGAAGCGAAACTTATCAAGAGCCTGCAACCGATACACAATCGTCGTCTGCGTCGCCACAACGCATTGTGCGCATGGCAGTTGCAGCAACAAGACGAGCATCTGCGCCCGGTGCTGACCTGGGCGGACGACCTTGATTTTGGCGCGCAGGATAATCTGCACGGTCTTTATCACAGCCAGCGCGACGCCCAGAAAGCTCTGCGCAGCATCGCTGACCAAAACCAGCTCTGCTTGAGCGTGCTCGGCCTTGAAAAGACCGCTAAGGGGCGCCCCTGTTTTGCGCAGCAGTTAAAAAAATGCAAAGGCGCCTGCATCGGCCAGGAACAGCCGCTCGAACATGCCGCGCGTCTGCTGATGGCGATGAGCAAGCTTAAACTGGCCACGTGGACCTATCCGGGTGCAGTGGGGCTTCAGGAAGGTGATGAGATTCATGTGCTTGATCACTGGTGTTATCTGGGCACCGCCAAAAATGAAGAGGAAATACACGAGTTGCTAAGTTCAAGCCGCCCGGCATTTGATCGCGACACTTACCTGATTCTCAGTAAAGCCTTGAAGAAGCCCGTACGCTTGATACCTGTTGCAAGGTGATATTCAGCATGGCAGGGTGGCGCGTACTGTGAAATGGTGTGAAAGGTTATGAAGCCAACGAGGACTTTAAACGGTCATTCAAAACCTGTATGCGCCAGCGCGGCCATACACTGGTCAACTAAATTCAACCTTGAAAAAGCCGCATTTTAGGTGGAGTAGTCGTTTCTGAAAAAACCGAAATTTCTGTGAACCGGCGCTGATAGATAAAGCCGCGCAGAAGGCGGTCCGAGCGGATTCGAGGAGACCTTGGCCCTAAATCCGAAGCTGGAAAAACACCTTCGGACTACGAAAAGATTCTATCCGAAATCCTGAAGAAAAAATGAGTCGGGGGAAAGTTTCCTGCGTAGAGCAGGGCGTTCGTCAAATTCAGGTTGTCGCTACAATTAAAAGACACATCCGAGACCTGAAAGGGCCGGATGTGTCTGCAAGCTCCCTTACAACAAAACCCGCTCAATGCCGCTGTTTGCCGCCTGCTTGATATAGGTTTTCATCCAGTTCTTGCCCAGCACATGCTTGGCAATTTCCACGACAATGTAATCCACTTCCAGCTGGTCAACATCTCCCTTGTAGCGTTGCAGGCCCTGCACGCAGGATGGGCAAGAGGTCAGCATTTTAATCGGCCCGTCGAAGCCGTCGGCGCGAAGCTTGGCTGTGTCATCCTGCAACTCGGCCGCTTTACGGAAACGCACCTGCGTTGAAATATCAGGGCGCGCAACCGCTAAAGTTCCCGATTCCCCGCAGCAACGCTCGGATTTGTTTATCGTCGTGCCGATCAAGCCGTTGACGGTTTTCATCGCTTCTTGTTGTTTCAATGGACTGTGGCAGGGGTCGTGATACAGATAACGGCTGCCGTTAATACTATCTAGCTTTACGCCTTTCTCAAGTAGATATTCGTGAATGTCGACTATGCGGCAACCGGGGAAAATCTTTTCAAATTCGTAATCCAGCAACTGATCCAGACAAGTGCCGCAGCTAACCACGACGGTTTTAATGTCCAGGTAGTTCAAGGTATTGGCGACCCGGTGAAACAGCACGCGGTTATCGGTAGTGATTTTTTGCGCCTTATCGTACTGGCCGGCTGCGCGTTGTGGATAGCCGCAGCACAAATAGCCCGGCGGCAATACCGTCTGCACGCCGATTTCGTACAGCATGGCCTGTGTCGCAAGCCCTACCTGCGAAAACAAACGTTCGGAACCGCAACCCGGAAAATAAAACACCGCTTCAGAATCGGCGCGGGTTTTATCTAGGTCGCGAATAATGGGCACGATCTGGTCACTCTCGATACCCAACAGCGCTCTTGCCGTTTTGGCGGGCACGTCCTTAGGCATTTTTCGGTTCGTGAAATGAACAACATACTCACGTACCGCCGGCTGGCCTGTCGATGACGGCGGATGCGCAAGCTGCTGTTTACCCCAAGGCTTAAGCAAATAGTAGCCTAGCCGTTGCGCTTTATAAGACCATTCGATCAGTAACTTGCGCATGACTTTAATGCTGCCGGGGCGACTGGTCGATAGAAACGCGATCGCAGCGGTTTTCACCGGGTTAAAGCTCTGCTTACCCATCTTGCGTAGCAGATTGCGCATGTGCATCGACACATCGCCAAAATCAATATCGACCGGACACGGGTTGTAGCACTTGTGACATACGGTGCAATGATCGGCTACGTCCTCAAATTCTTTCCAATGGGTGATGGAAATGCCGCGCCGGGTTTGCTCTTCGTAAAGAAAGGCTTCAATCAGCAATGAGGTCGCCAGGATCTTATTGCGCGGCGAATACAGCAGATTGGCTCGCGGCACATGCGTGGAACACACGGGCTTACATTTGCCGCAGCGTAGGCAATCTTTTACAGAATCGGAGATTGCACCGATATCGCTTTGTTGCATGATTAGCGATTCGAATCCCATCAGGCTGAACGATGTGGTGTAAGCCGCGCTAAGGTCAGCGCCGGGCATTAGTTTGCCCCGGTTAAAATGGCCTTCCGGGTCGATACGCTGTTTGTAGTCATGAAAATTGGCGAGTTCTTCCTTGCTTAGAAATTCGTATTTGGTGATGCCGATACCATGTTCGCCGGAGATCACCCCGCCCAAAGCGCGGGCCAGCACCATGATCCTCGCCACGGCCTCGTTCGCTTCCTGCAGCATTTCGTAATTGTCGGAGTTGACCGGCAAATTGGTATGTACATTGCCGTCGCCAGCGTGCATATGTAAGGCGACAAACACGCGGCCGCGTAAGATTTCTTTGTGCACAGCCTCAATCCTTTCGATGACCGGGCGGAAATTGTCGCCTTCAAAAATCTCTTTTAGCCCTGGTAGCAATTCCTGCTTCCAGGACACGCGTAGCGAACGGTCCTGTAAACGGTGGAACAACGTGGGGTGTTCCGTACGATTAGTCAGTTCGCCGACACTGATGCCGCGTTCCGAGAACGCGGCTTCCGCCTGTTGTAGCGGTAAATCCAGATTGTCATAAAGCCACTGCCAGCGTTCACGCACAGTGGTAACGGCTGCTAATGTCAGGTTACGGCGGTCGCCAAACAGTTCGGTTTTGTCAACACTGTCCTCATAAGCCCTTAGCGGCAAGTCGCCTCCCAAAAGACGGGTCAATGCATCGCAAAGCCTCAGTTTATTCCGTAGCGATAATTGAATATTGATGCGCTCGATACCGTCGCAATAATCGCCCATGCGCGGCAGCGGAATAACGACATCTTCATTGATTTTAAAAGCATTGGTATGCTTGGCGATAGCGGCGGTACGCGCACGGTCCAGCCAGAATGTTTTGCGGGATTCCGGTGTGACAGCGATAAAACCTTCGGCATCGCGAGCATTGCACAAACGCACCACTTCCGAAGCGGCCAGGGCGACTTGTTTTTCATCATCGCCGACAATATCGCCAATCAGCACCATTTTTGGCCGGCCGCGGTGTTTGGCTTTGCTCGCATAGCCCACCGCTTTGACATAGCGCTCGTCCAGGTGCTCAAGGCCAGCCAGCATCACGCGCGCCTCGCCGCTTTTAGGCAAAGCGGCCAGATAATCGCGGATTTCCAGGATAGCCGGAACCGCCTCACGGACTTGGCCATAAAATTCAAGACAAAAAGTGCGCGTATGCGGCGGCATTTTATGCAAGATCCAGCGCGCTGACGTGATAATGCCGTCGCAGCCTTCTTTTTGTATGCCCGGCAATCCACCAAGAAACTTGTCGGTTACGTCTTTGCCCAGCTCGCCTTTACGAAAACGCGAGCCCGGAATGACTAGTTGCTCTTCCGAAAGCAGCTGCTTTTTAGTGGCGTCGAAACGCTTCAGTATAAAAGTGACCTGTTCCTGGTCATGAATCTTGCCCAGGTTATGGTTGAAGCGTTCAACTTCCAGCCAGTTACCGTCGGGCGTCACCATCGTCCAGGACGCCAGATTGTCCAGCGCTGTTCCCCACAACACGGCTTTTTTGCCGCCGGCGTTCATCGCAACATTGCCGCCCACGCAGGATGCATCCGCTGAGGTAGGGTCGCACGCAAACACCAGTCCGGCATGTTCCGCAGTATCCATGACGCGTCGCGTCACGACGCCGGCTCCGGTATAAATTGTCGCGTAAGTTTGCGCCACACCCGGAAGCATGGTTTCCGGTTCCACGCGGCCTATGTCAATCAGCTTTTCGGTGTTAATCACTGCTGAATAAGAAGTCAGCGGCACCGCGCCGCCGGTATAACCCGTGCCACCGCCGCGAGGAATAATGGTTAAGCCCAGCTTGATGCAGTCGCGCACCAGAAAACCGGCCTCTTCCTCAGTGCACGGATACAGCACAACAAACGGATACTCGACCCGCCAATCGGTGGCATCGGTCACATGCGACACGCGCGCAAAGCCGTCGAAACAGATATTGTCTTTGCGCGTATGTTTGGATAACAAGGCCAGGGCTTTGCGTCGCATTTCCCGCGTGCGGTCGAAATGGGCTTCAAAGGCATTTACTGCTTGATGCGCGGCCTCGATCAACAAGGCTACCCGGCAGGCCTGAACCACATTTTCGCGTTCAAGCTCGGCATGGCGCTTTTCCATCTGCCGAAGACGATGGCGCAATGCGTCCAGCAACGCTTTGCGGCGCTTACGGTTATCAAGCAAGTCGTCTTCAAGGTAAGGATTGCGCTGGACAGCCCAAATATCGCCCAGGACTTCATAGAGCATTCTTGCAGAACGGCCGGTTACCCGCTCATCATGCAAAGATTCCAGGATCTGCCAGCTCTCTTCACCCAGCAAACGGATGACGATTTCACGGTCGGAAAAAGACGTGTAGTTATAGGGAATTTCGCGTAGCCGTATCGGCGATGCTTCGGAAAGCAAGGGGGAGAATTTTGAATCCACTGATATTTCGAATAACGAAGTGGTTAAAAAAACTCATTGTAGCACTTGCACATAGGGGCGAAAATACCTAAAGCTGTGTGGGTTTCGTTTTAAAATCGCTCTTGAGTGACTAATCTAAAAAATCAGCATGAGGCTTTAGGGCTATGGGCGTTGTTTTTTAACGTCAGAACAAAGTCTACAATCCAATATTATTAACCAGTAGTAAACCTACCCGATATGTCTGAAATTAAATATGCGATTGAAGCGCGCGCTTACGATATTATCGGCTTAGCCGCCCATGATTTCTGGGTGTTAAGAGACGAAAAAGGAAATGTTTTAGGCCAATTGCATGGACTGGCAACGAATACTAAAAACAAGATAAAACCGATTGGTATTATTGGCGATAAGCTGAAATTTTATCATTTCGGGTCTCGCGCCATCTTATTAGGCTTAAACCCGGCTTGTAATTTGAACTACATTAAGGCCGGCCAAAAATCAAAGCTGGTTTTTTCCGGAAGCCCGGATGAGGTATTGGACCGATGGGATAATGCGGTTAAAGCCCTTCCTTATCTGAATAGGCTTAACGTGTCTTACACGCCTTTTGGCATTCTTGGCTTAGCCCATATCAACAGCAACACGGCCTATACATTATTAGGCAAGCTCATGGGTATACCCGTGCATAATTTTTCAGGTTGCTGGCAGCCGGGATGCCGAAACACTGATAAAATCCTGACTTCTTCGCAGCTGGAATCCATGAGATACCCTCAAGGCCTACCTAATATTTACCACACTTAATGGCCCGTCAGCATCCATGAAGCCGTAGGGTTCATCACGTCGCATGGCAGATTATCATAAGGTGCAATGCTCAATAAAGTTGCTATTGCGCCTTATGGATTGCCCGTTACAGCGTTGAATAAGTCCATGAGACAGCCCATAAATCCTGTGGATTCGGTCCGATAGCAAAAGAATAAAATGCTTAACGTGAGCGCCAGTACCGATAATGACAGTAAGGTAACTGGCGTTTTTAAATCTTCCTGATCTGCGGGAAACAATTCGGTTAAGCCCATTTTTAGCCCCGAAATGTCAGGAAATTCGTAAGTCATCTCCCAGCTTTTTTCTTCCTCTTTTTGGGTAATGGGCGGAGGAGGGGGTGCTGCTGTCTCTGGAACAGATTTAGCTACTGTTTCAGGAACAGGCTTATCGACTGTTGGCGGTGATTCCTGGCTTTTAGTTTCTTGTTCCCTTTCTTTTTCTCGCTCTATTTCCTTTTCTCGTTCTCTTTCTTTAGTATTTAGCAAGCAAATGTAATGAAAGACGTCTGTTGTCAGTCTCATTCTCTGCGTTGCTTCATAAACATCCCGGGCATCAACAGCTTGCTTTTCCCGTTCAAAAGCAACGTTGAACGACCTGTCGCACAGTGAGTTGATCGTACGCGGTGTCCCGCCTGTACTAAATGCGATGGAGAGCGCTTCCCATCCGGTATCTGAAATAAGGTCGGAGGTGCCGCCAGCCACCTGAAGGCGATGCGTGACATATTTGATCATGGTATCGACATTCATCTTTCCCAGGCTTTCGAGCGTGGCGATGCGCTGTTTAAAAGGTTCCATATCGGGACTGTTTATCTTGTCCATCAATTCTTCCTGGCCGAGGAGCAGCAACTGAATGAGCTTGATTGATCCTTCTTCAAGATTGTTCAGTAAACGGATGCCGTTGATAACATCGTCTGACATCAAATGCGACTCATCCATGATGACCAGGCATTTCTTTCCTTCAGCATTAATTTTTAAAAGGGCATTTCTGATGTCCCTCATAACAAAGGTCTTTTCAGGCGATGACGGCTGTAGCCCGAGCTCCTGGGCGAGAAACAGATAGAGGTCAGCGCTGTTTACAGGCGGTTCACCCATCCATATTAATTTGATGCTTTCAGAAAAATCGAATTTGATCATCTGGCTGAGGGTGGTCTTGCCGGAGCCGATCGGTCCGATTACAACGATTAACCCCCGGTTATTCTGCAAAGCCCCGTATATCTGTTTACGGATAAGGGCACGGCTCCCATAGTCATAAAAAAACAGTGGATCCGGTACGTTCTCGAATGGGAGTAAGCTGAGGTTAAAGTGCTCTGTGTACATATGCATTAATTTTCCTCTCCAGGCATAAGTTTTACCTCGACCCTGCGGTTTTTTGCTCTGCCTTCTTCAGTGTCGTTGGAGTCTATCGGGCGGGCGTCACCATAACCGATTGCTGATATCCGGTCAGGTGATACACCGCGAGAAACCAGTATATTCGCGATGGCTCTTGCCCGGCGTAATGACAGGTCTTTATTGTCAATGTTCAGCTTACCGGTCGGTATATTGTCGGTATGGCCTTCTATAATGACGCGACTGCCTTTAGATGCTGATATTTCCCCGACAAAATTCTCAATCGTCGCTAAGGCCGCATCGCTTATGTCGATCTTTCCGGGACGAAATGTCCCTCCGCCAAACACCGCCAGGGTCCGTGGACTGGTATCGGCCTCTGTGGTTTTAACGCTTTTAAGGGCAACTTCTTTGGTTTTGAGTTGGCCCTCAAGCTGGGCAATTGTTGCCTGTAGGTCTGCAACAATGGCTCTGTTAGCAGCCTGCTCCTCCATTAATTTCTTTATCGCATAGTCCGTTTCAGAGGGTACTACATCTTTAGAGGGTACTGCGTCTTTTTGGGGAAGCTGATAAGAAATTTCGTGAACAGGGAGCTCCAGTGCCTTAAACGTAACAATTGCCGCTAGGGTAAAAAATATAACGGACAGTCCAAAAATAATGAAACGCATAATTAAAGTACTCGATTTAAGATGAGGCCGAGGCGCAATGCATAACTGCGTGCCGATTAAGTGCTGTTATTCCTTTATTTTTTCGATGGCAGAAATAAGTACATGAAAAAATCATGAGCCACTACTCGCAAGC
Organism: Methylobacter sp.; assembly: GCA_036560465.1. Lineage (GTDB taxonomy): Bacteria > Pseudomonadota > Gammaproteobacteria > Methylococcales > Methylomonadaceae > Methylobacter_A. Next base: position 27,480 of record DATBRD010000014.1, read on the forward strand.
CGTAAATCAGGTTGTGTGGCCTCATCAGTCAATCTGTGTTGTTCATTAGTAATATCCCAAACGATATAACTTGGCTTCAGGCGCGTCGATGTAATCCCGGCTTTATTAGATATTGAAACCATTATGTTTTATGTCGCGTTCAAGGTTAGTAAATTCCCTGCGTAGCAAATCCAATAGTGGAAAAGGCAGGGCTACACATGGGTTATATTGCTTACGTTTCAGGCACCTCCAAAACAACTTTTTACGGTTGCCGGCAGACATATTTCTGATTAAGGTTGGCTCGACGGCGTCATTTTCCTTAATGAAACCTTATAAGACATGAGTCAATAACACAATCAGTGCTAACACCTAGTCACACGGGATTGGATATTTAACAAAATAGGAATGTTGAAAACTTATGGGTGTATCTAGCCGTTAACAGAGCCTCACAGGCATTATCCCGATCCGGATCATGCAATGAACAAACTGACTGACTTTACGGCTATAGTGAACTTTATTGATTAATATTTCTGGCGATGGATTTACCGTTAACATTCTGCTCAAGCCCGCTAGTAAGTAATGGCACGAATGGAAATCCAGCCAGAAATATAAATACTGGCCGCTAAAGCCGCGGAAATCTAGCGCGGTTCGACATTAATCACTGTTCACTGCCGGCTCTTCGCCGGCAGTCGGTAAACACATCAATCGATGTTTCGCTATCGAGTTTTTTCCTCACAACCCTGATAGAGGTTTGCTATGAATATATTTTTTCCAGGGATTCATCATTGCAATTCTTCTTGGCGTAAAGAGCCAGTTGTTAATCGCTATCGCTATGTTTTTAGTACATAAGCAGTCTGATAATAGAGAAAATTGCAAGCTGTCTTACAGCCCAGCTCGCCTTAACAATGAATCTTAACTTTGCGACTTCAGAAACATGAATGAAATGTTGATGCAGCGCTTACGCGCACATGTCTATGAACTTGCCGGCAAGATCGGTGAGCATAATGTTTTTCACCCGGAAGCGCTCCATGCTGCGGAGGCTTACATTACGAAAGAATGGGAGCAGCAAGGCTATGCCGTCCGCAAACAGACTTATACCGCGCAAGATATTGAGTGCGCCAATCTTGAAGTGAACTGCCCGGGTAGCAACCGTAACAGCGATGTCATTCTGATCGGTGCCCATTATGACTCAGTCCTGGGCAGCCCGGGCGCTAATGATAATGGTAGCGGCGTTGCAGCGTTGCTGGAACTTTCTCGCCTGTTTAAGGATGTTGCGCCTGAAACAAGTCTGCGCTTTGTCGCTTTTGTGAATGAAGAGCCGCCCTTTTTCTTTTGGCCTAACATGGGCAGCATGGTATATGCCAAAGACGCCAAACAACGAGGTGACCCGATACGTTTTATGATCTCGCTGGAGACCATCGGCTATTATCAAGATCAGAAAGGCAGTCAATCTTATCCGCCATTGTTGAAGTATTTTTATCCCGATACCGGCAATTTCATTACTTTTGCTTCTAACTTGCGTTCTAGGCGCATCATGCAGAACTGTGTTCAGACGTTTTCCTCAGTGACGGATTTTCCGGTGCAATCCATTGCCACGCTCCCCCTTGTGCCGGGAGTAGCCTTGAGTGACCATCAGTCGTTTTGGCGGCACGGTTACAAGGCTTTCATGATTACTGATACCGCTAACTATCGTTATCCCTATTACCATACGGCTCAGGATACGCCGGATAAACTCTATTATGTGCCTTTTTCAGAAGTGACTAATGGGTTGTTTTTGATGTTATGCCAGTTGACGAAAGCAATAAATCCCAATCGATAAGGGTTTATGTTAATTAATGAATTTTACATTGAATCAACAGGAAGCTCGGTAGGGTACGCATCGCGTACCTTATTTAGGATTTGATCCAACGAAAAATGTTGAAAACGGTACGCAATGCGTACCCTACAGCATATGGGAGAAGTCTTCTGCGTAACATCAACCTGTTAATGAACTTTTGCATTCAACCAGCAGGAAGTGAATGTCATGCATATCTATTATAATGGCTTATGTTTTTGACATTCCTTAAGTGGTATTCCAAAGACAGAATGAAATTTGATCTCCACTTGGCGGATTTTTACCTATGATGACCCTGCGCCCGATTTTTCTATTCACTATACTGCTTTTTACGGCGTTATCGCCCTGTAACGCAGCCATGCCAAATACGCACATTTCCGTGATTGTGTCCCTGGTCGACAACCTCTCGCAAGGCATTGAGCCGGTTCCTGCGAAAATCGGCAACGGCGATGACCCGCGCAAGAATCTCTATTGGGGCGCGGCTTATGGCGTTAAAACCTTTTTGAGCAAGGCGGACGGTTGGCGTAAGTTGGGATGCGAAAAGGATATTGATGACATTATCCTGGAGCGTTGCCATTTTGCCTGGAAGGACAAACTGACTGTTACCGCCGATGCTTATCGCGGCAGCCGGATTGACCAGGCGATGCTTGACTTTATGCAACAGGCAGCGATTCCGCCGACCGATGCTGCAGCGCGTGAAATGGTGGTGTTCATCGGCCATGACGGCTTGATGGACGAACAAAACCAGTCGATCATACAACGCTTTCCAAAACATGTCGGGCACGATAAACAAGCGGTTGTCCTGGCCTGTATGAGCGATGAGTTCTTTTCCGGGCATTTGCTTGCCGCAGGTTCAAAGCCGGTGGTCACCACGTTCAGCTTCATGGCGCCAGAAGCCTATGTATTGGAAGCCATTGCACGCGGTTTTGCAAATCAGGCGACTGAAGCGGAACTGCGCAGTTCCGCCGGAGCCGCATACGCCAAATACCAGCATATCTCAGCCAAAGCGGGAAGGTCGGTTTTTGGGGGTAACACTCAAGCCAAGCCTATCAGCTTGAGCCTGCAATAGGATGGAATTCATCCTGTAAGTTCTGCGCCAATCAGGTTGAGTTTTAAGTGCGGGCAAGTAGGGAGTACAGTAGGGATGCCGCTATATTAGAGGCGGCCCAGTTGGCAGCTAGCATTGATTTGCGCTATTGGGCTTCAAACCTCTTTAACAACGTATTTTACGGAATGTCTTGATTTAGATTTTAATTAATGGGAGCTTTACTTTGAAGAATATCGTGAGCATCCGTTTTTTAGTTTTTTTGCTGCTGTGGAGTTGTGCGGCTGATGTTTACAGTGCTGCAAGCCATTTAAGGTCGTGCAGATCCATTTATAACAAATTGAGCGACCTACCGGTGCAGCAGCCTCCAAGACGGGTGCTGCTTGTGCCTTTACTGAGCCTGGAGCCGCATACGACTGAAAGCCCAAGGTGGTCGGAACAGCCGGCCCGCGTGCTGGAAACTTTTTACCGTAAGCGCTTTAATGCAGACGTTCAGCAACTGAGGAATATCTGGAACTGGACGGATTATTATCAGCAGATCGAGCGCATACAACGACAGTTCCCCTCCTTCGACCGGGTGATTTTTATCAGTCATGGCGGCTTTGACGGCCCGGTGCTGGAAAATGCCGTGTTTTGGCAAGACTTTAAAGTAACGGAAGGCAAAGGCCGATTGCTTCAGTTTTCCGAGTCGCAACCGGGCCTCAAGCATATGGTATCCATCACCTACAATGCCAAAAATAATCGCGCCTTCAGCGATTACATGTCCACGCATTCGATGGAACTGGCGCGCCTGAAATCGACCGAGATATGGGATCGGCTTAAGGGAGTGGAGAAACAGATACAGCCGCTCGATTATGCCTGTTTCCAAAGCTACTGCTCAGCGGATCGACTGGCCACAAGCCCGGAAGACCAGCACGGATACCGGCTCGAACTCTGCGAACGCATTTGCCGCGAACCGCTGTTCGAGCAAAAGACATCGGTTGAGATATCCCCGGAGCGGTTCTTTCATTTCACTCAATCCCTGAGTTCGCTGGCATCGCCGGATGGCCTGATTTTTTTCGGTGCCTGCAACCCCGGCAGCGCGGCCCCGGAAAAAGTGAAGGAGAAGGATGAAACCGAGTTGCTGATCAATTCAAATCTTGCTGGCGGCCCACACCAGACCTACGTGCATCTGGTCAGCGCAGCAACCGGCCGAGTTACCTCCGGGCCAATAGGGGACAGCAGTGCAGAGGATATTGTAAAACGGGTTATCATGTTTGAGACCGGTCGTCCTCAGTACAATTTATGTATTGTTGATCCTTCTACGCAGTGATTGCCAAGCAGTAAAGGCACTCACAGCCTATCCTGCAAATTAATTTAATTAGCAGGTAGCCCGGATGCAGCGTAGCGGAATCTGGGAAAGTAGGGCTCCGGCTTGGAGCTATCGGAATGGGTTAGCATATATAAAAGGCAGAGCGTGAGATTTGATTAGAGCCGACTGCTATGTACGTTACCCAACAGTAAATACTGAACAATTCTGCTACTGTGATTGCTATAAAAGCAATTTGTTTAGAGCTTTTTAGTCATGTTTTACCGTATAGGAATTTATACCTATTTAGGAGAAAAGTTATGGCTATCAATATATATGTCTTGAAAGTGTCTATTATTTTGACACTCACATCGATTTTCATCGTTTCAATGACACAAACGGTATACGCCAATATTTTGCGTGCAGCCGATTCCATGGAATTGATTAATTCCTCCTGTCCAGCTGGCTCCGGACAATATGAAGAACTCAAGCAATTAAAGAAAGAAATCAGTGCCGCCGAAACACTCAATCGCGCCCGTAAAATGGCGCTCCCCCCTACTGATGACGCCATTCAAGCCCTCAAGAATGCACGCAACATCATGCCATTCAGCGATGATCTACGTTCGGCCGAAACACGTCTTAACGATATCCGCTCACGCATACTCGTGGCATCCTCTCAAGCACAAGTCGCCGACGAATTTTCCGGTATGATGCTAGCGGGGCTTGATGACGATAGTGCAGCCCGGGTAAAGGCAGGTAATGTGGGCTGCAATTACTCTACAGGTGAGGTTATTGCCATCGTGATCGGCTTGATTCTGGGGATTATTCCTGGCTTGATTTTACTTGTGGTGCTTTGTTGACAGTGGGTCGCCGAACAGGATGACAATACCGCGTTGAGGAAACCGATGACGGAAGCTTAAGCCATCTGACGGGCTTTGTTATCCGTTTGATCCGGATTGCGATAAGTTTAACTCGAAAATTTTTACAGTTTTATATGTTAAACTCAGGCTCTTGTAAGCAATAATTTTTATTGTGCTGTCGTTCAGCAATTTCCTCATTATTCACCGGAGCAACCTATGTCACTGACCATGTATCAAGCATCCATCCCTGCTTTTGTACGCATGTTAGGCAATTTGTCCGCGATACTCGATAAAGCTGCCGCCCATGCCGAAGCGAAGAAAATCGATCCCGCCGTTTTTGTGAATGCGCGTCTGGCGCCGGATATGTTTCCGCTCAGCCGCCAGGTACAAATTGCGACTGATATGGTCAAAGGTTGCGCTGCCCGGCTGGCAGGCATCGAAGTACCCCGCTATGAAGATAATGAAACCACTTTTGTCGAGTTGCAAGCTCGCATCGACAAGACTAAAGCTTTCATACAAAGCGTAAATGCCTCGCAAATCGACGGCAGTGAAGAGCGTCAAATCACACTGAAGTTCGGCAGCAGGGAACTCAGCTTTTTAGGGCAAGCGTACTTGCTTGATTTTGTGCTGCCCAATTTCCATTTTCACCTGTCCATGACTTACGCCATACTGCGACATAACGGTGTGGAAATAGGAAAAAAGGATTATATAGGCGAATAATAACTAACGCTCCGCCTTACATCAGAAGCCCTGAGCGGTTTAAGACCGCTCAGGGCTTCGCTTTTTTTAATCTTGCTTTAAGTAACCTGTATTACCTTTCCTTGTTCAATCCCGGTTAAACGCCGTCGCTCAGCTCACGATAAAAACTTAGTATGAAAACACTCAAAATGCATGGATCAATTGCATGCGGAATCGATTTTGGAACCTCGAACACAACTGTAGCGATTGCCCAGGGAAATGATGAGCAAATAATAATGGTCCCGTTAGAAGAGGAGTATTTAACCATACCTTCGACCATTTTCTTTCCGGTAGAAAGTCCAGCTGTTGTTTTTGGCCGTAAAGCGATTAATGCCCATGTCGCTCAAGAGGAGGGCAGGTTTATGAGAAGTTTTAAGCGTGTGCTTGGAACGTCCCTGATGAAAGAGGGAACCCACATAAGCGGCAGAAAAACAAAATTCGAGCATATTATTGGCCACTTTATCGAGGATATAAAAAATAAAGCAGAGTTATTGGCTGACAAAGAAATTAAAGATGTAGTTGCCGGCAGGCCGGTCCATTTTGTCGATGGTAACGACAAGTCAGACAAAGAGGCGGAAGACCAGCTCGAAGCCATATTCGCGTCCGCCGGTTTTAAAAACATCCGCTTTCAATATGAGCCTATTGCCGCCGCGTTTGCTCATGAATTAACGATGGGCAATACGGAACGTTTAGCAGTCGTTATGGATATCGGCGGCGGTACGTCCGACTTTACGATAATGCGGCTGTCCGGGCGCTATATCAGCAAGCTTGATCGCCAGCAGGATATTCTGGCTAATGCCGGGATTCGAATCGGCGGTAATGATTTTGACCGGGCATTAAGCTTGAAATGTTTTATGCCGTTATTGGGGTTGGGTTCCCTTTGGGGAGCCAAAGGCTTGGGTTTTCCGATAACGCCTTTTTTTGATCTTTCGGAATTGAGTAAAATTCAGTGTATGTATACGCAAAAGTATAAAAGGGATTTAAAAGAGTTAATCGGTCAATCGAATGACAAGGCCCTTACCAACAGATTGCTGTCAATTGTAGAGGAAGAGCAGGGGCATGCCTTGATGTCCGCAGTTGAGGAAGCCAAAATTCACCTTAGCTCATCTGAACAAGCAACTGCTGATCTTTCTTTCATTGAAACGGATTTGCAGGCGGAGATGGATCGGGCGCAATTCGAGGATAGTCTGTATGGGAATATTGAAAGCATACAAAAAACCATCAATGACTGCGTTAGCATAGCCGGGGTGAAAGCAGACGACGTTGCGCTGGTCATTCTAACCGGGGGCGGTACCGCTATTCCGCTGATTCAAAAGATCACTCGACGGATATTTCCGCAAGCCGAAATTTCAGATGGCAATCGCCTGTCTAGCGTGGGCTTTGGTTTGGCGTGTGACGCAAGAAGGTATTACCTGGGGAGCTGATTGACAGGAAACGACTTGATATTTGAGTTTTAGAGTTATCCAAATTAAATTAACCTGACAGTTACCAGCTTATTGGAGAAACTGTCAGGTTAAATTTAGCCGATCCGTTTTCTATTCCGGTAGGCTTTCCCATCGAGTGGTATCAATGCCTTTGCAAGGCACAATTTACCGATTAAATACCGTTAGGGAAATCGTAGCTGTAATGCTTGCGCAATGGCTTGATCACTTCCCATTGACTATCCAAGCCTGCGTGGAACGACACCAGATCGCCAGGCAGAATGCGTACCGGTTCACCGCCGGCTGGCGTTACCAAAATTTCTCCTTCCAGCACATAGGCGCATTCAGTGTCATCAAAATCAATTGGAAATTTTGAAATTTCTTTTTCCCAGATTTCCCAGTTGGAAACGCCCAGTTCCTGTAAGCGCTCTTCACTTGGATTGTGTTCAATGGTAATTTTGCTCATGATTTTCCTAAAAAATTAAACTTATTGAAACAACAATTTTAACATCAGGTCTGCCATTGCGCTATTTGTGGGCTAATTTGAGCAGGCATTAGAGCCGTTCTATCCGACAGTTGACTTAGAAGTGTCCGCTTAGGCTTCAGGTAATTTTTTCGGCTGGAATCCAGCGGATAGCCGGTTTTTCTTGGTCATATAAAGCGCTTTTTCGGCATGATTATTCACTGCCGAAGAATGCCTGAATTTATTTTAAAAAAGTGGCCATGTTTCCAGTTAACGGGAAAATACTTTGAAATATCACTCGCTGCAATTTAGCGGCCTTGTCCTCGATGAAGTGGCTTACCATATTTTCCTGTGAAACCGTTTCTTTGATCTGTTAAAAAATATCGTTTTTTAACAGCTGCAAAGCCAGCTTTTTAGCGCCTCTTTGCAGTAGTTGGTGTCTGGTTTCTATTTCCTCTGCCGCTGTTTGCTCTTGTATAGTGCTGGTTCTTTCGTTGATTTGCAGTTCGGTTTTTAATTGCTTTTTCTTAGTTGAATACACTTTTGCAGAGATCCTGACCGCATGCTCTGTTGCAACATCCTCACCGCTATAAAAATCGTATTGGGGTTTTTTGGAAAAGCTGGCAATATCATGCAAGATTACGATTTTAATACCATTTTTGTAGCAGTTATCAAGGAATCTGTAAAAGTCCGGCGATGGCATAGGGCTGGCTGGCGGTGTTAGCTGAGCAGTATTTATGACTTTGTACATACCGCTGTTTATTAAGGCGTCATGGATTATTTTATTGTTTGATGCAGACCAGTTGGATTTATTACTGCCGAAAACTCCAATTTCTAACGGGTCGTCCAGCCGTTGAATCCATTTTTTTGAATCACGGGCTTCTGGTCCTGAGGGCTGTTTCTTAATAATGTCTTCGAATTTTTTTAAGGCTCTGGATTTATCGCCGGTGTAGGTGTAACTCGCCCCGGTATAAAATAATGCTGCCGGCTCGTCAGAGGCGATATTGGATGCTTTTGCGAATAAATATGAGGACTGGTAATAATTTTTTTTATCGTATTGAAACTGGCCCTTTTCATAAAGGTTCTTAAAAAGTTCAAAATCAGGCAAAGCACCACTATTTCTTAAATTTTCCGCTTTCTTGATTTCAAGAAGAGAGAGCAGCTCCTGAGGAGGTTTGGCATAAAAGTCATTGATGATTTGAGTGGCCGCGGAAAAGGCAGCCTTATATCCTGTCTTGCCGACCTCTGCCATGCCGTCAACCAAAGTCTTCACAAAATCCATATGCCTACTTTTGCTTTCTCCGGTTGCCTCATCCCGCCACAAAATGTTGCCGTCTAAGTCATAGGCAGTGACGCGTAATTTTGTTTTTGCTTTGATATAGCCTGAAAAGGCGCCCACAGCGTCACCATAACAAGAAAGAATTTCCGGGCTGATTACGGCTTCAACATCCGGCCTGTAGTTGCCGCTGTACGGAGGCAGGGAGTTCACCACTGTGACCTTATCGAATAGGGTAGAGCCCATTTTCATGGCGATCGGGAGCAAATATTCGCCTACGTTCATTTGAAAGGTCGTCCCCATTCTTTGCTGTTCATAAATGTAGTTTTTAAGGTCATCACTCAGGTACATGCCAACCTTGATGGGCATCTTTTTCCCCACAAGCCGAGATTGACGCATGTCTCTCACGGGGTCAGCCACGATAGGAACATTGTAGGCGCAACCCGATGCCACTAGTGAAATAGTTAACACGACATAAAAAACATAACGGTTAAATATCATTGCTTCCCCCTGGCTTATAGGTCGTCTCGTGAAGGCGGCGCAAAACTGCTCGTTTTGGGTTTCCACTTTTTACTCTTGGCCGTGCTTGAAGCTAGGCGTGCATCTAATCGCGAAGCCGTAACGTATCCGCCATGTATGCTCGGGTTTTTCAAACCGTTAGCCAACCGAGGCTTATAAAAGGTATTGGGTGCATTTGTATTGGGCTCACCAGCAAGCGGGCAGGGGCTTTCATTGCAACGGGGGTTTTTGTGGGATTTTGGGACAAAGTCCCAGTCCTGCGATTGAAAATACAGTGAAAGGGGATTTTGCTGCGTTTTTAACCCGAAGCCATAGCGCGCCTTGGCGTCTATCGATTCCAAGTGGAATTCCCTGAATATATGGGCACCGACGGCTTTTGAATCCATGCTTGCAAAGCTGTCGGAAAATGCCGTGCTTGCTCCGGCAGGAATATCATCCGTTTGGCTAAATTGCTGATTGCGATCCATCATAACCGGGTTCTTTTCGGTTTCCGCCATATCCTCTAGCTTTTCAGCTTGCGGCGTTGCAGGAGCATACGGTTTTTCCGGGAGGGACGACATATCGAGCTTTTCCTGCTCAATGGCTTGTTTAGTCATTGAACTACCGAATGAATGGGACAGAATGGTTAAAACGACCACGCCCGCTGCCGCACCGTGTACTAAATTAGAGGGTAACTTGAGTATATTCAGGCCATTTTTCAGCGCTGCTTTAACGATAAGTTTAGCGATGGAATAAAAGAGTATTCCCGCAAAAATGGCGCCAATCAAGAAGTATAAAAACGGTGAACGGCTAAAGGAGCCGATAAAACCGGCACAAGCGGCCGCAAGAGGCACATAAGTCTTTCTGAAGCGACTAGCAGCAGTTTCAAAGTCATCCAGGGTAACCCTGAAAGATATCGAACAGGGAGGGCCTCCATTGGTTTCGAGAGTAACTGTGCCCTTGGCATCATAGGTGTTTGCAGGAATCTTGGCGGTAAGGATGGAGATATCAAGGGTTTGTTCGGATTTACAGGCGAAATTCCCTCTCTCAGGCACTAGCCATTCGGCATCCGAAGTTATCTTGCCTTGCAATTGGCCTTTATGGTCGTTTTTGATGACGATCGTTTCAGTCAATTGCACACCTTTTTTTACATCCTTATAAAGATAGCCATCCATTTTGCAGATGACTTTCAAGACCGGAGTCCCCTCTTCAATCTCTGGTTTTGGCTCATTTATCTTTTTGTCATAGGCTTCTCTCTTTTCGCTATCCTTCAAGATCTCCCAACCGTCTGAAACTCTGTCCCATCGCGCCTTATCTTTTCCATTTACATATCTGTTATATTCCTTTTCATAGACTCTCAGTATTTCCGAATAGTGCGCATCCTGGGGAATCCCGAACAGTTCATAGTACGTCTTATCAGAAAGCTCATCATGCGACACATAATCGGATGAAGAATCGGACGTTGACGGTATTTCAACCGCTTTTACATCATCGGCTTCCATCCACAGGCCAATCATTTTGATGATTTGCGTTTCAGACAAACCAATTTCCATGCCTTCTTTGATGATGTCTTTTTTTTGTTCAGCATTGAGCTCTCGATCAGCGCGTGTGAAGGATACAAAGCGATTTCGCAGTTCCTTTACGCTGAGATCAATCAAGTGATTGTCATATTCGGGTCGACATTCACCTAATAGCGATTCAATAGCCCGTCGTGAGGAAATAAACTCTTTTGTTAAGGTTTTCCAACCGCTGACGTATTGCATGGAGAGATAGTACTTATAATTCTCGTCAATGCTGGCTTTTATTTGTTCCTTTGTTGCTGCTTTGTCGATGCCGAGAAAATCGTACAAAGTAGTGTTAGCGGTATATTCTCCACAAATTTGGGCGGTCATTAAGAGCCGTTCAACCTTCTTTAAATCTTCTTTAAATTCGGACATTGATTTTCCGTTTCTTTTATTAACATATTAGTTCTACAGAGTGCATTTTGAAATCTATAGAAAGTATATTGCCGATAAAAAATATAAGGCTTTGTGCAAAGGTCGCTGTTCTCCACGAAATAAACATAAAACGCTGATTGGATCCAAGAGAATCACCGAGTTCAGCCTTTATGAGTTCCGAGGATAGTTGAGGGTTTACCATACGATTAAAACGCCAGCCAACCATTGACCATGAAGGTGTTATTGAATTGAGCGTCAGTATTTGTGCCATTGGCTTGAGAGTAACCAATATATTGCAAGCTGGTACGCAAATTCATCAGATATGAATACGAATTGGATTTGCCAAATGGAACATAAACCAGTTCTGCTGTATAGAATTCACTGTTGGGTCTGGTTTGAGCAACGATATTATTAGCCTCGTCTAATACAGGCGAGTGTGACCCATTTATTTTGTTATATGCGAAAGTCAAACCATAAGTCTGGTCGAACGTATAAGCGAGATTGATTTTATACGTTGCCAGATAGGTTCTACCCGTAGTCGGATCGGATGCCGCTCCTCGATCTGCCGATAGCTCCTGATCTTCATAAATATAAGTCGTTTTGACTTCAAAGATATGTTTCGGATTCGTCATGTACTGGTAAGTCGCATCGACTGCAACATCGGTAAAATGATTAGCGCCAAAAGTCTTGTCACGTCCGGGAAAAACATCAGCACTCATACCGTAGTGACCCAGAGAAAAATAGTGACCCTGCCAGTCATGTTGCAGCGCAACACGCCAATAGGGCGCAGGGCCGTCGAGACTGATCCTGTCAGGCCCGGCGATACCGAATCCTCTCTGGAAATTGCTGGAAAATGAGCCATAAGCGCCGGCTTCCAGATAAAGCAGATTGTTAATCATCGTATAAGCGGTAGCGCCACCTACTTGAGATCCTAGTGCCCCGTCAATTAATGGACTCGCTCCGACATTAGGTTGTACCCCGCTGCCGGTATAAGGAAATCCCCAGGTTGGCGTGGTGTTCCACAAGTCCTGTACGGTTGGGTTATTATTTAAAGAGATACCGTAAGTAATTGGGGTGTCGCCCAAATCTAATTGATCGGCAAAACGGATATCGGTGTGTTCCAGTGCAAGTCGCTCCTCATAGCCGTTATAGGTTAACTGACTGAACGCGCCAACCTTGCCATAAATACGGCCTGCATAAAACAACGATGCTTCGTCGAAAGTGAAATTATTGTTTTTGTTATAGCCAGACCGGAGAGTTCCGTCAGGTTGACTTGGGCTTTGTACGGTCTGATCTTTTTGGGTATTGGTGAATGTCCCCATGATCGTAGCACTGAGCGGCGGCAGTTTGGCGTTAATGCCACTGCCCCCGCCCATCGTATAGCCACCCAGTTTGAAATCACGACCGAAAGGCGTCAGATTAGGCCCGAAAGATTGGGTATGACAGGCGCTGCAAGCTTCACCTGTCTGTCGAGAAAAACTCGGCATCGCTTCTGCACCTGGGCTGTTTAACAGAATGACTGACGAGAGTGATGTAAGAGAAATAGATCTCGTGTATTCGTTTAAAAAAATCCTCATACCATTGCCTTGTTTTTAACTTCAAAATCCAGCTGTGACAGTAGCAAGGATTTTGCAGATGTAAAAAAGCGTAGAAACGGTGCCATCACTATGCGGAAGTCCGGCGCCGGAAATGTTAATAAGGAATTACGCCGAGTCAATAAAGCACTGGATTAACCACGGGCAGGAAAGTACGGCCGATTTTTGGATGTTTATAGATGTTATAAGTCATCCATTGCCTTATTTTGCTGCTACGATTTTGACTGAGTATCCAGTGCGGTCTTGATCCCCTTGGCTAAATCGCTGGCAGAGCCTGTTCCCCAATAGTGCAAAAAAACGATCTTCGGCGTTTCGTTCGCCATGTGATGGTGAATGGCGGCGATATTGATGTTCGCGTTACGCAAGGCTTTTAGCACGTTCTGCAGTTCGGATTCGAGCATCGCGAAATCGCCCTCAACCACGGCCTTTTCGTTGCTGCCGGCGAATACCGCCCAAGTATTAACCCCCATCGCTTTACCCACGCTGTGGCCGTTCATTTGCGTCGTGCGTCCCATCGTCAGTTTATAAACCGGGCCTGTCTTTTCGGCCGATGCGCCGAGGATAGTTTCAATCGGTTTGGGATCAAGTGTCGTTTTAGCCGCATCGAGCCCGGTCGCCGGCATTCGTTTTTTACCGCTATGGGTCTCCTGAGCTTTAGCAAGGACTTTGCCGACTCCGGTAGCCAGCGTTTCCAGATTGCCGATGCCGCTGATATGCATGAACATAATTCTGGGCTTATCCCAGAGAAAATGATTGTGCAGGCCGGTGACTTCCAGACCGTTATCCAAGGCAGCGCTCATGACCGGGTTAACCTGGTCTTCCGATAACACGATGTCACCCATCGCCATGACTTGATCGCCGGCAGCCTGGAATCCGACCCAAGAGGTCACGCCCATCTCCGGGAGCATTTTAACGCCCGCCACAGTCGCATTCAGGTCGGTGCGGGGATGGCTGACCTTGAAGACAGACTCCGCTTTATCCAGCTTGCCCTTGATGCCGGTGAGCTGTTCGATTTTGGCTGTGTCCAATACCGCCGGGCTATTGGATGGCTGTTGCGCGACGGATTTCCCGGAAACCCAGACACACAAAACAATAATGCTAATTTGAAACCAACGTGTCATATTCATAAAAATATTCCTTAGCACTTGATTAGCAATAGATTTCAGCCAGAGCCAACCATTAAGTCAATGGATGATACATACAGACTAGATGCCGAATCTGTTAACCAAAAAGTCAGTTGGAATGGAAAAAAACAAATTCAAATTAGAATAAAGAAGATATTTGTACAATATGCAGAAATACCTATTAGATGAAAACGTTACGACTGACTTAGCTGTGTGCCTGTGAGACAGGAGAAAAGATAAGCGTTGTTTTACAAGTTAGTCGTAACGTTTTGTGTGGGCTTGTTATTCAGTCGTGTTGGCAATGATTTTATGAATTCGCTTAATGCTGATGGCGATAATTATCCAAATAAAAGGAATAGAAATACCTTCAATGATTTCAGGATTAACTTTCCAGCCGATCACATGAAGCGCTTCGGCTACTTTGCCGATCAGGCTGGCGGCGTAATAGGTGATAGCCACCATCGAGATGCCTTCAACCATTTGTTGCATCCGCAATTGCATTTTTGCACGCAAGGCCATGGATGCAAGCAAGCCCTGATTTTGTTTCTCAATAATGATGTCGACACGCGTGCGCAGCAATTGACTGGCATTACTGACCCGTTCGGAAAGCAGGGTAAAACGGTGCGAGACTGATTCGCAGGTGTTAACTGCCGGTTCCAGCCGCCGTTTGATAAATTCGCCCAGGGTCTGAATACCTTGAATCCGGACTTCGCGCAGATCGTTTATGCGTTGTCCGACCAGCTGATAATAAGCGCTGGCGGCCGCAAAGCGAAAGTGGCTGCTGGATATGTAGTTTTCAACTTCAGCGGCCAGTGTGGTCAGCTCATCCAGTAATTCGCTGTCGTTATTGTCAGGCAGCGTCATGGCGCTGGTGATGCTGTAGAGCTGGCGGTCGGAATTGTTCAATACCGGGCGCAGTTTGCGCGCGATGGGGAAAGCCAGCAAGGTCATAACCCGGTACACTTCAATTTCAAACAGCCGTTGCAATAAGCGCCCTGCCTGTTCCGTTCTCAAGTCGTGGTTAATGATTAAAAAACGGCTAAAACCGTCAACATGAATACGAAAATCCGTAAATACCGAGGCTGCGCCGCCGGTTACTTTGGAGCCGATAACGGGGTTATTGGCAAAGTAAGCCGACAGGGATGCCAAATCGGCATTCTCGTTATAATTAATGTCGGCAGGCGAGACAATGGTGGCGTGAGCCGCAACAATGACTTGCCCAGTCAGCTGCGACATCCAATCCACCGGAACCTTTTTTAGCGCGGAATCCGCAAAAGGGTCTTTCGGGGTGTCATGCACATAGAAACTGTAAGTACTAAACTCGCCGTGCTGCTCCCAGCGGATCTTAAAAGAATTAAAGGTGGCGCTAAAATGATCCACTTCTTTTTCAGGCGGGGCGACCCCGAATCGTTCGCAAAGTGTTGCCAAGTGTTTACGCTCCTGCATTTTTTCATCGCTGGACAGCAATAAGGCAAGATGGCTCGCTCTGACCGGCAGATTGCCAACAGATGGGGCTCGGGCATGGACTTCGTTGTGCAGCACAAATCGTTGCGGATGGTTTTCGGGAATCGGGAATAAAGTCGTCACAAGTTTTTTAGGTCTCTATTAAGCTGATGAATCGGATCAATTTAAATTAAAGCGCAGCTGCCGGGCTATTATTTTGCATTACCTTCTGCCGCTTTCCGGTACCAGTAAGCCGCTTTGATATCATCCTGCATGATGCCTTGCCCCATTTGATATTTAAGGGCCAAATTATATTGCGCATTGGCATTGCCTTGCTCTGCGGCCTTCTGATACCAGGCAACCGCTTGGGCATAGTCCTGCGTTACATATTGTCCCCGGTCATACATAACGCCTAAATTGAATTGGGCTTTTGCATGGCCTTGATCTGCCAATTGCTGATAAAGCGAAAAGGCTTCCGCACAACGGCCCCGGTCATTCAAGTCATAGGCATATTGAAACAGGGTTTCGCTATTGGCGCTTGAAGGCGGCGGTTGTTGTGTGTGTTCCGGTTGCGCGTTGTGCTTTTGATGAGACTGTCGCTCGGCTGCTTTGCCGGTTTCATTGAAATGCGTCTTTTCGCTTTGGCGCTTAGCTCTAGCTTTAGCTTCTTGCTCTCGAATCCAGGCATTATGTCCTTCACGCTTAACCGGGTCTATTAATACGGCATAGGACCTGTTTACCAGCTTGATGACTCTTTCTGCTTCTTCGCGGCTGCCTTGGAATTTATCGGGATGAAAAGTTTGACAGAGGGCTTTATACGCGGCCTTGATGACGCTGGCGGGGGCGTCTCTTGTAACTTTAAGGTTGTCGTAATGGGTACGTATGATGTTATCCATAGAACTTGTTTATTGGTTTACCGTGAACAAAAAATCCCGGCAATTATAACCGGTTCTGTCGAATTAACCGCAAAAACGCATGCTTCGGCTATACAAATAGGATAGCTTCAAACCGGGCGGATTTGCTCCGTCAATAGCCGGGATTTATCTGTAACAAACCTGTTGAATCCTCGTTTCAAGGCCAAAATGTTGAAAATCAGGAAAGTTAAGCGGGCGTATCAGGCTTTTAAAATTACTTCAAAGTTAGCTGGCGTACATAAGACTAAAAGCTTTTCGCGTATAAGCGATCAATAAGATTTCGCCGATTAAACTCACTGGCAGAGTTGAATAGTGTTCAATTATCAGCAATTTTCCCGAGGAGGAGATTATGGCAACAGTAGAAAACAATCTGGCAAATGAAGGAGCCGACATCGCCCGTTGCGCTCATTCCGGCTGCACCTGCAAAGTAGAACCGGGACAGATATATTGCTGCACCGACTGTGAGGAACAGTCGGACAATGAAACATGTTACTGCGGACATACAGACTGTGTGCCTGAAGTAAAGGATGAGGATGAGGATGACGTGTTGTGACGGAAAATGTCAGCGATTTTCCGTAAATCGCTTATCCAACTGGGCGTCAAACGCATTTTTGGTTACCCGGGCGATAATGTCAAACGGCATTATTGGAGCATTAAAGCATGGTTCCGATGTTTATTAGATTAAGCGTCAATGCCCAGGCAGGAGATAAGGCCTGTTTCAGTTATTAGAAGTTTTTCCGAGGAGAAGATTATGGCAACCGTAAAAACTAACCTGACGGATCAAGACGCCCCAAGCTATTGCGCTAATCCGGCCTGTAACTGCAAAGTCAAACCGGGCGATAAATACTGTAGCGCTAGCTGCGAGAAAGAGCCGAACGGTGGCCCATGCATCTGCGGGCATCTTGACTGCCAACTTGAGCAAGAAGAGGATTCGCTGTGAAGACCGTTAGCGATTTTCTGGTGCAGCGTTTATCCGACTGGGGGGTAAAACGTATCTTCGGCTATCCGGGGGACGGCATTAACGGCATTATGGGTGCGTTAAACCGTGGCTCCGACAAGCTTGAGTTTATTCAGGTACGCCATGAAGAAATGGCTGCTTTTATGGCTTGCGCTCATGCCAAATTTACCGGCGAAGTCGGCGTTTGTCTGGCGACTTCCGGCCCCGGCGCGATTCATTTACTGAACGGCCTGTATGATGCCAAGCTCGACCATCAGCCGGTCGTCGCTATCGTCGGGCAGCAGAAGCGGTCCTCGCTAGGCGGTAATTATCAGCAGGAAGTCGATCTTGTTTCATTATTTAAAGATGTGGCACATGAATACGTGCATATGGTGACTACCCCTGCACAAATGCGCCATTTGGTTGACCGCGCGATGCGCATTGCGCAAGCCGAACGCAATGTGTGCTGTATTATTGTTCCTAACGATATTCAGGAAATGGAAGCCGAAAAGCCGCCTCGCGAGCATGGCAGTGTATTTTCAGGGCTCGGGTACGCAATGCCGCGCACTGTACCTCACGCTGAAGAATTGCGGCGTGCTGCTGAAGTGCTTAACTCAGGTGAAAAAGTGGCTATGCTGGTCGGCGCGGGAGCGCTGCAAGCCACAAATGAGATATTGGAAGTGGCCGAATTGCTCGGAGCCGGCATTGCCAAGGCACTGCTGGGTAAAGCGGCAGTGCCTGATGACCTTCCTTATGTGACCGGTTCTATCGGCCTGCTGGGCACTAAGCCCAGTTATGACATGATGATGGATTGCGACACGCTGCTAATGGTGGGTTCGAGTTTTCCGTATTCTGAGTTTTTGCCCGAAGAAGGCCAGGCTCGCGGCGTGCAAATCGACATCAACAGCCGCATGATCAGCATCCGCTATCCAATGGAAGTGAATCTGGTTGGCGACAGCGCCGAAACGCTGAGATTGCTGATGCCGTTGTTGAATAAAAAAGAAGATCGTAGCTGGCGCCACCGGATCGAAAGAAACATCCAAAAATGGTGGGAAACGATGGAAGAGCGAGCCATGGAATCAGCCAACCCTATCAATCCACAACGCGTTTTCTGGGAACTGTCCCCGCGTCTGCCCGATAATTGCATTATTAGCTGCGATTCCGGTTCTGCGGCCAACTGGTATGCGCGCGACCTGAAAATCCGCCAAGGCATGATGGCGTCGCTGTCCGGCGGATTGGCCACGATGGGGCCGGGCGTGCCTTATGCGATTGCCGCCAAGTTCGCCCATCCCGAACGCGTGGCGATTGCACTGATCGGCGATGGCGCGATGCAAATGAACGGTCTTAATGAACTGGTTACCATCGGCAAATATTGGCAGCGTTGGAGCGATCCGCGTTTGGTAGTCATGGTCCTTAACAATCGGGATTTGAATCAGGTAACTTGGGAGCAGCGCGCAATGGAAGGCGATCCGAAGTTTGACGCTTCGCAGGATTTGCCGGATTTTCCTTATGCTCGCTATGCCGAATTGATTGGCCTGCTGGGCATACGCGTCGATCAGCCGGAACAGCTGGCCGATGCTTGGGATCGCGCGCTTAACGCTGATCGTCCGGTCATTCTTGAAGTTTATGCCGATCCCGATGTGCCGCCGTTGCCGCCACATATCACCTTCAAGCAGGCAAAAGCCTACGCTTCTGCGATTCTAGAGGGTGATCCGGATTCGTCCGACATTATCAAGGCATCCATTAAGCAACTTTTTGACTAGTCTTGGAGAGAGCGATGAGCCGAGTAAGCCGCCTTAATTTTATCGGCCCGCCTATCGACAAGATACGAAGTTCCGCTTTTCATATCCCGACCGCCACGCCGGAATCCGATGGTACGCTTGAGTGGGCTTCGACCACGCTGGTATTGGTCGAAGCCGAGGCCGACGGCAAAACCGGCATCGGCTTCAGCTATGCCGATACCGCAACCGCCAAGCTGATTAACGATAAACTTGCTGACGTTGTTATTGGCTGCGATGCGTTGTCGGTTGGCTACTGTTGGGAGTCTATGGTTGTACAAATCCGTAATCTGGGCCGTCCGGGTATTTGTTCAATGGCGATTTCCGCAGTCGATAACGCATTGTGGGATTTAAAAGCCCGCCTTCTCGATATGCCTTTGGTGTCGTTATTGGGGCAAGTACGCACAGCGGTTCCTGTCTATGGCAGCGGCGGCTTTACCTCCTACCCGATTGCAGCATTGCAAGAACAGCTCGTCGATTGGACTGGTAACGGAATAACGAGGGTCAAAATGAAGATAGGGCGTGAGCCGAGGCAAGATATCTTCAGGGTCGATGCCGTGCGTCAAGCGATTGGATCGGCCAGTGAGCTTTTCGTCGATGCCAATGGCGCTTATTCACGTAAACAGGCGTTAGCAATGACGGAACCCTTTGCAGATGCAAATGTATTATGGTTCGAGGAACCCGTATCCAGCGATGACTTGGAAGGCTTGCACTTGATACGCGACAGAGCGCCGCCGGGCATGGATATCAGCGCAGGTGAATATGGCTATGACAGTTTTTATTTCCGCCGCATGTTGCAAGCCGGAGCAGTTGATGTGCTGCAAGCCGACGCCACCCGTTGCGCAGGAATAACCGGTTTCATGCAGGCGGCCGCTCTTTGCCAGGCCTTTAATTTGCCGCTTTCCAGCCACTGTGCGCCATCGATACATGTTCATCCCTGCTGTGCTGCGCAGCCGGTGCGCCATCTGGAGTATTTTTACGACCATGTGCGTATAGAGAAAATGCTGTTTGACGGTGCGCTTGAGCCGGTTAACGGCGAGTTGATCCCCGATTTTTCGCGGCCGGGCTTGGGGCTGGAGTTTAAGCATGCGGATGCATTGCGCTACGCGGTATGAAGATGTGTTTCTTGTTTCCATGCATGGGACGTGGATACAGTAGGCCGGAATAAGCCGGTTCGAGCGTTAGCGAGAACTGGTATTTCCGGCACTCCGATTGCCGGAAATACCCACCCTTGCTGTCGCCGGGCGGGCTTATTCCGGCCTACATCTGGGCCACTCCGGCATCCATACCAAATGACGGTCTTGAACAGATTTATATATAACGATGAATGTAGCGCGTGGGAACGAGGTAAAAAATGACTGTTCGAAGTATCAACCTCATGCCTTTTTATAACTGATGATTTCACGGGGGACTTAAGTTATGACAATGTCCACCTTTGATACGGCCGCTCTCATCAACGAGCTAAACCGAAGCATTCAAGGCGAAGTGCGATTCGATACCGGAAGCCGCGCGCTCTATGCAACCGATGCGTCCAACTATCGGCAAGTGCCCATCGGCGTGGTCATTCCCAAATCGATCGATGACATTATCGCGACAGTCGCCGCCTGTAACAGGCACGGCGCGCCGATCGTATCGCGCGGCGGCGGCACCAGCCTGGCCGGGCAATGCTGCAATGTCGCGGTCGTCATGGATATGTCCAAATACCTGACCCGCATCCTTGAGCTCAACCCCGATAAAAAAACCGCCAGAGTCGAACCCGGCTGCGTACTGGACGATCTGCGCGATGCCGCAGAAAAACATCATTTAACCTTCGCGCCCGATCCGTCAACGCATACGCATAATACACTCGGCGGCATGATCGGCAACAATTCCTGCGGCGTGCATTCGGTCATGGGCGGTAAAACCGTCGATAATGTCATCGAGCTTGATGTGTTGCTCTACGACGGCACCCGGCTGAAAGTCGGCCAGACCGATATAAGCGAGTTTGAACAAATTGTTGCCGAAGGCGGTCGGCGCGGTGAAATTTATGCACGGCTAAAAGCATTGTGCGATCAACAGGCCGATCGAATCCGAAGCCGCTACCCGAAAATTCCCCGGCGCGTATCCGGCTATAACCTTGACGAACTGTTGCCGGAGAACGGCTTTAATGTCGCCCGCGCTTTGGTCGGCACCGAAGGCACTTGCGTTGTGATCCTGGAGGCCACGTTACGGCTGATCGACAGCCCTCCGTCACGGTCGCTGCTGGTGCTCGGCTATCCGGATGTGTTCGGTGCCGGCGATCATGTTCCCGAGATTCTAAAACATAAGCCTATCGGCCTCGAAGGCATTGATGACCGCTTGGTAGCAGACATGAAAGCCATCAACCTGCATCCTGAAGATATACAGCTATTACCGGAAGGCGGCGGCTGGCTGCTGGCCGAATTCGGCGGCAATAATAAAAATGAGTCCGACGCCTTGGCAACTGCCTGCATGGACGCGCTAAAGCAATCAGGCCATCCGCCAACGATGAAACTGTTCGACAAGCCCGAAGAAGAGAAAATGATCTGGAAAGTGCGCGAGTCCGGGTTAGGGGCAACCGCTCATGTACCCAACAAAAAGATTACTTGGGAAGGCTGGGAAGACGCTGCGGTGCCGCCCGATAAAGTGGGAAAGTATCTGCGCGATTTCCGCAAGCTGCTGGAAAAATTCGGTTACGCTTGCGACCTGTACGGCCACTTCGGCGATGGCTGCATCCATACCCGGATCGATTTTGATCTGGAAACCGATGACGGAATACAAAGCTTTCATTCATTTCTGAACGAAGCGGCCGATCTGGTCATAAGCTACGGTGGTTCGCTGTCCGGGGAGCATGGCGACGGCCAATCTAAAGCGGAGTTTCTGCCGCTTATGTTTGGCGACGAATTAGTGCAGGCGTTCCGGGAGTTCAAATCGATTTGGGACCCGGACGGGAAAATGAATCCCGGCAAGATCGTCGATGCTTATCTGCCGACTGAAAACCTACGGCTTGGAGCCGATTACAAACCGATACAACCCGCTACGCATTTTCAGTATCCGAAAGACAAAGGCCAATTCAGCAAAGTCATCTTGCGTTGCGTTGGTATCGGTAATTGCCGTCAGCACCACTCCCAGACCATGTGTCCAAGTTACAGAGTGACCCGCGAAGAACAGCATTCCACCCGCGGCCGGGCGCGGTTGTTGTTTGAGACCATGCGTGGTGAAGTCATCAAAGATCTTTGGCAAAGCGAGGAAATGAAAGAATCGCTCGATCTATGCCTCGCCTGTAAAGGCTGTAAGGGTGACTGTCCGGTTCATGTCGATATGGCAACTTACAAGGCCGAGTTTTTGTCACATTATTACCAGCGCAAACGGCGTCCGCGCGAGGCTTATGCATTCGGCTGGATTAACCGCTGGGCAGCGCTTGCGGCCTATGCGCCGGGGCCGGTTAACTGGCTGGCCAAGACGCCCGGTTTCAGCGACCTGATGAAGACTGTGTCCGGCATGGCGCCGCAACGCAGTATTCCCCAATTTGCGCCGGAAACATTCCGGCACTGGTTCAAAAAACGCGCGCCTCGCAATCAGGATAAGCCGATAGTTATCCTCTGGCTGGACACTTTCAACAATCATTTTCATCCTGAAACCGCCATAGCCGCAGTCGAGGTGCTGGAAGCTGCGGGTTTTCAGGTGCGCATTCCCGAGCAGCAACTTTGCTGCGGCCGCCCGCTATATGACTTCGGCATGCTGGACCAAGCCAAGCGCCAATTGCAGCAGATTCTTACCAATATGCGCCAGGCGATTGACAGCGGTATTCCGGTTGTCGGCTTGGAGCCGGCTTGCGTAGCCGTGTTCCGTGATGAGATGGTGAATCTGTTCCCCAAAGATGAAGTCGCGCAGAAATTGAGTCGGCAAACCTACTTCTTCAGCGAGTTTTTGTTAAAGAAAGCGCCGGATTTCAAGTTTCCGAAGCTCGAGCGCAAAGCCATACTGCACGGGCATTGCCATCAAAAAGCGATCATTAAAACGGATGATGAACAAATCGTACTCAGAAAGCTTGGTCTGGACTGTCAATGGCTGGATTCGGGTTG
This sequence comes from Methylobacter sp., assembly GCA_036560465.1. Classification (GTDB taxonomy): domain Bacteria; phylum Pseudomonadota; class Gammaproteobacteria; order Methylococcales; family Methylomonadaceae; genus Methylobacter_A. The sequence continues at coordinate 50,692 of DATBRD010000014.1, forward strand.
TTGCGGCATGGCTGGTTCATTCGGATTCGAAAAAGATAAATATGATGTATCGAGGCAGATAGGCGAGCTGGTCTTGCTGCCCGCAGTACGCGCCGCACCGCCTGATACGCTGATAGTGGCGGACGGTTACAGTTGCCGCGAGCAAATCGTGCAAATGACCGGCCAGCAGAGTTTGCATAGTGCGGAAGTTATTCGGATGGCGTTACAGGATGAATCGCAGGATTGATTTGATCATGAAACTCGGCAATTGCTCCTGCATTGTTAAACTTGGTGGGGTACGCATTGCGTACCTTTTTGGGATTTGATTCAGTCGAAAACGGTACGCAATGCGTCGTACCCTACCGGATTATTTCTCATGCCCTTTGTGTCGCCTAGAGGCGCCTACTTTGGTTTTCGTGGACTAAGTCTGGAGGTTTTTTCATGAGCGACAGGAACTTAAAAGAAGTCAGTTCCCCGGAAACACCTGTTGTCGTCATCACCGGAGCCGGTGCCGGTGTCGGTCGCGCGACAACGCAACAATTTGCCAGAAACGGCGTACGGCTCGGACTGATCGGGCGCGATCAGCATCGTTTGGAGCAAGCGGCAAAAGAAGTGCGCCATTTCGGCAGTGAGGCCGTTGTAGCGGTAGCGGATGTAGCCGATGCAGCTCAAGTCGAAGCAGCGGCAGCGCGCATAGAAGCAGCACTCGGACCGATCGATATCTGGATCAATAACGCGATGGCGACGATCTATTCACCATTCCATAAGATTTCTGCAGAAGATTATAAGCGAGCAACGGAAGTTACTTATCTAGGTGCAGTCTATGGCACGATGGCTGCGCTCAAGCGTATGAGAGGCAGAAATCGCGGCACCATCATTCAGGTTGGATCGGCGCTAGCTTACCGGGCGATTCCGCTACAGTCGCCTTACTGCGGCGCGAAGTTCGCGATTCGCGGCTTCACTGACGCTTTGCGTAGCGAGCTGTTGCATGATCGCAGCAAAGTCAGATTAACGATGGTGCATATGCCCGCGTTGAATACCCCGCAGTTTGACTGGGGCAGGAACCATATGCCGACGCGGCCGCAACCGGTACCGCCGATTTTCGAACCGGAAATGGCGGCCAAGGCCATTTACTGGGCGAGCCGCCACAAACGGCGCGAAGTTTATGTGGGCTTGCCGACCTGGAAAGCTATCTGGGTGAGCAAATTCATTCCCGGCTTGATCGATCGTTACCTGGCACGCACCGGCTATGAAGGCCAACAAAGCGGCGAGCCGGTTGATCCTGCAAAGCCGGATAATCTTTGGCAACCTGTAGAAGGCGATTTTTCTGCCCATGGGCGCTTCAATAAGTGCGCCAAGCCCGGCACAGCACAACTTTGGCTCACTCTTTACCGAGAGCCGATCACAGTAGGCTTGTTGGCTGCCGGGTTATGGGCCTGCTGGCGCTTGCGTAACAACAGCATGAGATTAAAAGATACTGATAAGTGATCTATACGCTGAAGGAGCAATGAAAATTCATCGTAGGGTACGCATCGCGTACCTTTTTGAGTTTCTGGTGATGGAACGATTTGAATGGTACGCGATGCGTACCCTACCTCATAAACCAAAAATATGACGGTTCGGAATGTGTTTGTTCACACCGAATCATAGGTGTTTGAATGGCTCTACATGCAAGTTACCGGCTGTTGTCATTCACTGGAGCTGTAGGGTACGCATCGCGTACCGTTTTCAAAGTTTTCCGTTAGATAAAATCCCGAAAAGGTACGCAATGCGTACCCTACGTTAAATCGATAGTTTTAACGAAGGAGAGATAAATATGAATATTGGTCACAAGCGCTGGGTCATTGCCGACGGTTATATTCCACCGGACAGTTCCGGTACCAGCCGGGAATTAGTCAGCCACGACGCGATGTGCATTCTGAATTGTAATGCTCAAAATGCCAATGTCGAGGTCACACTGTTCTTTTCCGATCGTGAGCCGGTGGGGCCGTACCGCTTTGTCGTCAATGCTTCGCGCACCCAACATGTCCGCTTCAATGAGCTCACAGATCCGGAGCCCGTTCCGCATAATACCGATTATGCCAGCGTCATCGAGTCGGATGTGCCTATCGTTGTACAGCATACGCGGCTCGATTCCCGCCAATCGGCGCTTGCGCTGATGACGACTGTGGCTTATCCGGCTTGAACCAGCAATCAAGGTGAGCCTTTGATGATAACCTCAACTTGAAAATCTTCGTTCTGCCACACTTTTCGGTTGAGCCAGTAAAAAGTGAAATTGATATGCTCGCCAGCCGCAAATCCTGTGGTCGGGAGCCGGGCGACATGGCCTAATCCCCAATCTTCAGTGAAGGTATCGGCTATATCTCGCCAACCGTTCTTGCCCCAGTGAACTTGTGCCGGTTCAGCCAGCAAAATGCGTAATTCCTGACCCGCAACCAGTTGCTTGACTCGCTGACGGGGTTGCCACAACGCATAATCAAGTTCCACATGACGCCCTCCGTAGCGTGCCCATGTGTGCGGCGGCCTATCGACAGGATCGCCTGCCGCGATACTTAAGGCCAGTTTGATGAATTCGGCGTGCGCCCATACTAGCGGTGTTGATGAGCCATTGGGTTGGCCGGGATATAAACAACGCTCAGGAATAGGGTCACAATCCCACACTTGCTCCGGTATCATTCCGCCTCTACAGGTCATATGCGCCATTGAACGCAGATAAGGGCGTGCATCCTCTCCCGACATCAGGGCCATATGTCCGCGTTCGCCTGTCAACAGAGGCCAGCCGCGTCCTTTTCCCCAACCATTAAAAGGTGTGCCATCAGGATGTTCGCCATAACCATCGCCGTTATAGCGATGCCACACCGGACCATAGGGTGTATCGGTCTTGAGCAGCAGGTCAATGGCCTTAACACTGCTAACCATGGCGGGGTCATCAGCGGCGCGCACGCCGAAACGCGCCAGTTGCAGGCAATCAATCGCGAGTTGTTCATCGGCAGGAATCCCAGGGTTATTCTCACGGTTTTTGATCAGCAGATGCTCATATTTGGCACCTTCATCGATCAATATATCTTTAGGGGCGCTACGCATGTAATACCCCGTTACACCAAGTTGTTTAGCCAGGGCAGTATTTGTTACCCAGGTATATTCTTCCAGGCGGAAGTTCCACGTATCGGCCAGCATCAGTGCGCAATCTCTCTCTTTTTCTGTGAGAAACCGGCTGCCTTCGACCAGCGCAGCAATAACTACGGCGACAGTAAACGTATTGATGCCGGGGTCTTCCTCCCAGCGATCCTGAGCCGTTGTAGGGCCTTCGCGAACAATGAAGCTAAGCGCACGACGCACCATGTCGTCCACTCGTATATCGCCTAGTGCATTCCGATCAGCCAAGGCGCTGGCAAGCAGCACTGGGAAGGCTGTTTCATCAAGCTGAATGCCTTGCCAGAAAGGCTTGCCGCCTAGCCATTGATTTTGCAGCCAATGGCCATTAGCCCGCTGGGTCGATAAAAGGTAGATTAAACTTCTTTTGACATCGGCAACATCATCGAGCGCCAGTAGCGCCCCTGCGGACTCGACCAAGTCGCGCGACCATACCAAATGGTAACCGCCCCGGCTGGTGCTGGCTTCGCCCCAAGGCACCGATAGGCTGGCGATAAAAGCGCCGGGAAACGTATGGTCTTCATGAATTTTTATGACTGTTGCCGAGCGATGCAATAAGGTGAGAGATTTAGCGTCGAGCAGGGTATCCAATGTGGCCGGCCAACGCAAAGTATTAAGCCATTGCTGCCATTTTTGGCAATATTCCATCCATAACGCCTCAAAACCGGATACCAGTGATTGCCATGCCAAGGTGGCAGCAGCCTCACGGCTGCTGGCGAGTCCCAAGGCCAATGTGCCGGAGCAGGGCAATTGCGCAGTCAGCGCTACCTCTCCAGGTCCTGCCTGGGCATGGTGCCAAGTCATGGCATTATTGTGTTTGAAATCCTGCCATCCGTCACTGCTACCCACCAGGCCCACTGAGCGTTGCAATAGCGCTGGGCAACCATTACGATCAGCCGCGGCAAGAGCCATCCCAAACGGTCCCTGTACAGCCCATAATAAAGGACGGCCTTCCCATTCATCCGTCCACGCCTGGTTGTGAGCCGCATCTTCGCCAAGCCGGGGTGCTGCCAATAGATAGAGTTGCAGATCTGCATCTCCATTCAATATAAAGTCGACCACCAGCACGTCACGATCAGGATCAATGCATATTTTGAGGGTAAGCGTAAAGCGAGCATGATGATGGACGATGGTAATTGCCGGAATGACATCGTCTTGCCACATCACCGTATAATCATTTAACCGCCGTATTTCAATCCAAAAATCCCTGCCGTTAGCGACAATGAAGCCCAGATCTTTTAACTGGGGAATATCCAGTCGCGGATAATAAACTTCAGTAACAATGCCCTGTGCCACTGTAAACCATACGCGTGAAGTACCTAATGCCGTCCCTACGGCATCTTTCGCGGCAGGCGCCCAAGTTGGGTACGAAATAGAGGAAGCCGGTGCTACACCTTCGGGATGTGATTTTTCTGGCATTTGATATTCCTCTACGATTTATACCGTGCCGGTTCTGCAAGAGCTCATGACTGAATTTTTAGTGTATTTCCTTTCTGTCTCATCATTCGCTTATTGTCTAATCTTTAATATTCAACTCGGTATCTTGGGGGACTATCGGTACCGTATCTCCGGTAAATTCAATAACGTCCGCGTGCATGGTGATTTTGGGCAGGGCGAACAAAATGAAATAGGTCGAGCTGCTTTCATGCATTATGTTGGCGAAAGTCTGGGCTTTCCCTTCCGAAACATGCTGATAAAGATTGGAAATTGCCTCATCGTAGTCAGGCGATTTCAGGGTAATAAGACCCAGCAGACTAAAACCTATACTGCTGCCAGTCGCGTTAGCTTTTATGATTTTGAAGTTCTGTCCGGATAAATTAACCTTGGTAGCCGTTAATATCTGCGTTCCGCCAGATGCAGACGCCGGGATTATTCCGGATAATAAAGGCAGCGCCGGCATTGCGGCGCAGCCGGTAAGCGACCCTGGAATCGGCAGCACTTTCAACCATTTCGTCATAATATCGGTCTCCCCGCAAAGCAATAATCACTAGGCAAGGGATATTCAGATTGGCGGCTGCGTTATCGGTTGGCAAGAGCGGATTTGCTATGGCAGGCTGACTGATGACGCAGCCGCTAGCCCTTTCTTGTTCGCCACAGTTAAAAGCATGCGGCTGCGGGCCCTTAGCGCTCCGACATCAGCCCATATTGGCTGTATAAGCATACCCCTGATGCCGTCAAACACCTCTGCCTTGAATGACTCGCAGCAAAATTACAATGATTGCTACAACCAGAAGAACGTGAATGAATCCGCCCAGTGTGTACGAGGAAACTAACCCCAATATCCATAGAATAATTAAAACGATCGCTAAGGTTTCAAGCATGTGTGCTCTCCGTAAGAGGCCGTTAAATAGCGGCGATGAAATTTAAGATAAACATATGAAACGGCCGAAGGACAAAGTGATACTTGTTCATAAATCGGCAAGTTTGATGTTCATCTCCCGTGAGAAAATAATTGAGAACGCTTTGTTGCTACCGTGCAGTGTCGGTCTGCCCTGGCTCAGCAGCACAATTCAGCCGTGCTCGTTTTAGTTGGCATCCTTATATTTTCTTTAAAATCACCAACTCCTTCTGTCTTGTTTACGCTCTTTCGGACTTTTTCTTCTATCAGTGTGCCCTTTGCGATCCAGTATCATTCCAGTGGCTTCCTTGGCTTTATCTTTGGCTTCTTCGACTCGATTTTTTATTTGATCTTTGTTCATGAGTGTCTCCTTATGGTTAATTAGGCATGACCGGATGGTATGGCCAGAGCGTAAAATAATATTCCTTACCATCCATTAAAAGGGTATATACAAAGCTGAGCTTGGTCGGTGCGGTAACGAACATATACACATTAAGTCTGAATGTTCAGTTGATCCTCAAGGCATTCCATTTTGAACGGGAAATAAAATGCTGCAAAATGTTTGCCGGAAGCCGGGAGGCGTGCATCAGTTGCTGTCGGTGTGGCCTTGAAGCGAGAACTTGTATCGGGGATAGAGATTGAGAAAATCGATCAGCTTTGGCAAGCCGTGTACCAAGTTGCGCTTGGGCTTGATTGCGCTACGGATTGACGCCGGCAGCCGCTAATTCGACCGTTTGTCGATTAACGGTTTGCTGCCGAATCAGCGTTCGCCGTTTAGCGGCCCCAGCCGCTCCTTTCGCCAAGCGGCGGGCCAGGTTGCGTTTGAGAGTGGCAGTTTTGACTAGCAATTCAGCCGTTTTCCAAGCGGCGGTTTGTTCTGCGATTGCTACTTGCTGCTTGGTCAGATAGGCCAGATGATCAACGATGTCATCGCTGGCATGTTCGCAAGAGGCGCGGTCTGCTTTCTTCAGATACCCGCCGGCAACTTCCAATTCAAGCGCGGCCAGACGGGTAACCTTGGGGTTGGCTCTTGCACTGTCATAACTGTTTTGTGCTTCTGCGAGAGATGAGCTCTGCGGCATCGAACCGCAACCGGAAACAATCACCACGGCGAGCAGGGTCATGGGAAAATAGAGATTATTTTGCATGATAAACTCCTATTGGGCGTTGCGTTCGATTTCTTGTTGCAGTATGCGATTATCTTCCTGCAACGTGTATGCGGCCTTTTGCGCTTTGGCTGAACGTGCCGACAATGCGGCTAGTTGCGCATCAACCTGTACCTGTTCCGCCAGTTGCCAGGCGCGCAGATAATCTTCGTCGACCATGGCCCGCTCGGCGGCATTCATCTTCTCCATCGCAATCCTGAGTTGTCGCGGTGCAAATTCATTGCTTCCTGCACTGATGGCATCATTTACTGCTGTCTTGGAAACGGCCATCTGTCCCGTAGGCGCCGGAATACTTGCGCAACCGGTTAGAACGATTGCAACGGCTACGCCAATGCTGCGTATCATTGGGTAGGGGCTGAGGTACCAAAGTTTGTTCATGATTTTTATCCTTTGAGTTAAATGTCGAGCACAACTATCGAAACGAGTGGCTAGTGCGGCGGCAACGATCTCCAACTTTTCTTGCCGGAATCCGGATAAGTTATTAGGGTCCGGTTCTGATAACTATCAACGATAAAAGTGCCTTTCCGCAGATGTCTAGCTGAATATAAGGGCTTCACCTGCTCCGGCTCTGTTCTGTGTAGTGGTAGTCTACGTGCCATTCTTTCCAGTTCGGGTATTCCCTATAATATGTTTGCCTTTAGATTAGCCGTGTTTTTTGTGGTTGTTAATTAGCGTTTTTACGTAGATTCATGTTGTAGCATTCGTTATTGGGTAAGAGTCCAGTTTGCGGAAGGTCATCTGCTCATTATTTCGTACAGAAGAAGGCTATAACTGAAGTGTTGGTTGTTGTCCGTTCGGTAGACCACATAAAGCGCTGACGGTGATTTGAAGCGTGGAATGAAAATGCACAACAGTGATTATTGATAAGACGATGAACATTCAGCAATTGTGCGCCTGGCAGGGCTTTTCAACCCATGTTTTTTGTTGCCTGATAGGCTCTGTTGGCAATCAAAAAATCATTCGAATTTTAAATAAAATTTAGCGGTATTTAGCTCAACAGCAGTTTCAGTTGGTAGGTAATGGCACTTATTGATAGAAAATGCCGAACTATCTATCCTGATGGTTACTCATAACAAAACCAACCGATTATTTAGGTTAATAGAGATGTTCGATTTTAACTCGCAAATATGGTGTTGCTTATGACTGATCCGAATAGCCCTTGGCAAAACCACCTTCTCAACTCCCTGGCTGTATCAAAATATGAACACTTTTTCCCCCATTTAGAACTGATTGAAATGCCGCTGGGCGATGTTCTTTACGAGTCTGGAGATGAGATACGGTATGCCTATTTCCCGACCACATGCATTGTATCGTTGGTTTACGTGATGGAGAGCGGTGCGCCGGCCGAAATTGCCGTAGTCGGCGACGACGGAATGATTGGCGTTTCCCTGTTCATGGGCGGAGGGACCATGCCTAACCGGGCCGTCGTGCGTAGCGCGGGCCATGCCTATCGTTTACGTGCGGCTCTGCTTATGCAGGAGTTCAACCGTTTTGGAGGATATCGCAATGGAGCGCTGCATGATTTGCTGCTGCGATATACTCAGACGCTACTCACTCAAATAGCGCAGACGGCGGCCTGTAACAGACATCACTTCGTGGATCAACAGCTTTGCCGTTGGCTGCTGCTAAGTCTCGACCGGCTCCATTCGAACGAGTTGATCACGACTCAGGAATTGATCGCCAATATGCTCGGCGTGCGCCGTGAGGGTATCACAGAGGCCGCCGGAAAATTGCAGCAAGCGCATTTGATTAATTGCCGCCGTGGCCGCATTACTGTTCTTGATCGGCAAGGACTGGAAGAGCGGGCCTGCGAATGCTATCAAGTGATTAAAGCAGAATGCGATCGCCTACTTCCTTCTCCCCAGCCCATTTCATCGGCAACACATTTACCCTTACAAAAATGCGAACTTGTTAAAAGTCATTCATCAAATAGCTTTCGTGAGTAGACGGGGATAAGTCTGAAGCCATACTGAAGGTGTGTTGGCAGTTTATTGGAATAGTTTTGATTCAATAGCATTTACACACAACAACAATCAGTAACTTAGCGTTGCTTTTGAATGAACCGTAGAAGGTCTGGTAGATAACTGTAAGTTATTGATAATGTAAAATAATTGTTTTGTTGCGTTTTTGTACAATTTAACAAAAAACTAATAAAAACCGCAGGTAAGCGATGAATAGAACAATCAATCCACAGAGTTATCCACAGGTTTTGTGAATAACTATTGGGCACGAGCCTTATTAGTTATAACAGGAATTGTGACCGGTAATGATTTTATAACGATGCCAGTAAGGATGATAACTCATCAAAATTCAACGGCTTGAGCAAGTGGTGATCAAATGCTGCCGAACATTCCTGGTTGTCAGTCTGCGCGTAGCCGCTTAAGGCGATCAAGGTCGCATCCTTGGTTTCCGGCAATGCGCGCAGCCGTTTGGCGGTCTCATAACCATCTATATCGGGGAGACCGATATCAAGCAGCACAACCTGCGGATGGAAAGCCTGGGCCCGCTCTATGGCTTTCATACCGCAATCGGCTGTTTCGACTTCATGCCCTTTTGCCTGCAACAGCATCATCAGACTTTCGGCCGCATCGGCATAGTCATCCACAATCAGAATGCGAAATTTAGGCTTCGGTGATTCGGATTTGTTTAGCGCGGATTTGGCGACAGACGATTCTATCGGCGATGCAGGCAGCCGTACCCTAAATGTGCTGCCTTGGCCAATACCTCCGCTCGCTGCGGTGACCGTGCCGCCATGGGCTTCTACCAGCTGATGCACCAGCGTTAATCCAATCCCCAGCCCGCCCTGAGAATGGGCCAAGCTATGGTCGGCCTGAGAAAAGAGATCGAATATCTGAGGCAGAATGTCAGGGGAGATGCCGATACCGGTATCTTTGACCTCGATGATGGCATCGGAACCTTCCTGCGTTATATTCAGCATAATTTTACCCCCCTCATGGGTGTACTTGGCGGCGTTGTTGAGCAAGTTAGACAGCACTTGCGCCAACCTGACACGATCGCCTACGAGCCATTGCGGCGGATGATCTTGGGAAATAATCAGTTCCTGCCTGCGCGACTCGATCAGTGGACGGCTGGTTTCAAGCGCATTATCGACAATGTCGTTAAGCTTGAAACGCTCGACCTCCAGCCTGATTTTGCCTTGCATGATGCGGGCGACATCCAGCAAGTCATCAAGCAGATGCACCATATGAGTCACTTGGCGGTCAATGACCTCATAGCTCCATGCCAGCTTGGGATCAGTCACTTCCTGTATTTTTAGCAATTGCACGGCATTGCGAATGGGCGCCAGCGGATTGCGGAGTTCGTGAGCCAACATCGCCAGAAATTCATCTTTATGGCGATCCGCCAGGCGTAGCCTTTCTTCGGCACGCTTGCGGTTGGTAATGTCGGTCGCCACGCCCAGCAGTTTGTTGCAACTATCGCCGTCAATCAGCGGAACTTTGACTGTGCTGTACCAGTGTACGGAGCCATTGGCATGGGTGACCTTTTCTTCCTGGATGAGTTTGGATTTGCAACTGTTTATAACATCAAGGTCATGTTGACTGAAATGGGCTATTTCGTCGACGTTGGTGTTGAAGTCTTCATCAGTCAAGCCGACCAAATTTTCAGGGCTTGTGCCATAACACTTAGCCAAAGCCTCATTGCCCAAAAGGAATCGCCCCTCCCGGTCTTTGACAAAGATCATACTGGGCACCGCATCAATGACTTGCCTGAGGAAGGCCTGTTCGTATTGCAATGCTTCCTGAGCATTTTTGATATCGGTAATGTCTTCAGTGGTTCCGAAAGCGCCTAACAGCGCCCCCTGTTCGTCAAATTCCATCTCAGCCAGTTCACGCACCCATTTGACTTTGGCGTCTACTATAAGGCGGTGTTCAATATCGTAGGGTTTACCGGCAAGGGCATCGTGCCATGCCGCATCGACTAACTCCCTGTCTGCCGGGTGAACAATATCCAGAAAGGATTGATAGGTTAGGGGCGTGCCTTTAGGCCTGCCGAAAATTCGAAAATTCTCATCAGACCACTCTAGTGTATTGGTGCGGACATTCATACGCCAACTACCAATATGAGCGACTTCCTGTGCGCGGCTCAGGTCCATCTGGCTCTCTCTCAAAGCCTTCTCGGTCCGTTTGCGCTCGGTGATGTTGATGCTCACTGCGCCCAAGCCGCTTATTTTGCCGTTTAAGTCCTTCAGTACGAAGACGTTATAGATCATCCATAACGCTTCTCCGGTTTTAAAATACCGGAAGCGGATTTCGGTTTCGCCACGGCCGTTTTGTAGGGCAGCAGGAAAAAATTCATTCATGATGAATCCCTGATCTTCGGGGAAAAAGAACTCTTTGACAGGAGTCTTAAGGGCCTGTTCGAAACTATCAATCCCTACCAGACGCAGTCCGGCATCGTTAATGAAAAAGGGGATGCCCTCTGTATCGCACATGCCTATGAACTCGGTGCTGCTTTTGGCGAGTAAGATATATAAATCCCGCTCCGCTTGCGTCCGATTGCGCTCGGCGATTTCCTGCTTAAGCTGGTTTTCTCGTTCCAAGACTGTACGTAAGGCTTGTTTTTCTTGATCATGTAACAGTTTAATGATCAAGCTTAATATTGTGCCTGTGCCGATCAAAAACGCGAGGCGTAGCATTTCCGAAGTCTGGGCGATATAAAACGAGCCGTAAGGCTCGACTAAAAAATAATCGCCTGCCGCCGTGCTTAATACGGTAATGAAAAGCCCCGCTCTGAATCCCCCCCACCAGGAAGCAAAAGCGATCACGACTAAAAAGAGCAATAGCGGTGACGAGCTCCCGAAAATAAATTGGAAGTGCTTTAGAAGAAACAAAATAGCCGCAGTCCCCAATATTGAGGCTATATAGGCGTAGCTGAAAAAATGTTTAATGTGAACCTCTAATTTAGCTCTTTCCATGGATTAATGCGGTTATTTGGCATTATTCCAAAATTGATTAAAGGTTCCTGGTCAAAGATTCGGCAAATATTGGGGCAGGTGTTGTCGGATATCGGCGGCACTTAACGAGGTGATTTCTTTGTCGAGTTCGAAACGAACCAGTTTTTTAATTTGGTCCGGCAGATTGCTGCGCAGCAAGCCGAGAAAAGTAGGGCCGGCAACGATTATCAGTTGTTCAAACCGGTTTGCATTGTGCGCTTCTTCGAGATGCTGGGCAATGCGAAGCGCAAAAACGTCGGCTTCATGTTTTTTCGGATCGGTAGGTTGCTCATAAGTGTGGCCGCCTGCACCGGCGCTTTTGATTTTTCCCGGCAGGCCGGAAGTTATTTCCCGGTCATGTAAACGACCTTCCGTATGAGAAAAGTCTTCGATTTCCTCTAAAGGAGATGAAGGCGTCTCAGCAGTAAAAATGCGTGCGCGAGTAGTATCAGCTACAAGTATCCAGGTTAGTTTCATGATTGTTCCTTCGGTGGTAATTTTAGTGAAAACGCCGCTTGCAAAAACATTGGTTTTAGCTCTACTGCAAGTTTTCAGAATAGATAGATAACGGTTTTGAATCAATAAGTAGTAATACTAGGATGACAAAGCGTATGTGGCTCTTCCAATAGTTGATATCTAGGTCAGACGAAATTTTGCAGACAGGGTAAAATAGGCCATTCACATATCATTTAGTAGCGAATCAATTTTCTAATCCGATGCAGCCGGCATTTGTCCATTTAAGACTCCACACCGAATTCTCCCTGGTAGACGGGATCGTCAAAATCAAGCCTTTGGTCAAGCGCTTGGGCGAGTTAAGTATGCCGGCCATTGCGATCACCGAGCACGCCAACCTGTTTTCGCTGGTCAAGTTTTATAAAGCGTCGTTAGGGCAGGGCATCAAGGCAATAGCCGGTGCCGACGTGTTGATTTTTAATCCCGAAGATTCAGCTACGCCGTATCGCTTGACCTTGTTGGTTAATAATCACGCCGGCTACATCACGTTGACCGAATTGATCTCAAAAGCCTATCAGGAAGGCCAGCACCAAGGTGTGCCGATGCTCCGGCAGGAATGGATAGAAGCTAATCACAACGGCTTGATTGCATTATCCGGTGCGATGAGCGGGGAGATAGGCAGGGCGCTGCTGGCCGAAAACCATGAGGCGGCCAAACGCTTGGCGGAGTTTTGGGGCGGACTGTTCGAGCAAAGCTTTTACCTGGAATTGCAGCGGGTCGGCAAGCCGGAAGAGGAGCGCTATATCGCCGCCGCCGTCGAGCTGGCCTTGGCGACCGGTTTGCCGGTGGTGGCGACCAACGACGTGCGCTTTATCGATCAACAGGATTTTGCGGCCCATGAAGTACGGGTCTGCATCAACCAGGGGCGGGTGCTGGACGATACCCGCCGTCCCAAGGATTACACCGATCAGCAATACTTGCGTAGCGTCGAGGAGATGCAGGCGCTGTTTGCCGATATACCCGAGGCTTTGGAAAACACCGTAGAGATTGCCAAACGCTGCAACTTAAAGCTGACGCTGGGCAAAAACTTTCTGCCGGATTTTCCGGTGCCCGAAGGCATGAACCTGGGCGAGTTTATGACCGAGGAGGCCACGAAAGGCCTGGAAGAGCGGTTACAGCATCATCCTGCAGTCGGGAAGGGCACCGATGAGGAAAACCGGCGCGTTTACTATGAACGCCTGGATTTCGAGTTGAAAATGATCACCCAGATGGGATTTCCCGGTTATTTCATGATCGTTGCCGACTTTATCCAGTGGGCGAAAAACAATTTTATTCCGGTCGGGCCGGGGCGGGGTTCCGGTGCGGGCTCGCTGGTGGCTTATGCGCTGAAAATTACCGACCTTGACCCTATCGAATTCGATCTGCTGTTTGAGCGGTTCTTGAATCCTGAGCGGATTTCGATGCCCGACTTCGACGTGGATTTTTGCATGGATCGGCGCGATGAGGTGATCGATTATGTCGCCCGCAATTACGGCCGCGATCATGTCGCGCAAATCATCACCTATGGCTCGATGGCGGCGAAAGCTGTTATTCGCGATGTTGGCCGGGTGCTGGGATTCGGTTACGGCTTTGTCGATCGCTTGTCCAAATTGGTGCCGTTTGAAATCGGCATGACGCTGACCAAAGCACTGAAAGACAGCCCTGAGCTGAAGCAGCTCTATGACACCGAAGAGGAAGTCAAAGCCCTGATCGACATGGCGCTGTCGTTGGAAGGTACGTCAAGAAACGCCGGAAAACATGCCGGTGGCGTGGTTATTTCGCCGACTAAACTGACCGATTTTACGCCGCTATACTGCGATCAGGACGGCAATAACTTGGTTACCCAGTTTGACAAGGATGATGTCGAAGCGGTCGGCTTGGTCAAGTTCGACTTTTTGGGCCTGCGTACGCTGACCATTATCGATTGGGCATTGCAGGACATTAATGCCAAGCAAAAAAAGCTGGGCAAGCCGCCGGTCGATATAACAACAATTCCCCGTGATGATCCGAATTCGTACAAGCTGTTAACCGCCGCCCAGACCACCGCCGTGTTCCAGCTCGAGTCGCGCGGTATGAAGGAGCTGATCAAAAAACTAAAACCCGACTGCTTCGACGACATTATCGCTCTGGTGGCGCTATTCCGTCCGGGGCCATTGGAATCGGGCATGGTGGATGATTACATCAACGTTAAGCATGGAGCCAAAGCCGAATACGCACATCCGTTGCTGGAGCCGATTTTAAAACCGACCAACGGCGTTATCTTGTACCAGGAGCAAGTGATGCAAATCGCCCGTGAAATGGCGCTGTATACGCTGGGCGGAGCGGACATGTTGCGTCGGGCGATGGGTAAGAAAAAGCCGGAGGAAATGGCTAAGGAGCGGGACAAATTTACCGCCGGTGCGATAGAAAATCAGGTTGATGAAAAAATCGCCACTTACGTGTTCGATTTGATGGAGAAATTTGCTGGTTACGGTTTCAACAAATCGCATTCCGCCGCTTATGCGTTGGTTGCTTATCAGACCGCGTGGCTGAAAGCTCATTATCAGCCCGAGTTTATGGCCGCGGTGATGTCCGCCGATATGGACAACACCGATAAAGTGGTGATTTTGATTGAAGAATGTAGGCAGATGAAGCTGGAAATTCTTCCGCCGACTATCAATGTTTCAAAATACAAATTCACCGTTAACGATGCCGGTCAGATCGTTTACGGTTTGGGCGCGCTAAAAGGAGTAGGCGAGGCGGCTATTGAAGAAATGCTGATCGAGCGCGAAGCTTACGGCCCGTTCTCCGGTTTATACGACTTATGCAAGCGGGTGGATTTACGTAAATTCAACCGGCGGGTTTTAGAGGCGTTGATACGCGCCGGAGCTTTCGATGAGTTCGACGATAACCGGGCCGGGCATTTGGCGGAATTGTCGACCGCATTAAAAGTCGCCGAACAGCACGGCAAAAATGCGCAAACCGGCCAGAACGATTTATTCGGCCTGGCCGTTAATGTCGAAAATATCGATGATGCCCATGCTTATGCGACCGTAGTTGAGCCGTGGTCGGAAAACGAACGGCTGGCTGCTGAAAAGCTGGTCTTGGGTTTGTTTTTGACGGGGCATCCGATCAACCAGTACGAGGCCGAATTAAGGCAGTTTACCAATGGAACCGTAGAGTCGCTGCTAGCCAATGTGGAGCGATCCAAAAGCAGAAAAATGGAAGCTCGAACGGCCGGTTTAGTCGTTGAGGTGCGCACCCGTCAGACCAAGAGCGGTAAGATCATGGGCTTTGCGACAATCGATGACCGAACCGGCAGACTTGAAATTGCGGCTTTTGGTGAAGTTTACGAAAAATACCGGGGCATTTTTACTCGCGACAGCTTGCTGATTGCTGAAGGTTCGTTGGGTGTTGATGATTACTTAGGGACATTGCGTTTAACGGTTGAAAAACTCTATAACATGGAGCAGGCCAGAGAGGTTTTTGCCAGGAGCATCCGGCTGGTGTGGAATGCGGCAGACAGTGAGCCGGAAAGCGATAGTTTTGTGATGAAGTTGATTGCAGTTCTGGAGCCTTTTAAGGGCGGCAGCTGTCCGGTGGGCATCGGTTATACATCAAAGGTTGCAAAAGCCGATCTACAGCTGGGTGATGAGTGGCGCGTCCACCCAACTGATGAATTGGTGGCGCGATTGAGAGTGTTATTGGGAAGGGACGCTGTAGAGGTTAAATACAGGTAAAAATATTTAAGATTAATTCACCGCGAAGACATGAGGTATTTAGATTGTTCATGTCTTCGCGGTGATAGGTTTTAAGTTAATGCAGTCCGTTATTCTGTTTCTTGCCTGACTACTTCAACTGGTTTTGAGGCTGCTTCAACCGGTTTTGGCGCAGGAGCTGGAGTTGGTTCAGCGGTAGCTGCCGGTTTCCTGGCTTCCGAATCCTGATTGCCTATATTATTAGCCTGGCTGGAACTATGAGTCTGAGGCTCCGGGCGCTCGGTTCTTTCCGCTTTTTCTGCAACGTTATTGTCGTAAGAACGAGGTTCGGCCGGACGCGATTCATCGTTATTTGCGCCAGCTGCTTCATGCGAGTTATTTGAATCGCCTTCCGTTTCAGGTTTTTTGTAGTTGGGATTACGCGGTCTTCTACGATTCGGTCCTCTTCTGGCATTGTTTCTTTTGGGGTGCTCGCGTTCTCCGGTAGCAGCAGTGACTGCTTCCGGCGCAGTTGAAATAACCTCAACAGCTCCGACCGCTTCACTTTTAACGTCTTCGGTTTTTGTTGCAGGTATATTGCCCGGTTCGAGGTTGCGCTTTACGTTTCTGCCTTGACCGCGCGGAGGACGGTTTTGACGAGGTGACTCTGCATTTTGTTCCGGTTTTGGCGCTTGTCCTTGTTCCAGTGTTTGAATTTGCTCTCTATGACCGTTTTGGCCGCGTCCACGTCCACGACCGCGCCCACGGCCTCTTTCCTGGGTTTGTCCCTGACCTTGTCTGTTGTCCCTGCTTCTGCTCGGCTGGCTTTCGTCAGTCGGCCTGGTTCTTTCAGGAAGTTGTGTCGCCGTTGTTTTTGGCGTTGCGCTGGCGCCTATCAGTTTATGCCAGAAGCGTTGGATCAAACTGGCTGACTCGCTTTTATTTTGAACCGGCGCAGGGGAGTCATGCAGGAATTCCTTGACTGCCGCTTTTGTCGCGCTCGGTTTTACTTGTTGAGCAAATTCAGGGATGGTGATGTCTTCCGCTTTGATCTGTAAGTAGCTGGCTTTGCCATTTTCGCTGGCTTCTTTTTCTTTAATGCGCTCAATGTCATAGGCCGGTGTTTCCAAATGCTTGCTGGGCAAGATCACGATGCCGACTTTCAGCCGGTTTTCAATTTGCTCGATGGCACTGCGTTTTTCGTTTAACAAAAAGGTTGCGCACTCGATAGGCAGATGAGCGATGACTTTTTCCGTGCCTTTTTTCATCGCTTCTTCTTCAAGAATACGCAGTACGGACAGTGCGACCGATTCTACATTGCGAATTGTGCCTTGGCCTTTGCAGCGCGGGCACGGCAGCTGAGTGGAATCGCCCAACGAAGGACGCATTCTTTGCCGGGACATTTCCAGCAGACCGAAACGCGAAATGCGGCTGGTTTGAATGCGGGCGCGGTCGATTTTAAGAGCGTCGCGCAGGTGATTTTCAACGGCTTTCTGGTTCTTATTGGACATCATGTCGATGAAGTCGATAACAAACAGGCCGCCTAAGTCACGCAGTCTCAACTGGCGGGCAATTTCATCGGCCGCTTCCAGGTTGGTGTTTAACGCGGTTTCTTCAATGTCGCTGCCTTTAGTGGCGCGTGCGGAGTTGATATCGATTGAGGTCAACGCTTCAGTGTGGTCGATGACGATCGAGCCGCCTGACGGCAGTGAAACTTCACGGCCGTAAGCCACTTCAATTTGGGATTCAATCTGGTAACGGTTAAACAGGGGGACGGCATCTTGATACAGTTTCGCCTTGGGCAAAAAGTGCGGCATGACTTGCTTCAAGAAGTTTTGCACCAGTTTGAAGGCGTCTTCGCTGTCGATCAAAATCTCGTCAATATTGCCGCGTAAATGGTCGCGCAAAGCTCTGATGATAACGTTGCTTTCCTGAAAGACCAGAAACGGTGCTGAATGTTCTTCGGCGGAACGCTCTATGGCTTCCCAGAGCTGCAGCAAATAATTTAAGTCCCATTGCAGTTCTTCGACGTTTTTTCCGCATCCGGCTGTTCTAACAATGAGTCCCATGCTTTCAGGAATCTCAAGCGCTGCCATCACTTCACGCAGGTCACTGCGAGTTTCGCCTTCTATGCGACGCGAAATGCCGCCCGCTTTAGGATTGTTGGGCATCAGCACCAGATAGGTACCGGCCAGGCTGATATAAGTAGTTAAAGCTGCGCCTTTATTGCCGCGTTCTTCTTTTTCAATCTGAACAACGATTTCCTGGCCTTCTTTAATCAGGTCTTTTATGGCTGGGCGGCGGCCTTCAGTTTCGGCGCCGTCCTGGAGTTGGCGGTAGAGCGGAGAGATTTCTTTGAAAGGTAAAAAGCCGTGTTTTTCAGCGCCGTAGTTTACAAAGGCGGCCTCCAAGCTGGGTTCTACGTGGGTTACTATCCCTTTGTAAATGTTTGACTTTTTTTGTTCTTTCGAAGGTACTTCTATGTCAAAATCATATAGTTTTTGACCGTCTACCAAAGCGACTCGCAGTTCTTCTGGCTGCGTAGCGTTGATAAGCATTCTTTTCATTCAATATTCCTTGTTGTGTCCTGCTCCATGGCCAGATTTTACTGAACAGACTGGTTTGGGTCATCGTGTTTGTGTAGGGCTACTAAAGCGCTTCTACATATCTTAGTTTTACGGTTTTATGTTCCGTTTCTGCGTGTTGTCATTGGTATCCCGCTCTTACTTAGGTGAAGATCATGGATAGTGCACGGACAGAGTCTAAGCAAATAAATATTCTTTTTCAGTCTTGATTGTAAATTCCGTCTTAAACAGGAGTTATAAATCGTTCGTCTAGGGTCGAACGATGAACCCGAAAATCTTACAATGATGAGTCAGCTTGGTTATCCAGTGCCGTTTTAATCATCATCGAGTAGTGCTCAAGGCAGTTTCGTTAGCGAAAACCGCAGAGCAAAAGCATGTTTTTTATATTAAAAACTTACTTAATATAGCAACCTTATTACTATACATCAATTTAAAGAATCAATCATAAGCAGATGCTGGTATTATTTACACTATGAATAGTGAAGAAAAAACCATAACACCCAAAGTTCAACTGATAGAAATTACCGAAGAGAATTGCGATCAACGATTGGACAACTTTTTAATTGCCCGGTTGAAAGGCGTGCCTAAAAGCCGAATTTACCGGATCGTCCGCAAAGGTGAGGTGAGGGTCAATAAAGGCCGCGTCGATGTCAAATACCGTCTGGTTACAGGCGATGTCGTCAGAATTCCTCCGGTTAGAGTGGCCGAACGCAGCGAAGAATCGTATGTGCCTCAGGGCTTGCAAGCAGCGTTGCAGCAGGGGATTTTATTTGAAGACGAGGGCTTTTTGATCGTCAATAAACCGGCAGGTTATGCCGTGCATGGCGGCAGTGGGGTAAGTTCCGGCATTATCGAAGGACTGCGCTTGCTAAGACCCGAAGCGCGATTTTTAGAGTTGGTGCATCGGCTTGATAAAGATACCTCCGGCTGCCTGATCATTGCCAAAAAACGTAGCACTTTGAAGCTCTTGCATGAGCTGTTCCGCGACGATAACATCCACAAAACTTATCTGGCCTTGCTGGCCGGGCAATGGGCCAGGAAAAAATTGATAGTCAACGCGCCCTTGCTAAAAAATGTCAGCAAAGGCGGTGAGCGCATGGTGGTGATCAGCCAATCCGGCAAAGAGGCGGAGACGCTGTTTCGGCGCTTGAAGTTATTTAGCGATGCGACGCTGGTTGAGGCCTCACCAAAAACCGGACGTACCCATCAAATACGCGTTCACGCCGCCAGCCTTGGACATCCAATCGTCGGTGACGAGCGTTACGGATTGGATGAAGTCAATCGCAAATTTAAAACCCGAGGCTATAAGCGCATGTTCCTGCATGCGGAAAAGTTGAAATTTCAGCACCCGGTTACAGGGGCGATGCTAACCATTTTGGCGCCTTTGCCACAACAATTGGAAGATTTGTTAAAACATGAAGAACAGGTTTGATTTGATCATATTCGACTGGGACGGCACCCTGATCGACTCGATAGACTGGATCGCACATTGTCTGCAAACGGCGGGGAAGCAATGCGGCTGCGGTATTCCTGAAGCTCAGGCCGCAAAAGACGTCATCGGCTTGAGCATCAGGAACGCTTGTGCCAAGCTATTTCCCGGTGTCGACGATGAAACGCTGACGCAACTAACGGTTTGCTATCAGCAAACTTATTTATCAAGACAGTTAAGCCGTGAAGATTTATTTCCCGGCGTTTACGAGATGCTGGTGGAATTGAAAGAGACAGGCTATCAACTGGCGGTTGCTACCGGCAAAACCAGGACAGGTTTGCAGGAAGCATTAAAGGCAACAGATACGGAAGAGTTGTTCTGCATCACCCGTTGCTCCGATGAAACCGCGTCTAAACCGGATCCGTTGATGCTGCATCAGATTATGCAGCATACTAATGCGGCAAACGACCGTAGTTTAATGGTGGGCGATTCCACTCATGACTTGCAAATGGCGATGAATGCCCAAATATCATCTATAGCGGTGTCGTGCGGAGCTCATCCGCAAGACATATTGCAGCAATACAGCCCGTTGATGTGCTTACAGCAGCCTTCGGAATTATTGAATATTATTAGAGGTTAACAAGGTATGGACAATCAGAACAAACCAGAAGTTACGCAACAACCCGGTTGGGAACGCGAGGTTATTGAAAAGTTGGCTCTGGCGGCCGTCACCGAGCAAACCAGGGCAAGGCGTTGGGGCGTTTTTTTTAAGAGCCTGATGTTTGCGTATTTGATCGTCGTGCTCGGCTTGGCGATGTATCCAAAATTTAGCCAGAATATTGGCGTTGATAATAAAGATCATACCGCCATTATCGATGTGGTCGGCATGATTGCCGAAGGTAAAGATGCCAATGCCGACAGCATTATCGAAAGCTTGAGAAATGCCGTCAAAGACAAGCACACCAAAGGTATTATCCTGCATGCCAATTCGCCTGGCGGCAGTCCTGTGCAGTCGTCTTATGTGTATGAGGAAATCAGGAAGATTAAAAAAGAACATCCTGACTTGCCGGTTTATGCCGTGGTCAGCGATATTTGCGCATCGGGTTGTTATTTTATCGTCTCGGCCAGCGATAAGATTTTTGTGAATCCTTCCAGCTTGGTCGGTTCTATCGGCGTGTTAATGGATGGTTTTGGTTTTGTGGACGGCATGCAAAAGCTGGGCGTAGAGCGGCGGTTATTCACTGCGGGCGCGCATAAAGCCATGCTTGATCCTTTTTCGCCAACCAAAAAAGAGGAAACACATTATGTACAAGGTCTGTTGGATCAAGTGCATCAGCAATTTATCAGTGCGGTTAAAACCGGTCGCGGCGACAGACTTAAGGAAGATCCCGATATGTTTTCAGGTCTGGTCTGGACCGGCGAAGAAGGCGTAAAACTGGGCATAGTTGACGGCGTCGGCAATCAGGATTATGTCGCCAAAGAGCTGATTGGCGCAGAAACACTGGTTGACTTTAGTCGGCAGGAACAGTTGCTCGATAAAATCGCAGGCAAGTTGGGAGCTTCTTTCGGGCAAGCGATCGGCAGTCTGGTTCAGGGTGTGTCGTTACGCTAAAGGTTCAGTATTGATTCAGGGGAATGGGGTAGAATTTTTGTCGCTCAAGATATTAGTAAAGGTGAATTTCCGTTAGTTACCGCGAAGAGTTTGAACGAGCCGGAAAAAGCATAAACTTTGCGGTAAACGGGAAGTTAAAAAATTTGGTTAATTGCCCCAGGCTCTGGATTGTCCATGAGAAATTTGATTAGAGTAGTTATAGTCGCCTTATTGTTTTCCACTAGCTGTTTTGCAGGGAACAGCCAGCTGGCATACGTCAGTCTGGACGAGGCAACCAAACAAATAATCGAAGGCACCTACAACAAAGTGCTGGGCGCGGAAACAGTAATCATTGATGGCAAAGCGGTACACGTCATCAAAGTGCTGACACCTGACGGGCGTATCCAATATTTCAAAATTGATGCGGAAACGGGTCACTTAGTCAGTTAATCTCACGCATAAACAGATAAAAACATGCGCATTTTAGTTGTAGAAGATGAAGTAAAACTTTGCGAACAAATTCAGCAGTTTTTTGCCGATAAAGGTTTTGCCGTTGATACTGCACATACCGGTCAAGACGGCTATTACATGGGCAAGGAATATCCGATTGATGCGGCCGTGATCGATATTGGCCTGCCGGATTTCTCCGGTATCGAGCTGATCAAGCGCTTGCGCAAAGACAAGGTGACAGTCCCCATTTTAATTTTAACCGCCCGCAGCCGCTGGCAGGAAAAAGTGGAGGGCCTGGAAGCGGGAGCCGATGATTATCTGGTCAAACCTTTTCATTATGAAGAGTTGCAGGCCAGGATTAATGCCCTAATAAGGCGCTCGGCCGGAGTAGCTCATCCGGTCTTAACCCACGACAACATCGAACTGGATACCGTGGCTCAGGAAGTTACCGTGTCCGGCGTCAAACAGGAATTAACCGCTTACGAATACAAAGTGCTGGAGTACCTGATGTTTCGTAAAGGCGAAGTAGTTTCAAAGTCAGTTTTGACTTCGCATATTTATGATGAAGACTTTGATCGCGACAGCAATGTCCTAGAAGTTTTTATCGGCCGATTGAGAAAAAAACTTGATCCCGACGGTACGCGCAAGCCTATTGAAACCTTGCGTGGCCGAGGCTATCTTATTTCTGCCAAAGACAATTAATTCAATTTTCAAACCATGTTCCTTATTGATGAAAGGCAAGCTTTTGCTGAGTATTTGTTAAGGAACTTATGGTTCCCAGACTCTCCCTACAGGTCTTGAATGCAAGTTAGATCATTAAGCGTCCGCTTGCTGCTTTCAGCCGGGCTGGTGCTTGCGGCATTTTTCGCGCTGGCTTCGGTGGTGCTTGAACAGGGCTTTCGAGAAAGCGCCGAACAGGCATTAAAGGAAAAGCTGCAGGTTCATGTGTATTCGCTGCTATCCGCCGCAGAATTAAAGAATTCCGGCGACCTCAACATGCCGCCCAGTTTGCCCGAGCCCCGGTTTGCAACCCCCGGGTCCGGCCTTTACGGCTTTATTCATTCCACCAAAAAAAATCCAATCTGGCGTTCGCCGTCGGCCATAGGTCTTAATGTAACGCCTCCACCAGAATTAAAGGCTGGCAACTCTGCATTTTTGATGGCCGAGCATGGACGTTACGCGCTGCATTACGCGGTCATCTGGAAAAACGTAGTCGGTGTCGAACGCGAGTACATTTTTACCGTAACTGAAGATGCCCAGTTTGTCAGCAGCCAGGTGGAGCAGTTCAGGAAAACCTTAAGAGTCTGGTTACTGGCTCTAGGCGTGGGGTTAATATTGATTCAGTCGATTTTGTTGCGGTGGGGCATAAAGCCTTTGCGGGTTATCGTGAGAGACCTTGAGGCAATTGAAAAAGGTCGTAAAACCCATTTAGACGGAGATTATGCAACAGAGCTGGAAGGTCTGGCCGGCAATCTCAACGCTTTCATAAACAGCGAACGGGGGCATCTGGAACGTTACCGCAACGCCTTGGCAGATCTGGCGCACAGTCTGAAAACGCCGCTGTCGATACTGCGCGGCTGCGCGGATTCTTTTAGCGTTAATAAGGATACGGTAAAAGAACAGATTTCGCGGATGAATGAGATCGTCGAGTATCAATTACAGCGGGCAGCTGCCAAGGGCGAGCACAAAACCGCCGGAGCAGTGAATTTATCGGCAATTATAGAAAAAATCGGCGCATCGCTGGGTAAGGTGTATATCGATAAAAATATAACTTTCGATATGGCCGTGCCAGAACAAAGTCTGGTTTATTGCGACGAAGGCGATCTGTACGAAATAGCCGGCAACCTGATGGATAACGCCTGCAAGTGGTGCCGGAATACCGTGAAGGTCAATGTTTTTCTGAACCCGCGCAAAGGCAGGCGGAACTTTGCGGTCTTGCTGGAGATTGAAGACGACGGGCCTGGAATCCCTGCCGGGAAATTGGCCGATATTTTAAAAAGAGGCGTCAGGGCCGATGAAAATATTCATGGGCACGGTATCGGCATGGCTGTCGTTTACGAGTTAATCGGCTTGCTGGGCGGACTGTTGGAAGGCAAAAAGAGCGAAGCGCTGGGCGGCATGAAATGGAGTGTTTATTTGCCTTAAAGGTTTAGTTTTCTTATAGCTATAAAATCTTTACTAACGTAGCAACTGCTCCTATTGCACCAACCATTAACCCGCCTAATTTGATAACCATGCGTTGTTCAAGTTGAAGCAGACGCGCTTCCAGTCGTTTATTTAACCGTTCCTCCATGTGTTTTAGGTCGTCACGCGTAGCAACTTCGTTCAAATTCAGTTCAAAAACTTCGGCTAGCGCTTCTGCTTCAGCCTCTGCTATCTTTGGCTCGGCACCAGCTGCTTTTAGCCTATTTGCATATTTCAAAGTATCAAACGTAATTGCCGCCATAATTCGGTTTTCCTTTTGTTAAATCTGGCCGAAGGATAACACAACAAAAAACCACTGTTTTCCGGCAACAGGGCTTTTAACGGTCCTTTATTTAAAATTTAGCTCCGTATTTACGACGCCTGTTTCAACATTCCCAGTCCGTTAGGCTTTTTGACCACTTGCAGCTGGGCTTTAAAGCGTTTTTGTACGCCTTCAACATGAGAAATAACACCGACGGTTTTGCCATGGGTATGCAGGCCTTCAAGGGTGCTGATGACAGTGTAGAGCGTTTCCGAGTCCAGATTGCCAAAGCCTTCATCGAGAAATAGCGAATCCACGGATTTACCGTTATTGGCTAATTCCGAAAGTCCTAGCGCCAGCGCTAAACTCACCACAAAACTCTCTCCGCCAGACAATGTCTTGGGTAGTCGACGGACATTGTCTTGATAAGTATCTTCAATTTCCAATGCCAAACCCTGCTCGCTGGGCCTTTGCCGCAGATAATAACGGCCACTGATTTTTTCCAGCACGGCGTTAGTTTGGGACAGCAGCCGATCGGCTATCCGTTGTTGAACCCGGCGACGAAAAGCCATGCCGCTTTCTTCGGCTATTTGAGCGGCCTCCGCGTTACACAGGCGGACAATTTCTTGCTGATCCTGCAATTGAGCCAGAATCGTATCGGCTTTCTGTTTAAGCTGTTTTTGTTCATCCAGCAGCCGTTCCAGGCGTTGGACTTCGAGATTGGCTATCGCCAGTTTCTCGGTGACGCTTTTCAGTTGGGTGGCGAGTTGTTCCGGACTTAATTCAGTTGCAACCAGTGTATTGCCTGCCTCCAGTTCGAGCCGGCTCTTTTCCAACTCTATGGTTTTTACGTCAATTTCCTGTTCCAGTTCTGCCAGATACCGCTCCAGTTCCGGCTGGCGCTGCAATAGCTCCAGCGTTTGAGTCAGCTCATGCAGACTGGTAAATTGCGTTCCCTGTATCTTGTCTTGCAATGCCCGCTTCAATACGTCGAGCTCGGCTTCCTGCCTACTGATAAGCTGCTCCTTGTCGGCAATCAGTTTTTGCTTTTCAATTAACGCTAAATGCAGGCCGACGATTTCCTCGTTTTGTAATTGTTGGCTGTAACGCGCAAGTTTTTCATCACATGCGGTTATTTCAACTTGGCAATGGTCTGCTTTTGCCTTCAGTGCTTCCAGTTCTTCGGTTAAGCTTTTTTGACGGAAAACATAGCTTTGATAATCCTGGCGGCGCGCATTCAGCCGGTCAAACAAGGCATCTTCTTTGCCTTTAGCTGGCATTTTTTCGCCCAGCAAGGCTAATTGCGCAACGACCTTGTCAGCCAGTTGCTGCTCTTCCAGTTGGCAGGCGATCAATGCGGCATCGTAATCAACCTCTTCCTTAGGACGCTCCCGTCGTTCGGTGTCCAGTTGCTGAGAGTTTAGCTGCAAGCGTTCGACAGTGGCTTCGCCCTTGGCGATTAAGGCTTCCAGCTGTTCGATACCGGCCTGTTTTTTCCGATAATCGGCAATCACGCCGGTAACGGTTTTTAATCCGCTGATTTCGATGCTTAGCCGGTGCCGCAACAAACGTAATTTATCGATTCTCAGGTCTTCACTGGCCGTGTTAAGCCGGTTGCACAAGGTTTGCCATTGAGACTTGATCTTGGTCTGCTCTGTTTGGTTGGCTCGGTCTTTTTCGGACTGTTTTCGTGTTGCTTTAAGCTGTTGTTCCAGCTTGCCGGACGCTGCCATTAAGGCTTTTATTTTCGCTTTCTGATCTGATAGAGCCTGTTGGGAATTGGCCACTTTCGGTGGCTGCTGGACATAGGGGTGCTTTGGAGAGCCGCACAAAAAACAAGGCTCGCCGTCAACAAGATGCTGCCGGTCCGGGGCCATTTTGCGTAACAACGATTCACGGAAAACAGCCGTTTCCAGCGTGAGCTTAATATTCTCTTCCCGGCTTATTTCCTGTTTTAACGCGGCAAGTTCAGACTCCAGTACCTCAATATCATGATTCGGCTGCTCTTTGCGACCAAAGATGCGGAAAAATCCAAAACCGCTTTTGGTCAGTTTTTGGTGAGTGACAGCCAGATTGTAGAGCGATTGAAAGTCATTAACCCGTTCTTGTTGCTCTTGCCGAAATTCCTCAAGTTCAGCCAGATTCTTGCCTTGCGCCAGTTCTTCCAGCGCCTTTTTTGCCAGCGGTAATTTGTTTTTTAATTCGGCAATTCTTTTATTTTCCTGCGCAATGGCCGATTCGTTGTTTTTTAGCGATGCCGCAGTATTTTTGGACCATTTAGTGAATGTTTTTTGTTTTTCTTTCAGCTCGACCAATTCAGCCCGGAGTTTTTTTAACCGGCCTGTTTCGGGGAAACTTGTTAACAAGGATTCATCCGCGACATGCTCTTCCAGCCATTTCGACACATTGGCAAGATTGGCTGTTTTATCAGCAACCTGCATATCTAAAGATTGCCATAAGTCTGACTCCGATTGCCGCTGAGCAGTAATCTGGGCTATCTGGGCTTTGGTTTCGGATATGGCTTGCGCTTGTTCCGCAGCTGATTTATGCGGCAATCCATCCGGGGCCGTTTTATTTGCGCCTACATGGTCTTGTATCTGCTTAAGCTCGTCCCGGAAGTCTTCCAGGGTTGCTTTATTTAGATGAGTTTCGTGCTTTTTTTTCTTAATCGCCTGCACATCATCTTGAAACAGCCGGGCATCCTGGGCCGTAATCAGCTCATCCAGCTTTTGCTGCTCGCTTTCTGATAGCATTTTAATTTTTTGCAGATCTTTTTCCTGATCGGCAATCCGGCTTTGCAGAATCAGCGTATCTTGCAACGAGTCCAACTGCTGCTTCAGATTGTTCTGATCCTCTCGCAACTCGGCCGTCTGGTCAATAAAATCGATCAGATCATGCTCGTAGGCTTCCAGTTTTTCCGGTTCGATGATCGGAATGACCGATAAATCCTGGTTTAAGTAATCCAAGCGCTGCTGCGCGTCGGCGGCTTTTTTATCAACTTCGCTTTTATAGTCCGCGTATATGTCGGTGCTGATAATTTTTTCCAGAATATCCATGCGCTCACTGTCCAGCGCGTTCAGGAATGCGGCAAAATCGCCCTGTGCCAACAATATTGAGCGGGTAAAGTTACGAAAATTCATCCCGGTGATTTCAGTAATACGAGCGCAGACTTGTTGGGATGTGGTCGCCAGCACCTCGTCGTCATTCAAACGGGTCAATTTCATTTCAGGCGGCATTAATTCGCCATCAGGATCCGAATCACGCCGTTGCGCATGCCAGCTGGATCGGTATTTCATATTGTCCAGAGCAAATTCAATTTCCGAAAAACACTCGGTCGTGTGTTTGGTCATTACATGTCCGGCAGGACGGTCAAAACGGAAAGTCTCGCCATACAAGCCCAGCGTAACGGCATCTAAAATGCTGGATTTTCCCGATCCGTTAGGGCCGGTAATGGCAAAAACCCCGGTGTCTGAAAAAGGCGATTGTTCAAAATCGATCCGGCTCTCGCCTTCCAATGAGTTGATATTTTTGAAATGAATATTAAGTATTTTCATTGGCTGACGATGTTGGTTTGCAACAGCTTGCGGATTTTTAAATAAATCATTATAACGCCGTCTGGCGATTTTTTCCCAACCTATGCGACATGCTGTAATAACCGGCAAATATAATGCTTAAACAAAGCGGCATAACCTGAATCTTTTGAAAAATTGGATGAAAGCCACGTTCGGTAAAATCCCGAAATTGAAATATTCGTTTATAGCCGAGCGGTAAGCACATGCGTAAGAAACATCTGCTAAAATGGCGCAAGGAGGAAATTTAATGCTGAAAAAAACTTTACGCTGGCTGTTGACCTTGATTTACAAGGTTGAAGTCAAAGGGCTGGACAACTATAAAAAAGCCGGAAAACGTGTCCTGATCATATCCAATCACACGTCGTTTCTGGACCCGTTACTGCTGGGTGTATTTTTGCCTGATGACATCACTTTTGCGATCAATACCCAGATTTCCGCGCGCTGGTGGTTAAAGCCTTTTTTAAGGTTATCCCGCGTCTTCCCAATGGATCCGACTCATCCTTTGTCACTGAAGGATTTGATTCATCATTTACAGCAAGATACGCACACCGTTATTTTTCCCGAAGGCCGCATTACCGTTACGGGATCGTTGATGAAAATCTACGACGGCACCGGCATGGTCGCCGACAAATCCGAAGCGGCGATATTGCCGGTACGCATTGAAGGAGCCGAATATACGCATTTTTCCAGATTGCGCAATATCGTACGCTTGCGTTTATTTCCTAAAATCACGATTCAGATTTTGCCTCACACCTTTGTAAGGCATCCTGAAGGCTTAACGGGTAAGAATCGTCGCAAATACAGCGGACATATTTTGGCCGATATCATGACCGAGATGATGTTTTCGACCAGTCATTACCGGCAGACCATTTTTGCCAGCCTGCTTGAAGCACGCAAAATACATGGCGGCAAACATAGAGTTGCCAACGATCTGGAGCGCAAGCCGTTATCTTATGACGATTTAATCACCCGCTCGATCATTATCGGCAATGTTTTAAAGAAGACGACAGCCGAGCGGGAAAATATTGGGGTTTTCTTGCCCAATTCGACCAAAACCCTGGCGGTTATTCTGGGCTTGCAGCTTTATGGCCGGGTGCCGACCATGCTGAATTTTTCAACCGGATCGGCCGGTATGGTTTCCGCTTGTAATACAGCGCAAGTCAAAACCGTTTTAACTTCCCGTCGCTTTATAGAAATGGCTAAGTTAACCGAGGATGCCGAGCATTTGGGCGAACAGGTTAAGCTGGTCTATCTGGAGGATTTGGCCGGACGTATAACGGCATGGGATAAGTTTCAGGCGCTGGTGCAATGCAAGACCGCTAATATCTGGTATAAACACACCCAATACAGTCCTGACAGCCCTGCGGTGGTTCTATTTACTTCCGGTTCTGAAGGTATGCCCAAAGGAGTGGTGCTGTCCCATTCCAATATCTTATCCAATCTTAAGCAATTGGAAGCGCGGATCAATTTTAATGCGCGGGATGTGGTGCTCAACTTTCTGCCCATGTTTCATTCGTTCGGCTTCACCGTCGGCACCATGCTGCCGATACTGCATGGCATGACCACCTTTTTCTATCCAACCCCACTGCATTTTGCGGTGATTCCTGAAATCGCTTATGAAATCAGTGCCACCATCATGTTCGGCACCAATACCTTTTTAGCCGGTTATGCTAAAAAAGCCCACGCTTATGATTTTTTCAATATGCGTTATGTCGTTGCCGGTGCCGAAAAGTTGCAGGAAACCACCCGCCAGCTTTGGGCGGATAAGTTCGGCATACGCATACTGGAAGGTTACGGTGTCACCGAAACGACACCTATTGTCTCTGTGAATACGCCGATCGACTATAAAGCCGGTACTGTGGGGCGTTTTATGCCGTCTATGGAATACAAACTGGAGCCGGTTGATGGCATTGAAGATGCAGGAAGGCTTCATTTAGCAGGGCCCAATATCATGCAGGGTTACCTGTTGCCAGAGAATCCGGGAAAACTGGTGCCGCCCAAATCGATCTACGGCAAAGGCTGGCATGACACTGGCGATATTGTACATGTTGATGATGAAGGCTTCCTTAGCATACGCGGCCGCAGCAAACGTTTTGCCAAAGTCAGCGGTGAGATGGTCTCATTAACCGCCGTAGAGCAGTTGGTGACCAATGCCTGGCCGGATGCGCATCACGCTGTCATCAGCTTGCCGGATCCAAAAAAAGGCGAGCAGGTTATTTTGGTTACTACCCAAAAGCAGGCGACTATTAATGATTTGGCTGCGGCATCTAAAGGTGTGGCTCATATTTTAATGCCCAAGAAGATTTTGGTCGTTGATGCGATTCCGGTGATGGCGTCCGGTAAAACCAATTACATAGCCGTAACAGAATTGGCAGCCAGCAAAGTGTAGGGTACGCACCGCGTACCATTTCCAAAGTGTTGAGGCTCAATAAAACCCAATAAGGTACGCGGTGCGTACCCTACGCGACTGAATTACTACCCTGCATGAACAAACAAATCTATCCGTTACTGATCGCCCAGTTCCTGTCCGCACTTGCCGATAATGCTATTTTGTTCACAGTGATTGCGATGGTGATGCAGTCTGCACAGCTGGCAAGCTGGTATGTTCCTGCCTTGCAGAGCGCGTTTTTGGTTGCCTTTGTATTGCTTGCTCCGTGGGTGGGCGGATTTTCCGATAATTATCCTAAAGCCCGTGTGTTAATTATCGGCAATCTGATCAAAGCGGCAGGCGCGGCATTATTGTTGTGCAACGTAGAGCCATTGATTGCTTACTGCGTGGTCGGCGTGGGCGCAGCCATTTACAGTCCGGCAAAATACGGCATTTTACCGGAACTGGCTGGACACGAAATGCTGGTTAAAGCGAACAGCTGGATCGAAGGCTCCACTATTCTGGCTATTCTATTAGGCATGGTGATAGGTGCGAAAGTGGCCGATTATTCGATAGTCTGGGCGTTAACCGGGACTATCGCCATTTTCATCATCTCCGCATTGACCACTTTATTTTTGCCGGTAGGCTTTGCTAAAGAGACGGCTCCCGGCTCAAAAGTGCTGATGTTTTGGCGGGAAATAAGACTGTTCTTTTCTACGCCGCGATCACGCTTTGTTATTCTTGGCGGCTCTCTATTCTGGGCCGCAGCTGCAACATTAAGGGTAATTATCGTTGCCTGGGCGCCGCTGATTTTGTTGTCAAAAAATGCGTCCGAAATTGCTGAACTGACATTATTTATCGCGATCGGCATTATAGCCGGATCAGCATTAGTGCCGGGATTGATTCCCCTGGAGCATTTACGCCGCGCAAGAATCCCCGCTTATTTAATGGCTTTATTTATTTTCGGGCTGAGCCTGACCGATAGTATCTGGCCGGCGCGGTTTGCGCTGTTTTTTACAGGAACAATGGGCGGCATGTTTATCGTCCCCATCAATGCCGCATTGCAGGAATTGGGGCAACAGAGTATCGGCAGCGGCAGTGCGGTTGCTTTGCAGGGTTTTTTTCAGAATCTGACCATGCTGGCAGCGGTGGGTGGTTATACCTATGCCGCTACGCAAAATGTTGATCCTGTTTTAGCAATGCTGAGTTTGGGTATGCTGGTGTTTCTGGCTACTTTTCTGGTATCCCTGCATTTGCCGGATAATCAGGCAGTGAAGCTCGGTCGAGTCTAAGATTGGTTTTCTGTGGTTGAAGTGGTTTTTCCTGAATTAATCTGCCGCACTCATTATTACGCTAGAGCTGGTTGCAGCGGCTTTACCTCTGTTCTCGTTGACTTTGAGCAGCAAAACCAGACCCACAATGAAAAACGACAAAGTCGACAGTAGCGACATCCGATGATTGCCATTGCTCCAGTAATTTATCAGGCCGTAGCTCAATGGGCCTACTATGGCCGATAAGCGATTGACTAATCCCCATAGGCCTAAAAATTCTCCTGCCCGCTCAGTCGGTGAAAATTTACTGACCAAAGCGCGCCCGACAGCTTGGCTTGCTCCCATAGCCAGACCGATAATATTCCCGACTATCCACATATGGGCGGGCTTGTCGGCAACTAACGCAACCATTACTGCAACAATCCAGATAAGCAGCGTAATTGCTAACGTAGGAACCGATCCTATTCGGTCTTGTAAGTGTCCGCAAATAAAAGCGCCCACTGCGGCAGTCACATTAACGACCATAATCAGCATAATCAATGATTGGGTATCAAAGCCCATGACTTCCTGCGCATAAACAGCGGATAGAACCACCACGGTGCTAACACCCGATTGGTACACACCCAGCGTTATTAGAAACCAGAGCAGATCGCGAAAGCGGGTCGCTTCTTTAAATGTATGCGCCAGCCGAGCATAACTTATCTGTAGATTTGACAGGCCTTGGGTTAACGCAACAGGTATTGCCCGTTCACGCAGCCAAAGAAAGGTAGGGGCGGCCGTCAATGCAAAGATTGCAGCGGTGATCAGTAAGGTAACAGGAACAAAATGAGTTTCCGTCAGTCCGTGTTGTTTGGCCCAGGTAATGTAGGCCAGACAAATCCCCAATGTCAGAAGGCCGCCAAAATATCCCAGACTCCAGCCATAACCGGACATTTTGCCCATGTTTTTCTCAGGTACAATCTCCGGCAGAAACGCGGCAATCAGGTTTTCGCCGAAGGCAAACATGACGGCTGACAGCGTAACCAGCATCATCCCCAGCCCTATATCGCCGGGACCGACCAATGCCAGCAAGGCCGTCGATAAGATGCAGCCCACAGAGGAAATCAGCAGGAAACGTTTCTTCCAAGCCCGGTGATCGGCAACTGCGCCTATTAGCGGTCCGCCGATCATGACTATCAAATTAGCGATGCCGATAGCCAGAGACCAAAGCAGGGTTGATAAACCGGGTGCGACGCCTTGTGCGGCACCGGCGACCACACCAACAAAATAGGCGCTGAATATAGTAGTTTGCACCACCGTGGTATAACCGGAGTTGGCAAAATCATATAAAGCCCAGGCCAGCAATTCCTTGCGACTTGCATGGCCAATTAGTCGGTTATCTTCGTCAGTAAACGGTTTATTTTGATCGCTGTTCATATCCGAAGCCTGCCGCAGTCGCTAGTTTTATCGCCCTTCAATATTAAGGAAGGATATTGTTTTTGATTTAGAGTGTATCAGTTTCACGCCTTTGGATGGTAGATTGAGCTTTAGCTTCGACTTTTATCATGGCATGGAAGGCAGTATGTGAAGACCTCTTTCACTGACGCCGGGTTACAGGAATTCAGACTAGAAAACATCCATTTTGTAAGTCTTTTTTTAAATCCTGCTATGCTATTGGCGTTAGAGAGATATACTTTGCACATTTTGATTGCCGTAAAAAAGTGGACCTTGTGCCGCAATGCTTAATCTGAGCTTGCATACAGCCGAAGTTGCTTTTCAAAGTATTTGTATCCGTCGGATAATCAGGAAACATAAAAACGACTAACGATTATAAGCAAGCTTTAAACTGGAATAATGAGGAACCTATAGAAATGAAGCTATTTGAACTCGGAAAAATCACCATGACTCCATCGGCTATTTCGATTATAGCCAGTTATAAGGTAGCCGTTGGAGATCTGCTGGACAGGCATGAAAAAGGTGATTACGGGGATGTGTCAGAGGTGGATTGGCGTGAGAATACGTTTGCGTTATTACCTGAATCGGTGGAAAGAATAATGTCGGTCTATAGCGTTAAAAACGAAAAAATATGGGTTATCACAGACCCGGACAGAAAAGTAACAACGCTATTAACGGAAGAGGATTTTTAACGAGCTAATCAGGCCATCGAATGAAAGCTGTTTGATGAGTAACAGTGTGATCGACAGTATTCATAGGCCGGATCAAATGCTTTATCATTAACTCAATATATTGGAGCTCAATGTTGGGTTGCCAAAGAGCGCAACCCGCTAAAAAATCGTAGTAAGAGAAAATAATAATAATGATAAATTTCCATCAGCTTGCAACGCCACTAAAGCAGCTCGGCGTAGCCACACTTTATGCGTTGCTCGGTTTGACCATTCTTGACTGTTGTTCAGGCAACGGTATTATCAGTATCATCTGGCTGCCTGCAGGGCTGGCGTTATCTGTTTTGTTGTTAGGCGGAAACAAGTATGCCTGCGGAATATTTCTTGGAGCTTTTGTAACCAATCTAATAACAGTAAACTCCTTTTGGCTGGCTATAGCCATCGCCATGGGTAACACGCTGGAAGCGCTTTCGGCTAGCTTGCTGCTGAAGCGCTACGAGATTTTCAAGCAACCCTCCTTATCGACTAGCGCCTATTTACAGCTGTTTATAGCCGGCGGTATTGCCAGCATTGTGGCCGCATTGCTTGGAACCTTGGCATTGGTTTTTTCGGGATTCCTGACCGAAGAAACATTTTTTCAGCACCTGACATATTGGTGGCGAGGGGATACGCTGGGTATTGCCTTGATTACCCCGATGATTTTGATTTGGCGGCAAGCGCCTGACGATTGGCTTAGGCCGAATCGGTTGGTTGAGCTTATTTTATTGATGGGATTGGCCTTCTTGGCCGGCCAAATGATTTTTATAGGATGGCTGTACGAAGAAGCCGGCAGTATCGCCAAGGCCTACTGGGTGTTCCTGTTTATGACTTGGGCGGCGGTCCGTATGGGGCCTCATGCCTTAGTAATGATCCTTATTATGACGGCAATTCAAGGATTTCTAGGCGCCCAGCAAGGGACCGGCTTTTTCGCAGAGGATATTACCAAAACCTATTTGACCAGTTATTGGTTCTTTATGATGATACTGTCCGTGACAGGTACCACGCTGGCTACCTATTTCGTCGCACGTAGTCGAGCCGAACAGACGCTGACAGCGAGTGAAGGATATCAACGCGCCATTTTCAATGCCACACCGGATGCCATGTTGATTAGCGACAAGCAGGGCATTATTACCCAGGTCAACCGCCAGGCCGAGTTACTGCTGGGCTATAAGCTTGGAGAACTGATTGGTCAATCGATTGAAATCTTAGTGCCGGAAGGCTTTCGCCCAAAGCATCCTGAACTCCACGCCAAATATATTGCCGCACCGGTTGCCAGACCGTTGGGAGTAGGGCGAACAGTACAGGCGCGGCGGAAAGACGGCAGTACTTTTGACGTAGATATTAGCGTAAGTCCGATTAAAACGGACCAAGGCTTGTTTTTCGCCAGCGCATTACGAGACGTTACTTTACGTAAGCAAGCGGATGCACATCTTCGCATTGCCGCCATCGCTTTCGAGTCGAATGAACCGATGGTTATCACCGATGCCAATAACATCATTTTACAAGTTAACCAAGCCTTTACTAAATCCACCGGCTATACAAAAGAAGAGGCCGTTGGCCAGAAGATAAATTTGCTTAAATCCGGGCGTCATGGCGAGGCTTTTTATAAAGCCATGTGGGAAACCATTAAGCGCACCGGAACATGGCAGGGGGAAATTTGGGATCGGCGCAAGAATGGCGAAATTTATCCTAAATGGCTAATCATCTCGGTCGTTAAAGGAGATGATGGTGCGGCCACTCATTATGTCGGCACCCATATCGACATTACTGAGCGTAAGGCTGCCGAGGAGCAGATCAAACAGCTGGCTTTTTATGACCCGCTCACCCAATTGCCCAATCGCCGGTTGTTACAGGAGCGATTGAAACACGGCATTGATGTGGAACGGCGCGACGGCAAACAGCTGGCGCTGCTGATGCTCGACCTGGATCGTTTTAAATCGGTGAACGACAGTATGGGGCATCTGGCAGGCGACGAGCTGCTACAGCAAGCCGCTAAAAGAATCACAAACCGGCTACGCGATGTCGACATGGTGGCTCGTTTGGGAGGCGACGAGTTCATTGTGTTGCTGGAGGATATCGCACATCCTGAAGATGCCGCACGAGTGGCGGAAGATATCATCGCTGACCTCAGCAAACCTTTTTGTGTGGATCAGGGCGAGGACATACAAATCAGCGTCAGCATTGGCATTAGCTTGTATCCGCAACATGGTGGCAATCCTGAACTACTGATGGACCATGCCGATACGGCGTTGTATCAGGCCAAAGACGCCGGGCGCAGCTGCTTTGCCTATTTTTCGGAAGATTTGACGATTGCGGCTCGTGAGCGTATTGCGCTGGAATCGCGTTTGCGACGGGCGATTGAGCAACAGGATCTGCGCGTTTTTTACCAGCCGCAGGTGGACATTGCCAGCGGCCGCATCGTTGGCGCCGAGGCATTGGTGCGTTGGCAGGATCCGGCTGAGGGACTGATTCCGCCGAGCCGTTTTATTCCTATTGCCGAAGAAACCGGTCTGATTCTCGCGATTGGCGAATGGGTGCTGCGGGAAACCTGCCGGCAAGGTCGGCAGTGGCTGGATGCGGGGTTGCCGCCGTTAAATTTGGCGGTCAATGTGTCTCCGCATCAGTTCCGTCGTAGCGACATTTGCGACCTGGTTGCCCGAGTGCTGAACGACACCGGTTTTCCAGCCAAGCAACTGGAACTGGAAATAACCGAAAGCGGATTGATGGAAAATCAGAGTAACGCGACAGAGATTCTCAACTGCTTGCGCGACCAAGGTATTCGGCTGGCTATTGACGACTTTGGCACCGGTTATTCGTCATTGGCCTATCTGAAGCACTTCCCGCTGGATCTGTTAAAAATCGATAAAAGCTTTATCGACGACATTCCGCATCTACAAGACGATATGGAAATTGCATCCTCTATTATCGCGATGGGTCATATTTTGGGCTTTAAAGTCCTGGCCGAAGGCGTGGAAACCCCCGAGCAACTGGCATTTTTGCAGGAAAAAGGCTGTGACATGTACCAGGGCTATATCAAAAGCCACCCCCTGCCGGCGGAAGAATTTGCGGGATTATTGAGTAAAAATGATTATGCACGCTTGATTACTTCCGAAGAGATGCTGGAACTGTAATATGCTCAGTACATAAAGGGCGGCCGGCTACCCAGCCGCCTATAAAATTGTTCACCAACAATACAGCCGCGTCTTCAATATCTTTAATCGCCGCTGTATCGAGTTCGCGGGCCAAGGATAAGCTACAGATTCCGTGGACACCGCTCCAGAGCGCTTGGGCTGCCTGTTTGCCTTGTTGCGCCGAACAGTCAGGCGCAAGTTGTACAAATTGCGCCTCTACCAAGCTAAACATCTGCTTGATCTTCTCTTGATACCATTCAGGGAGCTCGGCATTCCGAGCAAAAATCAGGCTCCACCGATTAAAGTTTCGGCTGGCAAACGCTACATAAGCCTTGGCCAAATCAGCAATATATTGCTCAGGAGTACATTTTGGCACTTGCTGCATCTGTTCAGTAAGATCATCGACAGTGCCCCCGTTGATATGCATGATCAAATCGGCCATATTGGCGAACACCATATAAATGCTACCGACCGTATAGCCGATTTCCATGGCGATCCTGCGCGCTGTTAGCGCCGAACAGCCTTCATTGATGATGATGGTTTCCGCTGCATCCGACACCATCTCCCTTATTTCTTCCAGACTGTGTTTGTTTCGTCTTGCCATGTTGTATGCCTTTAGAAGATGAGTTTCAGGTTATTGGCAGTCTGTTGTGTTGTGAGAAGTACTTGATTAAAAAATCCACGAACGTTGCTAATTTGGCCGGTAGAAAGCGTCTTTGCAGATAAGTGGCGTAAATTTCCAGCGACGGAATGCGAAAATCCGGCAAAACTTCCACCAGCTTGCCCTGTTCCAAATAATTCATCACTGATAATTCAGGCGCCTGGGTTATGCCCATGCCCAAAGCGGCCGCCTGACACAGAGCCCTGCCATTGTTTGAGGCAAAGTGCCAGTTTGCCCTGATTTTAACCTCTTCGCCTCCGTCATTAAATATCCAATAATCTCTATGCGGAGTATCCATATAATGCAGGCAACGATGTGCGCTTAACTCACCAATAGTTTGCGGTTCACCGTATTCGGCAATATAGTCGGGAGATGCATAAGTACACAACCGGGTTTGAGCGATTTTTCGGGCAACCACACCCAAATCAAGCGTATCGGTCACCAAGATGGATAAATCGAAATGGCCTTCGCTTAAATTAACTTCGCTGTTATGTAAGGTCATCAAAACTCTGACGCCGGGATAGGTGCGTTGATACGCGTCAATGACAGGCACCATATAGAGT
Organism: Methylobacter sp.; assembly: GCA_036560465.1. Lineage (GTDB taxonomy): Bacteria > Pseudomonadota > Gammaproteobacteria > Methylococcales > Methylomonadaceae > Methylobacter_A. The sequence continues at coordinate 88,659 of DATBRD010000014.1, forward strand.
CCGCCAAAATCGATCGGTGCGCTGACTTTTAAAGTCCCTTTTACCTGATGCCCCAGCTGCGAAGTGTATTCTTCCAGCTCCGAGAAGTCGTCCAGCAGCTGTTTGCTGCGGTAATAATAGATTTTTCCAGCCTCTGTCATGCTCAGCTGCCGGGTTGTCCTGTTTAATAAGGCAACGCCCAAGGACTCTTCCAGCTGAGCCATATATTTGCTGATCATCATTGCCGAAAGATTCATTTCGCGCGCGACTGCCGCAAAAGTGCCCAACTCAACAATCCGGCAGAAGACTTGAGTGTTATTTAATTTAGCCATATCCCTCTCTTTATAAACTTTAAGTTTATATTGTATAACCCAGATCACTATTTGAAACCCTGATTTATTAGAGTAGACTTTGAGGCGGAGATAGTTCTTGCTGCCGCTTGGTCTTTATCATTCCCCTCAGTGATCAAGAACGAGCGGTTTTTTTTGCCTGACAATTATAATAAGAGGTGCTTATGAGTAAAATTCTTAATGAGGTTTTGGCAGCAAACAGAGATTATGTGAATGATTTCGGTGACAAAGGTGATTTACCTCTGCCTCCCGGAAGGCATTTTGCCATTTTAACCTGTATGGATGCCCGTTTGGACCCAGCAAAATATGCAGGTTTGGCCGAAGGCGACGCTCATGTCATCCGTAATGCCGGCGGCCGTGCCAGTGACGATGCCATCCGTTCTTTGGTTATTTCCTATAAGTTATTAGGAACCCGGGAATGGTTTGTTATTCATCATACTAATTGCGGTATGGAACTATTTAACGATGAGATCATGCGCGACTTGTTAGGCAGCAGCTTAACAACGGCATCTCTGGACGAAAAAGGCCTGTGGTACGACACCGGTGCAGGGCCGGGCTCTCATGAAGCTAAGCATATAAACTGGCTGACCATTAAAGATCAAGAAGAAAGTGTGCTGGAAGATGTAATTCGCATCAGGAACCATCCTCTGGTTCCTTCCGACATTCCTGTTTACGGTTATATTTACGATGTTAAATCAGGCCGGTTAATTGAAGTGCCCGCTGCTACAGAAGCAGGCAGAGTTAGCTAACCATCGATCAAGCATGCTCGCATCTTTGGATGTGAGCATGGCCCAAATCGTTCGCCGTATCCGCAAAGTGCATGAACTGTGTTTGCGTCTCCCTCATAAAAGTCTAAAATCCGCTTTCCTGCTAATTGCGATGAAGTTCTGCACTTCCCGCTACGACTTACCTTAACTGATGAACACCGAGCTACTCTCCGTCGTTGACGAAAACGACTGCATTATTGACACCTGCGCACGTCATATTATCCATGCGACAAGCCTCAGGCACCGTGCAGTACACATTCTGGTTTTTAGTGAGCAAGGACAGTTGTTCCTGCAAAAACGTTCGATGAAAAAAGATCTCAACGGCGGCCTTTGGGACACCTCGGCGGCAGGCCACGTTGATGCCGGTGAAGATTACGATATGAGCGCCGTCAGGGAAATTGAAGAAGAGCTGGGCATCAGCGCTGCACTTACGCTGGAACCGTTGTTTAAATTACCGGCTACAGCGGCTATTGGCATGGAATTTATCCAGGTCTACCGCTGCATTCATAACGGCCCATTCAATTTGGCACCCGACGAAATTGACGAGGGCGACTGGTTTAACGTTACTGAAATATCAAAACGCATCGAGGCGGATGACCCACTTCTGACCGAAACCTTCAAAGCCATTTGGCGACAATTTGAGGCATTCGCAATATGATCGGCCGAGCGCAACTCAATGACTATTATCAGGCTTTGCTTCGTCCCGAAACCTATGCCGACTATTGCCCTAACGGCCTTCAAATAGAAGGCACTGAGTACATCGAGCGCATCGCCTTTGCTGTGTCGGCAACCCGGGATTCCATTCAGCAGGCTGTCGAAAACAAGGCCGATGCATTGGTCGTGCATCACGGCCTGTTCTGGACATTTCACGGCGCAAAATCGCTGACAGGACCTTTCGCTCGGCGGATTTTCCCGCTGGTAAAAAACGACATTAACCTGTTCGGCTATCATCTGCCGCTGGACGGACACCCGGACATAGGCAATGCCGCGACCTTGGGGGAAATGATCGATTGTCAGCAACAGCAGCCCTTCGGCGATTACAAAGGCTCTGCGACCGGCATTAAAGGCATACTTGAGCAGCCGTTGACCGCCATCAAGTTGCAGCAAAAATTAGCAGCCGTGCTCAAGCACAACGTCATTCTGGCAACGCCAGACAGTAGCGCATTGATAAGGTCGGTCGGCATCATTACCGGCGGCGCAAACAGCGAATGGCGCTTGGCCGAAAAAGAACGGCTGGACGCTTATATTACCGGCGAAATCAGTGAACACGACTGGCATGAAAGCCAAGAGGCGGGCATACATATGTTTGCCGGAGGACACAACGCCACCGAGCAGTTCGGCATCCAGGCATTAATGGAAAAAACCCGGCAGCAATTTGCTGTGGAATGCTTTTTTATCGACAGTGAAAATGCTGCGTAGGGCAGGCCGTGCGCGCCTTATTTGCTGGCGTTGGCGCACACTACGCTTAGCAGACTTGTAGGCCGTAATAAGTCAGTTCGAGCGACAGCGAAAACTGGTGTTTCCGCCATTACCGGATAGAATGGGATACATAAAAAAGCTGGGAGGCTGAGACGATGACCGATAAGCAAGCAACAATTCCCCGCGCAACATCCGAAAATATCATTGCCGTACTGAGCCTGCTCGGCATCGGCAGTTATTTGGTGTTGCGCTATGCGCTTGATATTGGGCATGAGGTTTATACGCTGTCGCTGAATGCGGCTTTAACTTCGGCGGTTGCCGAAATCTATCAGGGGCAATTTGTTTTTCCTGTTGAACTAGTGTCTGTACCGCTGCTTGCCGTGCTGGCGCTGGGCGGCATTCCGCTGGTTTATCAACTCAGCGTAAAACTGGGGCAGGGTGATTGGGGCGCTGATTTGCTGGCCGGCATGTCGATCATAACGGCGGTTTTGCTGAATGAATACCTGGCCGGTAGTTTGGTGGTGCTGATGCTGTCCGGCGGCGTGGTGCTGGAGACCTACGCAGTGCGCAAAGCCTCTTCGGTGCTTGAAGCACTGGCCAAGCGCATGCCGTCCATCGCGCATAGGAAATCGGGCGATCAGCTTGCCGATATCTCCACCGAACAGGTCAATGTCGGCGATACCCTGTTAATATTGCCGCATGAAGTCTGCCCCGTTGACGGTACGGTGCTGGAAGGCTCCAGCACGATGGATGAATCCTATCTAACCGGCGAGCCGTATATGATGTCGAAAGTCAGCGGTTCTCAAGTGCTTTCCGGTGCGATCAACGGCGATTCGGCGCTAACGATTCGAGCGGACAAGCTGGCTGTCGATTCGCGCTATGCCAAGATCATGGAAGTAATGCAATCGTCCGAACAGTACCGCCCCAATATCAGGCGGCTGGGCGACCAGCTGGGCGCGCTGTACACGCCGCTGGCCGTGATCATTGCATTGACTGCATGGGCGGTCAGCGGCGATGTGGTTCGTTTCTTGGCCGTGCTGGTCATCGCCACACCATGCCCGTTGCTGATCGGCATTCCGGTCACCGTTATCAGTTCCATTTCGCTGGCCGCGCGCAGGGAAATCATCATCAAGAATCCGGCCATTTTGGAGACCATCGGCACTTGCCGTACGGCGATTTTCGACAAGACCGGCACCCTGACCTATGGCCGTCCGTCGCTGACGGCGCTGATTCCCGGCGAAGGGCATAGTGAGCAGGAAGTGTTGATGCTGGTCGCCAGCCTGGAGCGTTATTCCAAGCATCCATTATCCCGAGCCATTATTACAGCGGCGAAAAAATCGGTATTATCGTTATTAAGCGTGACTAATATCACGGAGCTGCCGGGAGAGGGGCTTAAAGGCAATGTGGCAGGAAAATGGATTCAGGTTACCAGCCGCAAAAAGTTCGTCGATCATAATCTGGATGCCGCCAAGATGTTGCCGCCTATCACCGGCGGTTTGGAATGTGTAGTGTTGATTGACGATGCCTACGCGGCGACACTGCAATTTCGGGACGAGGTACGCACCGACAGTTCATCATTCATCAACCACCTTCGCCCCAGCCATATGTTCGATAAGGTGATGCTGGTGTCCGGCGACCGGGAATCGGAAGTGCGCTTCCTGGCCGACCAGGTCGGTATTGAGCACGTTTATTTCAGCCAAAGCCCCGAGCAGAAACTGGAACTGGTGCGCGATGAAACCAAAACGGCAAAAACCGTGTTCCTGGGCGACGGCATCAATGACGCGCCAGCGCTGACCGCCGCGACGATCGGCATCGCTTTCGGCCAAAACAGCGACATTACCGGCGAATCGGCGGACGCGGTGATCATGAACAGTTCATTGTTAAAAGTCGATGAGCTGTTTCATATCGGTGAACGGATGCGTAAAATTGCGCTGCAAAGCGCGGTGGGCGGCATGGCGCTGAGTTTGGTAGGCATGGCGTTTGCGGGATTGGGGTATTTAACTCCGGTAGCTGGCGCCATAACCCAGGAAATTATCGATGTTCTGGCGGTATTGAATGCGTTAAGAGCGGCTATTCCGCCCAAAACGCTTTCGGATTTTTAAAAGGAGAACCCATGTTATCTCATCGCGAAATACATAAAACTCATCGCATCGGCTGGCTACGCGCAGCCGTTCTGGGTGCAAACGACGGTATCGTGTCCACGGCCAGTTTAATTGTCGGCATTGCCGCCTCCCATGCGGCGCATAACGATATCGTCCTGGCTGGCATTGCCGGCCTGGTTGCCGGGGCAATGTCGATGGCGGCCGGCGAATACGTATCGGTCAGTTCGCAAGCCGATACCGAGCAGGCCGATTTAAAGCGTGAGCGTAGAGAGTTGGCTGAAGATGGGGAGCATGAGAAAAAGGAGCTGGCAGCCATCTATATATTGCGGGGACTCGATCCGTTATTGGCCGTGAAAGTTGCAGAACAATTGATGAATCATGATGCGCTGGGAGCACATGCCCGCGACGAGTTGGGTATATCTGCAACAGGCAGCGCAAGACCAGTCCAGGCGGCGCTGACGTCGGCGGCCACTTTTGCCGTTGGCGCAGTGTTGCCTTTATTGATCGTCCTGCTTGCCCCGGAAACCGGTTTAATCACACTGGTGTCGTCCGCGTCCCTGCTGTTTTTAACATTGCTGGGCATGTTGGCGGCCTATAGCGGCGGGGCAAGCATCATGAAAGGCGCTTTTCGTGTTGCTTTCTGGGGCGCACTGGCTATGGGCCTGACTGCTGCTGTCGGTTCGGCTTTTGGAACGGTCGTGTGATTCCTTGAATTGGCATGTCTACATCATCCTTTGCACCGATGACTCACTTTATACCGGCATCACCAATGATGTTGCCCGGCGTTTTAACCAGCACGCAGACAAACAAGGCGCCAAGTATTTCCGCGGCAGGCAGCCCAAACAGCTGGTGTATGTCGAAACCGGCCATGACCGCAGCTCTGCCAGTAAACGGGAAAGTGCCATAAAAAAACTGCCCAGGCTTGAGAAGTTGCAGTTGCTGGCTTCTGATAGTAATAAGGCGGCTGACTTTGCATTATAAAAATAACATGAGCTGGTTCCCAGGCTCCAGAGATTGTAAAGGCCTTTTCTTAATGTATTGATTTTTTTGCCTGAGTATTGGAGTACAAGCCTAGCCTAGGTTTGTACTCCAATATTTTAATATTTTCACAGTCTCTCCAAAATGGAGACCAGCCACTCCACAACAGACATTAACAAAACATGCATTTAAAACAAATATTCGATCAAGATTGCAGGCAATGCCAACGGCTGGATAACTTCCTGTGTGAAGTTAAACAAAAGCATCCCGATTACCATGCGCGCCCGGTTGCACCTTTTGGCGATAGTAATGCCCAATTGCTGATAGTCGGTCTGGCTCCCGGCATGCATGGCGCTAACGCCACAGGCAGGCCATTTACCGGCGATTATGCGGGATTGCTGCTGTATGAGGCGCTTTACGAGTTCGGCTACAGCAATCAAATAAAATCCGAGTCATTGGCGGACGGCTTGGTGCTTAAGAATTGCCGTATCACCAATGCCGTTAAATGCCTGCCGCCGCAAAACAAACCGACAGGCGACGAAATCAACCGGTGCAATGCTTACTTGTCTGCCGAATTAAAAACCTTGCCGGAGCAGGCGGTCATCCTGGCGTTGGGTTCGATTGCCCATCAGGCGGTGTTAAAAGCCTACGGACTGAAGCTAGGCAGCGCCAAATTTGCCCATAATGCCCAGCATGCCTTGCCGGATGGCCGCACGCTGGTTGATTCTTATCACAGCAGTCGATACAACGTGCAGACCAAACGACTGACAAAAGAGATGTTTGCCGATGTTTTTAGGACGATCGAACTGCAAAGTTCGAAAATCGCGTAACCTATAGGCAAATAGCGGAATAAGAGGGGATGATCGAGCAACAAGGTTCTTATAGCTAATTCAGCGGGGCCTATCCTTGTTGGTAATGTCGGCCATCAAACAAGCCATCGGCGAGAACCCTTAGTTCATTCCCCGGTTTTTATGCTGAAATCACCTAAAGTATGATACAAGCTTGCTTGATTCACTATTCCGATTATTCAAGCAATAGTTCTGCTTGAGTCCAGAATTCCGGGAACATGCCGGAAGGCTTAGCCGAACGTATTAATCAATTACACATGTTTGGGGCACGCTATTCAGTTAGTGTCTGAGGCAAATGTTGTATCCATCTTGGTAAGTCATGAGCTTTATTGAACTTTTTGATCACCTGAAGTCTTTTACAAAGGATGAATCATTTTTTTACGGCATTCGGATTCTGGCTGCGCTCGCGACAGCGCTTATCATTCGGTATTTTCTCTGGCGCAGGATAAAGCCTTCTGCCGCTATTCCACAACCCGCCGAACGGCAGTCGTGGCATGATCGATCTCCTGCTGATATAGCTGCCGAGCTCGACACAGACCCTGCTAAGGGACTGACAGCGGATAGTGCCCAGTCACGCTTGACGCGCGATGGGCGCAACGAGTTGCGTAAAAGCAAGCCGGTTTCAGCGTTGACTATCTTATTCAGGCAATTTGCCAGCCTGGTCATATGGGTGCTGATTGGTGCGGCCGCAGTATCGGTGTATCTTGGCGAAAAAGCCGACGGCATCGCAATCGTTGCAATTGTTGTACTGAACTCTTTGATCGGGTTTATTCAGGAGTTTCGCGCTGAAAAAGCGGCAGCGGCGCTGGCAAGACTGACTGCGCCGAAAGCCAGGGTGATACGTGACGGGCGCTCCATCATTTGCGCAGCATCCACAGTCGTGTCTGGCGATGTATTATTGTTGGAAGCGGGGGACTTGGTAGCGGCGGATGCCCGTCTGATTGATGCGTCTGTGCTGCGCTCCAATGAAGCATCCTTGACAGGCGAATCCCTGCCGGTGGACAAGTCGGTCATCGATTTGCCGCTCGAAACCCCTCTGGCGGACCGCAGTAATATGGTGTTTCTCGGCACCAATATCGCGAGCGGTTCGGCGCGGGTTTTAGTCGTTGCCACCGGCATGCGCACCGAGCTGGGACGCATTGCGCAATTGCTGGACACTGCGGCAAGCGGCACAACGCCGTTGCAAAAACGGCTCGATAAAACCGCGCGTTATCTTTTGTGGATTTGCCTTGTCATTGTCGCGTTGGTGTTCGTATTGGGCTTGCTGCGGTCCACCCCTCCTTTCGAACTATTCCTTTCCTCGATCAGCCTCGCCGTGGCCGCCATTCCCGAAGGGCTACCGGCAGTGGTGACTGTGTCTCTGGCGTTGGGCGTGCAGCGCATGATCCGCCGCAATGCCCTGGTGCGTCGCCTGCAATCGGTCGAAACCTTGGGCTGCACGGAAGTGATTTGTACCGACAAGACCGGCACATTGACGATCGGCGAAATGACCGCACGACGGCTGCTAGCGGGCAGACGGCTCTACAATGTGACCGGCGAAGGCTACGATATCAAGGGAACTTTTGTTTCTGAAAACAAACGGTGCACGCCTTCGCAAGATGCAGGGCTTTATGCATTGCTTTACGCGGCGGCCGCTTGCAACGATGCCGAGATCATCAGCGAAGGTATCATTGGCGATCCCACCGAAGGCGCTTTGTTGGTTGCTGCCGCCAAAGGCGACATCAATCGCAGCGATATCGAAACGTCGGCCCAGCGGCTTTCGGTGCTACCGTTTGATTCCGACCGTAAGCGGATGACCGTAGTTCGCCGGAAGGAAAACACAGCCTTTGCGTTTACGAAGGGCGCGCCGGAGGTCGTGTTGGCTCGTTGCGCTTATATTCAAGACGATGGCGGCGTTCGAGCACTGACCGATGAAGACCTCGCTGTCATTCATCAATCGGCCAGCTGGATGGCTCATGATGCCTTGCGCGTATTGGCCGTCGCCCAGCGGCCTTTGCACGATAGCAGCGGCGCTGCTGATCAAATCGAACGGGATTTGGTTTTTCTCGGCCTGTTCGGCTTGCAAGATCCGCCCAGAGCCGAAGCGAAGAGCGCGGTAGTACATTGCAAGAGCGCCGGCATCAGGACGGTGATGATTACCGGTGATCACCCTGATACCGCAGCAGCCATCGCGCGCGAACTGGGCATTCTTACCGGTGATGACACGGTGGTCACCGGCCGCGATCTGGAGCGCATGCAGGATAATGAATTGGCCGAATTTGTAAAACAGATTTCGATCTACGCCCGGGTGACCGCCGAAGACAAGCTGCGCATTGTTCGAGCTTGGAAAGCCGGCAACAAAATCGTTGCGATGACCGGCGATGGCGTTAACGACGCTCCGGCGCTGAAAGAAGCCGCGATCGGCATCGCAATGGGGCGAACCGGCACTGAAGTGACCAAGGAAGCCGCCGATCTTATTATTACCGATGACAACTTTTCCTCGATCGTTGCGGCGGTTGAAGAAGGGCGCGGCATTTACGACAATATTTCCAAAACCTTGGTTTATCTGCTTGCCGGCAATGCTGCCGAGTTAACCGTCATGCTGGTGGCCACCTTACTGGGTTGGCCTGTACCGTTATTACCATTGCAACTGTTATGGATCAATCTGGTCACTGACGGACTGCCGGCTCTGGCTTTGGCAATCGATCCGATCGCTTTCGATGTGCTGAAGCGGCCGCCGCGCCCGCCGGAGGCGCAATTGCTTGATGGGCCGTTTCTTCGGCTCACTTTTCTGGCTGGCTTGTTGATCGCAGTCGTCTCGCTGTCAGCGTTTGTTTACGAATTTTATCTCAATGGCCACGGCGTGGATCATGCGCGGGACGCTACCTTCACCACCCTGGCGATTGCTCAGCTGCTGTGGGCCTTTAGCGCGCGCAACAATGACAAAACCATTTTCGAAATCGGTTTGCTGTCAAATCTTGGGCTGTTTCTGACCGTCTCATTGAGCTTTTTATTGCAATGGCTAATCCATCATGCGCCGGCATTACAAGCCTTGTTTTCGATTGGGCCGCTGTCCTTGACACATTTCGTAGTCTGGACAAGCTTGGGCCTCATCCCGTTGACGGTTTTGGAAATCAGAAAAATCTTGCGGCGTCGACGAGCTGGACGCTGATAAGTCGGACAGAAAGGCTCTGTCACAATAAAGAAGCCGTATCCGAAAGGTGGATTTTTTAGGCATTGTGGCCATCTTAATGAGTATGGGGTGCGGGGTTCATGAGGGGGTACCGCGCTTATCCCTTGAAACCCGATCCATAAAGCCACGAAAACAGTTCTGGAATCAAAGCCACCGAATAGTATTGGGAATACGGTGAAGGCTCTAAAGCAATTCTTCTTTAGTCAGACGCATAGCCCGTCTGTAAAACTTTGAACTTGATCTGACAGTCTCAAAACCTTCGTTTGGATTGAACCTGACTGACACTGACGGTCTCAGTTCGGCCATAAAGGGACGATCAAGAAATTTCAAGGTAATGGCAGGTGAAAGCCTGAAAACTGCCGTTCAACATCCTCTCAATGGAATGGTTAGGTGGCTTGCTTTGGGTTGGGACCAAAGCGGTCCTCTCCAACCTGCCCGTTCTGGGCGCAGAACACACCAGCAG
>DATBRD010000015.1:0-7000 GCA_036560465.1 Methylobacter sp.
GTTAAGAACCTGCTTTCCGGCCTCAAGAAACGTAGCCGGTCGGAATTTATCGATAGCCGCACCAGATTCCAACACGGCAAGCGCAGGTTGCGTCTGGAAGATAAGCTGGCGTTGCCGGCTGCGGATGCAGACTACCAAAAAGTCATCCTGTTCATGGCGGCCTTTGCCGCATCTCAACCTAATCCGAAGTTTTTCAAGGTGCTTGATGTGGCGCGTCGCATCGCCGGTATCGGTAGCTTGGGTATAGAGCGATATGTCATTCTGGTCGAGGGAACAGGCACCTCGACAGGAAACTACTTACTCGACCTGAAGTACGAACCAGGTTCCGCACTGACGCCTTATTTGACACTACCTCAAGCTGAATGGGGAACAGAAGCGGAACGTGTGGTCAATATTCAGCGTCGGGTGCAGGCGGTTTCGCCCGCTTTCCTCAACGCTGTGCAGATCGGTGACCGTTCTTACGTGATGCGGGAACTGCTGCCCAAATCGGATCGCCTCCATCTTGAATTGTGGGACGGTAGGTTGCGCCGGTTGGAAAAAGTGATGTATGCCATGGGCAATGTGATGGCTTGGGGCCATTTACGTAGCGGCGGCCGGCAGAGCTCAGCGATTGCTGACGAATGGATTGCATTTGCCGCTCGTAACGATTGGCGCGGCCCGTTGCTGGAATACGCAGAGGGTTATGCTCAGCAGACAGTAACCGATTGGAATGAATTCTGTGAGTCACCCTTGATTTTCGATTCTCATGGATTGTAGTGGCCTAGCAAAAACATGCGATCAGATAGGTTGGATAACCAGAATTAATAGTCAACTTGAGGGAGAAAATTATGAGTCGAACTCGACGAAGCTCCAACCCTAGTTGCCAGCTCTAAGTTGTCAAGATAGTCCTGAATAAGGTCTGCGTATCAACCAAGTCAGTAAAGATTTGTCTATTGGTGAAACGGTCAGACGGATAATGCGATCAATCAAGGAGTAGCAAGTTGCTAATCTCGGAGCAATAGCGGCTTCGGCAACTGAAAGCGAACAGATACAGCATGGGGCTGAATCAAGTACACATAAATTTGGAGAGAATAAGATGGCTCTGCATCCAGCGGAGGAGGAAGTAATTCAGCCTAAAACTGTAGCTCTACGTTTCGACGTGGCCGCTGGTTTAACCGCCGCGGCAGTGGTTCTGCCCAAGGCAATGGCATACGCGACAGTTGCAGGTTTGCCTGTTGCCGTAGGGCTTTATTCTGCTTTTGTGCCGATGTTTATTTATGCGCTGCTTGGGTCATCAAGAGTGCTTAGCGTCAGTACAACCACTACACTGGGTATTCTGGTTGGTACGCAACTCGGACTGGTGGTGCCGGATGGAGATCCGGGAAGACTGGTCACCGCTGTTGCCACCCTGACTGCCCTGGTGGGTGTGTTGCTGATACTGGCGGCATTATTGCGCCTGGGGTTCGTTGCCAACTTTATTTCCACGCCCGTTCTGACCGGCTTCAAGGCGGGGATCGGTCTTGTGATCATACTGGACCAAGTGCCGAAACTGTTGGGCATCCACATTACCAAGCAAGGCTTCATCCGCGACTTGCTTAGCTTAGTGCGCCATGTGCCCGAGACCTCGCTGACCACATTGGCGGTAGCCGCTACGACGCTGCTGGTGCTGGTCGGCATGGAACGTCTGTGGTCGCATTCTCCGGCACCTCTGGTTGCAGTCGGTGGCAGTATCGCCGCCTCTTGGTTTTTTGGCTTGCAACCACAGGGTGTTGCAACAGTTGGCCTAATTCCGGAAGGATTTCCACCGCTGACGTTACCGAATTTTGCCCTAGTCGAACAGTTACTGCCTGGCGCGCTCGGGATCGCGCTGATGAGTTTCACGGAGTCAATCGCAGCGGGGCGAGCCTTTCTCAGCAGTACAGAGCCGTCGATAAATGCAAACCGTGAGCTGATCGCCCTAGGAACAGCCAATCTCAGTGGTGCACTGTTCGGTGCAATGCCGGCGGGAGGAGGCACTACACAAACTGCAGTGGTGCGTGCTGCCGGGGCGCGCTCGCAGAAGTCGTCGCTGGTGACAGCCAGTATTGCAGGGGCAACCATGCTGGTGCTCGCGCCTATGTTGGGCTTATTGCCGCAAGCGACGCTCGCAGGGGTCGTCATCGTCTACTCGGTCGGGCTCATTCAGCCGTCGGAGTTTCTTGCTATTCGGAAAGTCCGTAACATGGAGTTTTTGTGGGCTATCGTGGCTTGTCTCGGTGTGCTGTTGTTTGGCACGCTGCAAGGCATCGTGGCGGCGATCATTGTATCGCTGCTTGGACTGGCGAGCCAAACGGCCCACCCGCACGTGTTATATCATTGGCCGCAAACGAGGAACCGACGTGCTGCGGCCGTTGTCGCCTGAATACCCGGATGACGAGACTTTCGAGGGGTTGTTGATCGTGCGTCCGGAAGGAAGCATCTATTTTGTCAATGCCGAGCAGATAGCCGGTCAGATCAGAGCGCTAGTCAAGCTGCGTAAACCCCGAGTCCTTGTGTTGGATATGAGCCGGGTTCCGGATATCGAATATTCGGCATTGCAGATGCTGATAGAGCGCGAAAAGCGCGTAACCGAACACGGCGCCACGCTTTGGCTGGCCGGCCTCAATCCGAGTGTGCTAGAGGTTGTACGACATGTCGGTTTGGCCGATCGGCTCGGCCGCGAGCGCATGATGTTTAATGCGATAACGGCTATTGAACGTTACCAAGGGTTGCCTGCAGCCTCCTGAATCAATATAAAGGTGTTGCCTGGAAAAACGGCTTTCACTATGTGCCACTAATCAGCGTTGAATTTTTCAGTCCAGCAATTGGCGTGCGTCATACTATCAACATGACAGTGAGGAGGTATTAGAAAATTCAAACGCTCTTTGTTGTAAAACTGGCAAAATTTAGACGCCATTTTCCATATGGCGTTCAAACTTTCAGAGACTTAGCGTTTCTACAGTCAGCCGCAGACTGATTTTTCAATGTTTGTGAAAACTACGCCCATGAATATTGTGCCGATGAGACTTATAAAACGGATAGGTTGCATAATAATAAGGGTGAAATTGATACGGTCTATTTGGAATTTGCATATTACTCTGTAAACGTTTTCTGTACAGTTCAGCTTGAAGTTCTTGTTCATCCTTCTTTCTTACTGCTTCACGCTTTGCAAAATCCTCCTCCCAAGCCTTCAGATTGGCTTCTGCCTCGGCAGCCTTTCGGGGATCGGTTTTCTTGATTTCAACAATTTCCTGTTTTACAGCGGATTGGCATGGCGCAGACTGATAAACTACTTTGTTCGGTTCCAGTAGACACTTAAAAACCTCTGCGTGGGCAACAGAAGTTAGCATGATCAACAAAAAAAATATTTTTTCCATAATTGGGTATTTGTACTGATAGGCTTTAGAGAAATGATACAAATAATCCTGGTTGACATCGGTTGAACCTTATTAATGAGACAGGTCAGCCGCGGCGACAGACTAACCGAAATACGACTTTGTTTGCCGGTGTAAATTGATTTGCCACTCCCCACTCCGCCCAGGAGCAGTCAAACAGGATAATCTCATGGATGCCTATCTGATACAACGCAAGCAGCAAGAGCGCCGCTGAAACGCCCGAGCTGTAAATCAGCTTCCGATTTTTTCCGGTTTCAACATTGGTTTTGCAGGCCATTAAAATCCATTAGGAACTATAAAATAATAAGATAGAACTTTTAATTGGTAAATCTGGACGTTGTTTTAAAAGGAACTGGTAAAATTTGCACGCTGATTAACATCTTTAGTTGTAATAATGCAGCAAAAGTTCTGGTTGTAATGGAAAAAAGATTCAATGCTATTTTCGTAAATAGCAATAGCAACAGCAACAATAATAACTACACTTACTGATTAAGGATACAGTCATGCCGGTTAATTCATTGCTCATATTTTTTCTAATTGCCTTGTTTTTGGCGGCAATGCTACAGGTTCATCTCTTTGAGATTGCCTTCGTCAAACTCGGATTAACTCCTGAAGTCGCTTCATTGTTATTGCTTGGAACGTTATTGGGGAGTGGCATTAATCTGCCTGTTTATAGCGTGCATACAAAAGAGGCCGGTCATCTTGTTATGCTGCCGGATCGAAAAATGATCTGGGAAATAGTTCAGCCTGCAAGGGAAGGTAAAGTGGTTATTGCTGTCAATGTCGGCGGTTGTTTAATTCCGGTAGGATTGTGTCTTTATTTTATATCCATGCAGTTAATTGACCCGATCAAGATTATTGTTGCCATATTAGCCATCTCCGCATTGAGTTATAAATTTAGCCGTTTAATACCCGGTTTGGGTGTCGGTATGCCTGTTTTTCTGGCACCGTTAACTTCGGCTTTGTTGGCCCTGGTTCTTGATCCTGAACACGCAGCTCATCTTGCCTATATCAGTGGCGTGTTGGGTGTATTGATCGGTGCCGACATTCTTCGGCTCAATACCATCGCTGCACTCGGAACGCCTGCTGCATCAATTGGGGGTGCTGGTACATTTGATGGTATTTTTATAACCGGGATTATTGCTGCCCTCTTAGCTTGATCCTCAAGCGTCAGGGATGACATGACATGAAACGCTAGGAAAATAGAGTGGTTCCATCATCAAAAATTATTTACAGCTCTTTGGCCAGACCTCACCGAGTTGCGTAGGTCGTGTATGTGTTTTTATGAATTAAGTTATCTTAAATCCTAACAGTATGTTGGAGAGCCATTAGTCAAATTCAGTTCAGTCGGGAAGTGTGCGTTTACTGCAGCTTAAAACGTTCGTTTCGGTTCAATAGTAACCCAAGTGCGGCCAACCAGTCCGACGCCTCATATATCTAAAATGTGCGCGAGTTGCAAGGCATTTAAGTCGCTCAATATGATTTGGGCAAGCGTACACCCTATTGTTCTCTTCCCTAATATTGTCGTTAATCTTGTCATAAAGCTGATAAGCTTGTTTGGTCAGTTCTCTTGTCATTGCACCTCCAATTTGACCACTAACATTTATTCGAATTTTATCTTCACATGAACACAAGAAGCTGCTTTAGCGCTCAGATCAAGCAATAGCGCCACAAAACCAGCTGGCTCTGCTGAGTAGCAATATTTTATAAATACACCGTATTGGCTGCGTTCCTTAATGAGGCTGTATCAGCCTGTCGACTACCTGCGCCAGAATAGCTTGTCTGACTTATCAGCATCTTAAGTATAATCGGTATATCTATTTTAAAAATGCGAGGTGCCGCAATGAATCCCGATGCCATCAAAGAGCTTTTGCTATATAGTCTCGCCGTCAACTATGCGATCCTTATCATCTGGTTTGGCGTATTCCGTCTTGCCCACGACCAAATGTACCGCCTACACAGCAGATGGTTTCGTCTCTCGGCTGAAACCTTTGACACGCTCCACTATGTCAGCATGGCATTTTACAAAATAGGAGTTCTCTTGCTGAATGTCGCACCTCTGGTCGCCCTCTGGCTTGTTAGCTGAATCGCTGTAGCTCGATGAAATCTCTTGGGCGTACGCGACCAGCATTCACAAAGCCCAAGGCTCGGAATACCCTGTCGTGGTTATCCCGCTGGCCATGCAGCATTACCTGCTATTGGAACGGAATTTACTCTATACCGGCGTGACCCGTGATAAAAAACTGGTCGTCGTCATTGCCCAGCCCAAAGCGTTGACCATGGCGGTGAAAAATCAGCGATCTCAGCGTAGAATCACTCATTTGATTTCTCGTCTTAACTCAAGATAATACGGTGAACTGGCTTTCATCACAGCAGCGTTAGTGATGCTGACGCAATCTGTATTTGAACATTAAACCTTTGACATTACCCTTGGCATGGCCCTAAAAATGATCACTCTTAAAAACACGGCACTCTTAACTTTGACAGGTCTACTGTTAGTGGGCTGTAATAACCTAACGCCTGCCGCAAGTTGCTCTTCACCGGATACGCAAAAGATCATTGGCCAGTTTATTACTGAGCAGGCAGCCAAATTAACGGCGGATAAAAAGTATGACTATTATGATGGTGCTTCGGTATTCGGTGGAGTTAAAGTGAGAGCGTTGTTAGCCCAGCTTCAAATAGCCGTTGAAAATAGCAAGACGGTTAAAGAGGATGCCAACAACATCAAGCTATGCAGTGGACTATTAAAAGTAACGGTTCCAGCCAATGTGCTTGCGGATGCTAATCAAGCCAGAGCAATTCAACATGAACCCGAAATTGGTCTTTATGCGGAGCAATTTAACATTGAAAATAGCGGCAATGTTTTCAGTCAAGATATTGAATATAGAGTACCTCCTATGGGTGAAGGTAAAGCGCAGCAGGTTGAGATTGAAGATGCCGGATGGGCGAATGTGCTGGATCAGATTATAACGTTTGCGTTATTAAAGCCCACCTTAGACGTTGAAGTAAACAATCCTGTTCAGTTGAATGAGCAGTCCCAGCAAGCTGTTGCGCGTTTAAAACCAGAGACAGAACAAGCCAAAGTAGCAGAGGACCAGCTTAGAGCCGCGTTACAAAAGCAAGGGTTAGCAAAATTAAACCAGGAATTGTTGGAAGCAGGACAGGTTCAAAAAGAGATGCTTCAAGAACGCGCCTCTCAACCAGCGGCTACGCCATCATTACCATCGGTGACCACGACCCAACCCATTTCTCCCAGTTTCAATTGCAGTAAAGCCAGCAAGCCAACGGAGATTGCCATTTGTACTCATCGTGAGTTAGCCGCTTTGGATGTTGAAAATAGTAAGCTCTATAAAAATGCAAAGGACATTGATGCTGTAGCCACACATGAAATTTGGAAGGAATCAATAAAGTCAAAATATGCCTGTGGCACTAAAGTTGACTGTATAAAAGAAGTCTATAAAAAATCTAGGTTCTGTTGCGTTAATTTTCTTCGAGCACAGTTCTGCTAGTTTCGCAGGGCTTTAGGCTGCCAATGAATAGAATTGTCCTGCCGCAGGCAGTTTCATCCCATTGCCATCGAGCATCTGGCCCTTCTTGATCATATGCAT
>DATBRD010000016.1:0-214384 GCA_036560465.1 Methylobacter sp.
GACCATGGAGGAAATCGTCAGTTCCGTGCAGGGCGTGACCGACATGATGAGCGAGATCACCGCCGCGTCCTCTGAGCAAAGCGCCGGCATCGAGCAGGTGGGCCAGGCCATCACGCAAATGGATGACGTGACCCAGCAAAATGCCGCCCTGGTCGAGCAAGCCGCGGCGGCCGCAGAATCCTTGGAAGAACAGGCGCAAGCGTTGGTGGCGACCGTCAGCGGCTTCAAGGTGGCGGACAGCCCGGCCGGCGCTGACCGCCTTGCCCCGCCCGCGGCAGCGCCCGCAGCCAGGCCTAAAGCGTCATTGGCGACAGCCGGTTTGGGGGAGTGGGAAGAATTCTAAATGCTTGGCAATAAGTCCAATAATAGACAGCCTGGAGTTCAGTGATTTGATCTGGGTTTCATTATCAAATAAACACAGAACGACAACTCTTAAAAAATAGCACTACTCGCCTGTTATAATGCACAGTTTTTTTAGACGTATTAAAACAAGGGCTAATTTTTATGAATTGGGCATATGCTTTTTCCGGTCTTTCTGTAGGACTGTTAGTGGGCTTGACCGGTGTGGGCGGCGGATCGTTAATGACGCCATTGCTGGTTTTCCTGTTCGGGTTCAAACCGGCCGTCGCGGTGGGTACGGACCTTCTGTTTGCAGCCATCACCAAGACCGGCGGTGTGTGGGTGCATCACAACAAACACAGTTCAGTTGACTGGAAAATCGTCGGCTGGCTAGGACTGGGCAGCATACCTTTTGCTTTGGCTACCCTGTATGTACTCAAGCATTTGATGGCAGTCGGCAAGGAAACCACCGGGGCGATTACGTTTACGCTGGGTGTTGCGCTGCTGCTGACCGCTTTCTCGCTGATAGTGCGCAGTGTGCTGTTAAGCCGAGCGGCAAAGCTTAAGCCTATCGATGATGAGCACAGCACTCCCGAGAATGCGGGGCGCTTCAAGCATCTGCAAATACCGGCCACCGTATTGATCGGCGCGGTGCTGGGCGTCTTGGTGACGTTGTCGTCCGTGGGCGCCGGTGCGCTGGGTACTGTCGCGCTGTTATTTCTTTATCCTAGAATGACGACATTGAAAATTGTCGGCACGGATTTGGCGCATGCCATTCCGCTTACGGCGGTCGCAGGACTGGGCCATCTCAGCCTGGGTAACGTGGATCTGGTTTTGTTGGGCAGCCTGCTAGTCGGCTCTATACCCGGCATCTGGATTGGCAGCCACCTGAGCGCAAAGATTCCTGAAAGGTTTTTGCGACCGATCCTGGCTTGCATCCTGATGTTGATCGGGTTTAAGTTTGTATTGCAATAAAAACGGCTAGAAACTACATTTTATGTTCCTTCAAAATAATAAGGACCAGAACATGACTGAAAATATCCGTCCACCGCTGCCGCCATTCACCGCTGAAACGGCAGCGCAAAAAGTTCGCGCCGCCGAAAACGCCTGGAATACCCGTGACCCGGAAAAAATTGCGCTGGCTTATACTGTCGATAGCCAATGGCGTAACCGAGCCCAATTTCTTGCCGGTCGCGAGCAGATTGTGCAGTTCCTTCAGCAAAAGTGGGCCAAGGAACTGGACTACCGCCTTATAAAGGAATTATGGGCCTTTCACGATGCGCGCATTGCGGTGCGTTTTGCCTATGAGTGGCATGATGACTCGGGCAACTGGTTCCGTTCGTACGGCAATGAAAATTGGGAGTTTGACCAAAACGGCATGATGCAGCGCCGCCTGGCCAGCATTAATGATTTGCCGATTGGCGAGGCCGAGCGGAAATTTCATTGGCCGCTGGGGCCAAGACCCGACAACCATCCCGGTCTGTCCGAACTAGGGCTTTGAGGTTGTTTTAAAGCATAAAATGAGTTTGGATCCGGTTGATTTGTTTGTAATAAAGTGTATGTTCGCGGTTGACGTTACAGATAAAATCAACAGGCAGGTGGGTTATGAGCGAAAATTCGACTGATCAAATTGACATTGACAGACTGCACTCCTTAAAGCGGCTGACAACGGTCGTGTATCTTTGTCAGGTATTGGCCTTTGCGTTAGCCGGTTTGCCGGTGCTGGTGGGTGTGGCGATTAACTTCATGAAGCGGGATAAAGTCAGGGGAACCTTTCTGGAGTCCCATTTTGACTGGCAGATCAAGACCGCGTGGATAGCTCTGGCCGGTTTTGCCTTATCCGGGATCACTTTTGGGCTTGGTGTCGGGATCTTTATCCTGATTGCTACTGTAGTGCTGATAGTATACAGGGTTGTAATCGGCTGGAATGCGCTGGCTTCTGACCAGCCGGTTAAGGAATAATTAGCTGTAAGATAAGCGCGAAAGATCAGTGACTTATGGATAATTCAACATCAATAGGACGCAATGTTCTTAACCGAATTTTAATCAACTCTTAATGTAGTCAGCGGTATATTTTAATTTTTGCTCAGATATACTTAGAGTTTGTAAACTCTATCCGCGCTTATCTGTATGACCAGCCCAGAAATCTCTAGAATTGATCTGTTCAAAATCAAAAAGCCAGCACTGTCAGTCGGTTTGGCGTTTGGGATAATGCTGCTTAGCGGCTGTCAGACCCTGTCTTCAATTTTCCCCGAGGATGAAAAAACGGTAATCATCGAGCTTCCTGAGCCTCAGCCGGAAGCCGTCGTTAGCCACGAATTTGAACTGTCTGACGATGAAAATATGGTCGGCTCTCTTGCCACCATTGAAACCCGCGAAAATGACGCCCTGCCGGATATTGCCCGGCATTTCGGCCTTGGCTATAACGATATCAGCATAGCCAATGCCAAGGTTTCCCCCTGGACACCAGCGCCGGGCAGCCGCGTTTTATTGCCGTTGCAGTTTGTACTTCCCGATTCGCCTCATAAAGGCATCGTCCTGAACCTCGCGAACATGCGCTTGTTCCACTATCCCAAAAAACAGCCGAATAAAGTCTACACCTATCCGGTTGGCATTGGCCGTCAGGGATGGAACACGCCGATGGGGCAGACCACCATTGTCGCCAAAGACGCCAACCCAAGCTGGACTGTTCCCGAGTCCATCCATCGCGAGCATGCCGAAAAAGGCGATACCTTGCCCAAGGTTGTCCGCTCGGGGCCTGATAACCCGCTGGGGCTTTATGCGATGCGTCTGGGCTTTTCCGGCTATTTAATCCACGGCACCAACAAACCTTACGGTATCGGCATGCAGATCAGCCATGGCTGTGTACAGCTTTATCCGGAGGACATTGAAGTGCTGTTCAAAAAAGCGACGGTCGGCATGCCGGTGCGCATCATTCATCAGCCCTACCTGACGGCATGGCATCAGGACATGTTATACCTTGAAGCGCATGAACCCCTGCCGAAATGGGCCAAGGAAAAAGCCAGCCTGAAAAAACAGGTAGTCAAGAAATTGCAGGAAGTCAGCGCCAAAAAAGGCGTAGCTGTCGATTGGGAAAAAGTCGATCGCATACTTGAGCGTTCTGACGGCGTTCCGACGCCGATACTTGTGCAAAGCCCTGATATTGCGGAAATGACGGCGAGCGCTGTGCAGCTGAAACATCCAGGGCAGTTCTATGACCAACCTGTCGTTGAGGAGCTAAAGGATAGCGACTGGTCCATTTTGGTGGCCAGCTTTAATGATGAAACCAAGGCGCAACAGCTGGCAACCATGCTTAATCATCAGGGACCGATCATACCTGCCCGCAAAGTCTCGAAAGACGATGCCTATCAGGTTATCGCCGGGCCTTTCAAGAGCAAAAAGGAAATGAACGCGGCCGTAAAACGAATCAAAATGGATTTTGAAATCAATAGCGAGCCGTTAAAGCCTCGATTAGTTTCAGTGAATTAGGCGAGTCGATATTCTTAAGCCAAGCGGGGTAAGCATTGCTTGCTCCGCTGTTACACGCCGCAATCAGGGCGTCCATCAGTTTGCGCTACGATGACTCAAATAGCCATTAGTGCATTTTCGTGTTGAAAACCTGAACGTCGGGCTTTTGTATCCCTTATGCTGCCGGGAAATATACCGCGTGCCGATATTTATCCGGCAAAGTGGGTTAAAGCTTCTGTATGGGTAGGGTGAAATAAAAAGTAGTGCCTTTTCCGGGTTGGCTATTGAAATGCAAGGTTCCATCATGGGCTTCGATCAGCGAACGACTGATCGACAGTCCCATGCCCATGCCGTCCGCTTTGGTGGTGTAAAAAGGCGTCAGTACTTTTTGCTGTTGGTCTTTATCAAGCCCCGCTCCGTTATCCTTCACTCTGACTTGTATGTTGTTATTGAGCGTCAGCCGGCTTTGGATGGACAGACACCGTTGTTGTCCTGCGGGTAAGTCTTTTAAAGCGTCAATGCTGTTTCGCAGCAGGTTTATGATGACCTGCTCAATTTGTACATGATCTACATAGACAGTCGGCAGGTTGTTTTCCAACTCAAATGCCAGCCTTATGCCGTTTTGTTTAAGATTGGCAATGCATAAGCCGACAGCCTCATGAATCAAAGCATTCATATCGGCGCATAATCGATGTATTGAATGGGATTTGACGAACTTCCTCATGCGATGAATGATCCGTCCCGCCCGTAAAGCCTGCTGCTGGGTTTTGTATAGAACTTCGGTAAGCCTTACCAGATCGGGGCTTTCAGTATTGATAAGGTTTAAGCTGACTTGCGCATAGCTGGAAATCGCGGACAGAGGCTGGTTGACTTCATGCGCGATGCCGGACGCCATTTCGCCCATCAGCCCAAGGCGCGTGACATGGGCGAGTTCGTCAAGATGTTCCTTGTCCTGCTGCTCCCGGTGCTTGCGCAAGCTTACGTCGCGCACAATGACGGTAAAATAGCGTGTATCGTTAATTGAATACTCCGCTACAGACAGATCCAGCGGCACCACAGAACCGTTTTTATGTAGGCCTTCAACCTCCTCAATCTGGCCGATCCGTTCTGCGGCCTGAGGCGAGCTGGAACCTAGCGATGACGGCAAGAGTTTGTTGATGCTGTAACCGACCAGCTCTTCCGGTTTATAGCCGAAGATGGTTTCTACGGCGGCATTCGCCGAAACGATGATGTTGGCTTTGTCATAAGTAATAATGCCTTCCACTGACGCGGCAAAAATGGCGTTAAATTTGGCTTCAATTTGTTTGCGCGGCGTAATGTCGTACAGGATCATCAAATGCTCACCCGCAAAATCGTGATGAATCGTAGCGGCAGAGACTAATACGGTTTTAATGCTGTCATTCTTACAGCGGATAGCCACTTCCAAAGATGGCAATTCGGTATGTTCCTGTTTGGCTTTCTCTAGTATTGCTTGCCAGTTAGTTACGGCCCAGTATCGATAGTCCGGATCAGGATAGGCCTTTGACCACCAGTCCGCCAAAGTAGGAATATCATCTACACTGTAACCAAAGGCCTGCACAAATGCCGGATTCAGGAAAGTGATGTTCAATTGCTGATTATTCAATACCATCGGCACCGGGCAAGCCTCGATAATCGAGCGGAACTTCACTTCACTGGCTTTCAGCTTGTCTTCTATTTCTTTGCGCGCACTGATGTCCCTGAAAAAGCAGACGAAATAGCCTCCATTTTCATTAATGAAAGAAGTGCTGACTTCAACATTCCACAGACTCCCATCCTTGCGGCGGTGCCGGGTTTCAAACACATCTGTTCCATACAGCATAACATCACGGATATGTTGAGCTGTTTGCTCAGGCGATTCCTGCGCTTCCAGATCGGCGATCCGCATGCCGACCAATTCCGCCGCGGAATATCCGGAAAGATGGGCGTAGGCCGGATTGACTTCCAACAGGTAGCCCTCTTCGTTTATTTGCCAGAAACCCTCGCTGATAGTTTGAATGACCGAATCATATTTTTTATGACGCTCGTGGAGTTCAAGAACCTTTTTCTCCAGTTCGTATTCAGATACTTTTAACCGGCTGAGGGTGATATCCAGTTGTTCGGTCATGTTATTGAACAGGTGCGACAACTCGGCGATTTCGCGGTAATTTGTTGAGGCAACCCGTTGCGTAAAATCGCCACGGGATAAAGCTCGCGCCATGTCAGCCAGGGCAATAATGGATCTGGACATGCTCCTGCCACTCATCCTTGCGATTAGCCAGACAGAACAAGTGAAAAGAAGAGCCACGATGCCCAAGCCCATAACTAACTGTCTTAAGGGTGCAAAGGCTTCCGCCTGATCGATATGCGCCATGATGCAGCCTCCTCCGATTTCCGGTACGAACCGAAAACCATGGATGATTGAAGCGCCGCGATAATCAAGGTGGAGCATTGCACCGCTTTCCCTGCCTAGACAGTGTTGCATCGGCATGGATGAAATGGGAATGTTAACCCCTTGCTGCTCCGAAGGATAGCGCGACTTAGTGATGAAAAGTCCCTGGTTATCGGCCAGAAAGGTTTCTCCGGATTGCCCCAACATTTTGGAATCTGCAAAAATCTCCTGCAGATCCTGTCCAGGATAGGTTATTACCAGACTAAAGCCGGATGTCGGATCGGCAGCGATCAGGGAAAACCATGGAGTACCGTTTACCGTAGTGGTTGCCGCTATCTGTCCGGGCAGGAACGGTCTGTTTAACCTATCGGACGGTATAGCATTGCTGCCGTAGGAAAAGTCGTTTTCGATCCCTGAATGAAAAGTAAAGCCGACGGCATGATTGATGGCGGCAAACTGTTCCATTTTGGCACGAGCGCAATCATTGATGCCTCCATCGCTATGGCGGCAGGAAATCAAACTATCCAGCAAAGCCTTTCCGCGCTGGTCATCCCTGTGCAAGTGCATGCGCAGTTCTTCGTGGCGTGCATCGGCTATATAGCCTACGTCTTTGATGCGGTTTTCTTTAATGCCGTTATATATGAACCAGTATGTTGTTGCGCCTATCAATCCGGTGGGCAGCAGCATGAACAATAATAGCGTGATAGTTAAATGCGTTTTTATCGATCTCATCTTTTTATTATTGTTGGAGATTTCTAAAAGCATCGGGATTAATCCACATCAGTATTGAAGAGACAACTGAAATAATTGCCGCAAAATCCTTGTGCGAACCGTCCAGCCAGTACTAAGGCATATTGTCTGCGATAATCGACAGTAAGTGCGTGGCGCGGGGGATAAGAAATCCGGAGAATCTTTAAACAGCCGGATAAAGTAGATGAGCATAAGGGAAAAGGCGAAATGAGCAGTAGATCTGTGACGGGATATGGTCAGAATAATACGGAACTTCATGATAGGCAATAGTCACGCGAAATGAAGCTTTTAACGTCAAAAAATTTCAAGCAGTTGCTGGGGTTGTTTAACAGGTGCAGGATGAAATAGGAGGTTCACGATGACCTAAGCGCTTTTCTATGTGGCCTCTTAAAAAAGCGGAGTCCAAGCCTGAGACTTAACATTGTCTGGTTCACTTGTCTTTTGGCTTATACGTTAAAAAGATAAAACCACGAGCGGTGTATAAATACAGCCGCTCGTGGTTTATTAAGATATTTGCAGGAAAAAAGTGCTCGCCTGCTTCAACTATTAAGCACTACCTGGAAGGCGTCCCGTTATTGAGCTGGACGCCTTATACCGTCAAGTAGTTTGTACGTTTGAATTTCAGGTAACTCATTGTAGTCGAACAGTTTGCGTTAACGTTAAAGCAGTTAACGCAACTTATGCGGTTAGTAGTTTACAGTCATGCCGACATTGAACGAACGGCCCATGCCGGGTACCGCTGTTCCCGGAACGCTTCTTTCTCCAATATAAGTTCCGCCCAAGGGCAGAGCATAATTCTTATCAAGAATATTGTCTATGCCGCCGTCGATCCGCAAATGCTTCCAGGTATAGCTGCTGCGTAGGTTCAGCAATGCAAAACCCGCGGTTTTAGGCTCCAGGCGGACGGCTTGCACGTTTGTTTTAGGCGCGACTATTTGCGTTTCAATCACATTCGCCCAGCCGCCGCGCTTATGTTCGAGAGCCACCGTCGCATTGAATGGCATCTGCTGATATAGGTTGCCGCCGGTGTCGTTGTTTTTGCCCCTGACATAATTCAAAACGGTTTTACCGGTCAGGCTGCCGTATTTGGCTGTATCCAATAACAGTTTGGATCCGGAAACATCGACGCCGAACAGATGCGCATCGAAGTTGGCCAGTTGCAGTAAATTGAAGCCCATATTTGGGCTGGCACACGCTACGCCGTTGGCCGGAGAACACAGTCTCGCATCAATATAATTCTCGACATGGGTGTAAAAAGGCGTGATTCTGGTTTCCCAGTCCTGTTGATCGGCATCATGCCAATTGGCTGTGGCGCTGACAGTGTGCGCGACTTCAGGCTTAAGATTGATGTCGCCGACATAGCCGTTGGCATCACCCACCCAATTGTTCATGAACATCGCCATCGCTCCGCGGGACCAGGCAAAGCGCTCGTATAGATTAGGCGAACGGGTTTTTCGGGCGGCCCCCAGCTCATAAGTCTGCATGTCGCTGTAGGTGTAGCGTGCTAACGCAGTCCAATCAATATTGATGTCGGTCTGCTTTTTATTCTGGCTGTTAACCGCTGTCGCCTCGGCTCTCTGCGCTACGGTCATGGTACGATAATCCTGGACATTGCCGGCATTCATTTCCACAGCGCCAACACGGGCACCGAGTTGAGTCAGCCATTTGTCGGTCCAGCGGCCTTCCCATTCAGTAAATAGGTCGACGCGGTCGCGCTTGCCTCCATTGATATTCCAAAATGTGCCCGGCCCCATCATCATGCTGCCCGTAACCGGACTCCACCAGTCGTCCAAACGGTAACGCTGGTACTCGCCGCCGACTGTCAGCAAATGCCTGTTGGTTATGTCGATGTTGGCTTTTACCGACAGGCCCTGGTTAACGCCATGCGTATCCATAGGCATGCTACGGGTTGGCGTAGTCTTTTTATCTTCAAGAAAGTTCATTTTGTGCCGGGCATCTTCATGATAAGCGCGGGTTTCGATATTACCCCAGTTAAAATTGCTTTTAGTGAAGACGTTGGCGAACCAGCTGTCATCGCCGGTCATGTCCATGCGCACGTTGGGGAAGGCTTGATAAGGGATGTTCTGTTGTCCGACCTTGATGACGGCAAGATGGTCGCCGCCACGCAAGGCCAACGACAGCGCCTGGTTCTCGGATTTATAGGCGGAAGACGCCACCACGTCATTGCCGTTTTTGGTATTTTGGGTAGTGAAATTTCCGCCAGCTTTGTAATTACGGGACTGCACTGTTGAGCCCGTGTACTTAAGCTCGGCATGCTCGTTCGCTATCGAAGCGGCAATATTGCCCCCTCGTGCATCGCCGTTAGAGCGATAAAAGGTCGAGGCCTGACCTTTTAGCAACGGTGTCTTGCCATCCTCGGCAAATTCCGGATCAGCCGAATTAACGCGAATGGTGCCGCCGATACTGTCGCCGCCCATGCTGACCGGCGTGATGCCGGCAAGCACCTGAGCGCTCATTACACTGGAAGGGGCAACATAAGACAGCGCAGGGTTCATGTGATTAGCGCAAGCCGAAATCAGATTCATGCCATCGACTTGCGTCCGCAAGCGATCATCAGCCATACCATGAATAATAGGTCGGCTGGAAATACCGCCACCGCCTGAGAAGCTCATGCCGGGAGTGCCTTTAAACATTTGCGCGGTATCGCTGGTTGCGGTTCTAGCCAGAGCAATTTGCGAGTGGTCGAGATAGCTGCCGAACGGCTGGTCGATATTGGCTTTTTGGGATTTGATGGTCAGCATGTCCAAAACCAACGGCTCTTCAGTCTTTTTTGCGTTTTTCCCTTTTTGATTGGGCGTGGCGGAGACCGCCGGAGCGTCAGGCGCCTCAACCGCCACAGTGTTGCTGCCGGTGAGAGTGCTTTCTTCGGCCAGGGCAGAGCCTATGACCATCGTCAGCGGCAGGGTTGCTATCAGTTTGGGTAATGTGCGCATCAGTTCTCCTGTAAGTTTGCTTTGTTGTAACACTAGTTATTCAACAAGCAAGAGCAGTATCCATGCCACAATGAGAA
This sequence comes from Methylobacter sp., assembly GCA_036560465.1. GTDB lineage: Bacteria > Pseudomonadota > Gammaproteobacteria > Methylococcales > Methylomonadaceae > Methylobacter_A. The sequence goes on from DATBRD010000016.1 coordinate 9,978, forward strand.
AATCGTTGCGCATGGGCATCTGAAGCCAGTAATGGCAAGGCCTGCGCTGTATCGGGTAAGATCTTTTAGCGGTGAGATAAATAAGGAGAGGCTTATAAACTACGTGATATCACACAATGCAATACGTGATATCACGTAGTTTTATTCTTACAGCATTGGCTAGGATTGGCTGGATTTTTAATGTTGGAGATTTAGGTGTCGGTGCGTCGGACAAAAATTAACCGCGCGTAATTCCCTATGGGATAATGAGCGTTTTTTAAGCTCACAACAACGCCATGCAATTCCCCATTCAACGCCTGTTCAACCGGACAACCTGGATTAAGGTTCATGTTTATCTGGCATTAATCGCCGGCTTCTTTTTTGCGCTGATGGGGCTGACCGGCAGTGTCAGCGTTTACCGTGAAGAATTGGACGAGCTGTTGAATCCAGAGCTGGTCATCGAACAGCCGGAGGGCAAGCGCCAGTCGCTGGATAAAATCATGGCGGCGGTGCAAGCGGCGCATCCCAATCGGTACGGGGCCTGGACGTTGGAGCTGCCCAGATCTCCACATGGCATGGTTACCGTCTGGTACGACAAGCCCAGAGAGACATTCTTCGAGCTGTACGCGCCGCTAATGGTATCCGTAAATCCGTATACCGCCGAAGTTGTTGCCAGCCGATTCTGGGGGCAAACCGCGGTCACTTGGCTGCTTGATATGCATACCCAGCTTCGGCTTGACCGCTTCGGCTCGAATGCAGTGGGCTTATTGGGCTTATTGCTGATGATTTCTGCCGGAACCGGCGTTTATTTGTGGTGGCCGGGCATCAGGGGCATCCCGGAGGCGTTACGCATTCGCCATAAGGCCGGGATGATGCGGCTTGCCTTCGACCTGCACCGCATGATCGGATTGCTGAGCGCATCGGTCTTGTTGCTGCTGGCGTTCACTGGCATTAACCTGAGTTTTCCTTCGATACTGGAAATGCTGGTCGGCTCGTCCGGCATGGAGCACGGCGAAACCGGGCGCAATATTATCAGCACGGCGAATCCGAACAATCACCCGGTCGGCTTGGAGTCGGCGGAATTTGTTGCGCGCGGCCCTTTTCCTCGCGCCGAACTCAGGCGGGTTACCACTCCGGCCGGCAACAGCGGAATTTATCGTATTAATTTACGTCAAGGCGGTGAAGTCAATCGCCGGCATCCCTACACCACGGTCTGGGTAGACAGATGGAGCGGCCAAGTCAAAGAGGTGCGCGATCCGTCCGGGTTTACGCAGGGCCAAATTTTTGCGACCTGGATATGGCCTGTGCATACTGGCGAAGCTTTTGGTGCCACAGCCCGGTTTATCTGGTTTCTTACCGGTATAGGGCTATTCATTCTCTATATCAGCGGTTTGCTGCACTGGCTGCATCGGCGCGGCAAGGTTAAGGATAGGGAAGTAAATTTTGCTGCGCTGCGGCCGCTGTTTTACCGGATGCAAGAAAAAGCCTATCGTGCCGGTATGGTACTTTTTAGACTTACCGTTTCGCTGCTGCAAGAGGCGAAACGCTATGCGCCGCAGGTTATCAAAGGCTGTGCCACGCTACTGCAATGGCTGCGCTTGGAGCTATTGCGCAGGCAAAAACGGCTGGGAAAAAGTGACTGGGAGTGAGTCAAGTTTCAGGAAGATGCCTTTATGTTTCGGTCCGCCTGACATATTTTGAGACTTGATCCCATACCTGAGGAAACTGGTTTTTTATGATTGTCTCTACCGCCAGATCCATATCGTCATAGTCAAATCCAGGCGATACCGCTTCGCTGATCAAGCCGAATTCGCCCATTTTTAGCTCGGTCGCTTTCCAGCATCCTCCTTTGACAATTAATTGTAGTTGTTGGCCGTTATCAAGATCATCGCCAAGTATCCTTGTCTCAAGATGACCGTCCGGATGCAGGATTAAATAAGTTAACGGCGAGCCGCCGTGAAAGTAATGGATGATATCCGATTTATTCTTATGTAAATGACCAATCGGGCTGTCGTCAGTCAGCATGTAAAAAATAGAGGACAGCAGGCATCTCGATTTCGAACTGTCAGCTATATCGGTTTTTAGGTCGGAGCTATAGGTTCTGGAAAAATAGCCGCCTTCAATATGAGGTTCCAATGATAGCTTTTCGATGAGCTGTCGCTTGTTCATGTCATCCTGCCTGATGCAAAGGGTAATGAGGTGGTGAAATATCCACGATTAGCTACGGATTAATAGGAAAAAATGAACGGAAGAGCTTGGCGGGGAGGGAGTTATTTGTTGTAAAGCGGGTGGACTGGCCGGTCGCTTTTACCATGAGACTTAAAGCACCGTCAGCCCGTTCAGGGCTGACGGTTAAAACCGGTTAGTTTGGCATAGCTGACAGCTTTTGTTGAACTTGAGCGGTAACATCAATTTGTTCGTTGGCATAAATAACGCCATCGGTAAGCAATAAATCAAAGTTCTGAGTTTTGGCGATATCTCGAATAACTTCAACGATACGGCTTTGCAATTTGCCCAATTCTTCATTACGGCGAACATTAAAGTCTTCGCTAAATTCTTGTTGTGCTCTTTTGGCGTCTCTTTTCTTGTTCAGAATGTCTTTTTCCATATTGGCTCTGGCTGATTCGCCCATCACGGCTGCATCACGGGCCAATTTTTCGTCCATACTTTGAATTTCTTTTTGTTGAGCAACGAGTTGTTTGTCGCGCGGCGAAAACTCTTGTTCCAGACGTTTTTTAGCCTTTTCAGCTTGGGGGGCTTTTTCAAGAACGGCGGGTATATTGACAAAACCAACTTTTAATTCTTCAGCAAAGCTGACATTAGCAATAAGTAACAGTCCTAAAAATAGGGCAATCTTCATTTTCATCGTTAGACAAGTCTCTGGTTGTAGTGAAATAAATAGGGAATGGAAAAAACTTGAAAGTTTTGTTGGATTATAAGGTGAATAAACTTATTAAACAAAAAGATTTGAACAAGTTGTAGGGTAATTTCTAACCTTATCTTGATAAATTTAGTTAAATAGATGTGTTAAGTTAATAGGCGACTAATCGTTGCCTTATGGTCATCATATATTCGAATTATTTAGATTTCCTTAACAGCCTGTCTGGCTGGCGCATTTTATGCACATGCTGGAAAAAGGTATGGCTTTTAACCGCTCCTTGCCGATCGGATTGCCGCAAACCTGACACAATCCGTACTGGCCTTTATCTATTCTGGCGATAGCCTCCTTGACCATTTCTCTTTCCGTCCTGGCTGCATTGCCCAATCTATCCAGAACTTCAGCATTCTCCATTTCGGCCGCCTGTTCTTCAAAGTCTTTGTCTAAAGGTTCTTTAACATCATGAGTAATTTTAGTCAGACGATCATCAAGATCTTCCAGCATATCAATTAAACTGCTGCGTACTTCTTCGTATTCTTTCATAGTAAATCCCTGTTTTAGGTTCGGTCTGTGTGCGCTTGAATCTTGCTTTATAATAAAAGTGAAATTCAATAAATTTATAACACACCATCCTATCACTCATCATGCAAAATGCAATTCAGCAGCTTTTAGATTCTGCTAACCAGGTCATTCTCGGCAAACCCCGACAGGTTCGGCTTGCGCTTTGTTGTTTGCTGGCCCGCGGCCATTTGTTGATTGAGGATATTCCCGGCGTCGGCAAAACCACGCTATCTCATACCTTGGCAAAACTGCTGGGGTTAAATTATCAGCGGATTCAGTTCACCAGCGACATTTTGCCTGCCGACATCATCGGCGCTTCTGTTTTTGATAGTAAAAACCACGAATTTAAGTTCCATCCCGGCCCTGTTTTTAACCAAATGGTGCTGGCGGATGAAATTAACCGCGCCACACCCAAAGCCCAAAGTGCTTTACTGGAAGCGATGGAGGAGCATCAGGTTTCGGTGGAAGGAAAAACTTATCCGCTGCCCCAGCCTTTTTTTGTGATTGCCACGCAAAATCCGTCTCATCAAATAGGCACGTTTCCGCTGCCTGAGTCGCAACTGGACCGTTTCTTGATGCGCATCGAACTGGGCTATCCCGATTATCAGGCGGAACGGCAACTGCTGACCGGGCAAAGCAGGCACAGCCTATTCGAATCGCTGCCGGTAAAACTGCCGCCTGAACAATTGCACAGGATACAGCAGGCGGTTACTGAGGTTCATGTCTCGGCGGCCTTGCTGGATTATTGCCAGGGCATCATTAACTTTACCCGCGAGTCATCCGAATATCACTGCGGCTTGTCGCCCCGAGCCGGTTTGGCGCTGCTGACTGCAGCCAAAGCCTGGGCATTTATGGATCAGCGCGATGCGGTTATCCCGGAAGACCTGCAAGCCGTGCTGGCGGCCGTCGCGGGGCATCGGCTGCGGGCCGGCAATAGCCAGTCGGAAGCCATCGTCGCACCCATCCTGGCTAACGTTGCTATCCATTGAAGCTAGCAGAACGTTTCCGGCTCAGTCGGTTTATCTCAGGAGAAAAGGCTGTCGATACGCCTGTGGTTTTAAATCACAGGCGCATCTTTATTCTGCCTACCCAGCGAGGCTTGGGCTTTGTATTGCTGATTGTTCTACTGATGCTGATCGCCTTTGTCTATAACAATAACCTGGCCTACATGCTGGCTTTTTTGCTGGCGAGTGTCTTTTTCATCACCATTTTGCACAGCTACAAAGCACTATCCGGACTGGTGCTGCAGCAGGGCCGCAGCAAAGCTGTATTTGTCGGAGAAGCCGCAGGGTTCGACATTCACATTAACAATCCGACCGACATGGAGCGCCACCAGTTACAGGTTAAGCTGCAAGATGCTCAAAGCCTGACCTTGCAGCCGCAAAGTACGGCGCATATTACCGTTTACTCGCTCACCCATAAAAGGGGCTGGCACCAAGCGGGAACGGTGACGCTGTCCAGCACTTACCCGCTGGGCCTGTTTCGCGTCTGGTCGCCGACCCGCTTCAATCTTAAGGCCTTGGTTTATCCGAAACCTGCGCATGTTGAAATGCCTTTTCCGCACACGTCGTCAGCGCAGGCCCAACAGGGAGTTAGCAACAAGGGTGGCGATGAGTTTTACGGTCTGCAGGAATACCAGTCCGGCGATTCCATCAAACACATCCATTGGAAAGCATTCGCCAAAGGTCTGGGCGTGTTCAGCAAACAATACGGCGGCGATCAGTCATCAGAGGAAATTTGGCTGGATTATGACCATGCGCCCGGACACAACAGTGAGGAACGTTTAAGCCGGCTGTGCCGCTGGGTAGTCGATGCGGAGCAGGCCGGAATCCGTTACGGCTTTGCCTTGCCGGGATTAACATTGCCGCCCGGTAACGGTCTGGCGCATTACCAAAAATGTCTGGAAGCGCTGGCGCTGTTTTGACGATTATGAAGCCGGAACTCGACAAAAACATTTTAATCTTTCTACTGTCCTCGATCGGGCTGATTGTTTTTCCGCATATTTATCATATCCCGGCAGCTGTATTCGGTTTTTTCTGCCTGCTGCTCAGCTGGCGCTTTGTCGGGGTCTGGAAGCCCAATTGGCTGCCCGGCAAACTGGCTATTTTGTTACTGGCCGTTTCCGGAATCGGACTGCTGTATAGCCAGCATCAGGGCCTATTCGGGCGCGATGCCGGAACCAATCTGTTCATTATCGCTCTGGGACTCAAATTATTGGAGATTAAAACCGAGCGCGATCTTTACCTTATCAACTATCTGGCTTTTATCGTCGCCGCTTCCCAGTTCTTATACGAACAAAGCATACTGATGGCGGCTTATATCCTGCTGGTCTGCTGCGTGCTGTTGGCAACGCTGGTTTATATCAACAGCAGCAAAGCGCAAACACTTGCGGCAGTAAAAACAGCCGTTATCATCACCGTTCAGGCCCTGCCGATTGCGGTGGCGTTGTTCGTTTTATTCCCGCGGCTTGAAGCGCCGAAATGGATGCTGTTTAATGACTCGCATCGAGCTGAGACAGGCTTAAGCGACAGCATGGAACCCGGTTCCATCAGCGATCTGGGTGAGTCTTTCGAACTGGTTTTCCGGGTGAAGTTTGCAGGCCCAATTCCTCCGCCGCAGCAGCGCTATTGGCGCGGCCCGGTTTTGTCATACACCGACGGCAAGCGCTGGACGCAAGCGACACTCCAAAAGCCTTCGCGCAAGCCAGCCGTTGCCGGAACATCTTATCAATACACGCTGCTGATGGAACCGCAGGATAAAAACTGGGTTTTTGCGCTGGATATGCCCCAGGAATTTTCCGCGCCTTTAACCCTGAATGCCGGCTACCAGCTCATTACTTCAGAGCGAACCGATCAGCGCGCCGAGTACAAAGTCACCTCTTATCCCGATTACAACACCGGCCCGATCAATTCTGGCGAATATAAAGCCGCAACACAGCTGCCCGGCGAACCGTCGGATAAAATCAAGCAGCTGGTCGGTCAATTACACGGTTTTGATAGCGCGCCCGATAACTTTATCAACCAGTTGCTAAACCATTTCAGAACGGAAGACTTTCATTACACCTTAACCCCGCCGGTTATGGAAGAAAACCCGATAGAGAGCTTTCTGTTCAAAACCCGATACGGATTTTGCAGTCATTACGCCTCGGCGTTTGTGTATCTAATGCGTGTCGCGCATATTCCGGCGCGCGTCGTTACCGGCTATCAGGGCGGTGAACTGAACAAGGTCGGCGGCTTTCTGGAGATCAGGCAGGCCGACGCCCATGCCTGGGCCGAAGTCTGGCTGGAGAATCGGGGCTGGGTTCGGGTTGATCCGACCGCCGCGATTGCGCCGGAAAGAATCGAGCGCGAGATTAACATCGACCGGCAAACCGCGTATGGCATTGCATCAGCCAATAATTACTTGCCGCGTCCTGCCTACAACTGGCTGAAACAGGCCCGGCAGCTTTGGGGCAACGTCGATTACAACTGGCAGCGCTGGGTCATCAATTACGACAACAAGAGCCAGTCCAATTTCTTGTCATCATTCGGCATTAATGATGTTAAAACCATGATTTACTGGATGATAGCCGTCATAGCATCGATAACGGCTGTGCTTTGCTGGTTCCTGCTCTATCAAAAACCGAAAGCCGCCGATAAAGTTGTGCTGATCTATAACCGGTTTTGCAAAAAGCTGGTTAAACACGAACTGATCAGAGGCGCTGGCGAAGGGGTTAAGGACTTTTCTGAAAGGGTGAAGATAAAACTGCCCGTGCAAGCAGAGCAGATAGATCAAATCACTTCTCTATTTATTAAGCTGCGTTACGGGCGGATGGCAAGCGAAGAAGATTTACAGCAACTCAAGACACTGGTGGGTCTATTTAAAAGCTGATTGCGAGTTTTCAATTTGGTGAAATCCAGTAACACAGCAGGTTTTAGCCGTTGCTTCATCCGTGCAAAGAACTCAAGCTAGCTCACTCCTCCCGGCAATTCTGAATTAAACTCCTGTTATAATGATGCTTTTGAAGTCAAGCCAATTTAAGCTTAATCGCCGTGGTGCAGCTTACCTTGCGAACTACGCAAGATGACGGCTTTGTAAGGTTATAAATGCATCTAACCCGAGAAATTAAAATTGCATGTCAATCCATATAATCAAGCGAGCGGTGTCCAATTATTTACCGGGTTTTATCGTTATTTTTCTAACAGGAATCTCCCCGGCCGCATATGCCCAGGACTTACTGGAAGTCTATGAACTGGCGCTGCAAAATGATCCGGTTTTAAAACAAGCGCATGCCAGTCAGCTTGCCATCGGCGAATCAAAAGATCAAAGTATTGCGAATTTCTTGCCCAATGTTTCGGCAACAGGCAACAGCAGCTTAAATCGTTTAGATAACAAGCGCTTTACTTATCAAGGTCGGCCGGGCATACAGAATTACTCCGATAATAATCTTAGTGTAAACCTGACCCAGCCATTGTTTCATTGGGAGCATTGGATACAGCTAAACCAATCCGATAATCAAATTGCTCAGGCCGAGGCGGATTATCAGTCTGAATTGCAAAAGCTGATGGTTAAAGTCACTGATGCTTATTTCAACGTCTTATCAGCTGAGGACAACCTTGAATTTAGCCGTTCGGAAAAACAGGCGATTGCACACCAGCTTGATCAGGCCAAACAACAATTTGCCATAGGCGTTATCGGTATTACCGAAAGCCAGCAGGCTCAGGCCGCTTTCGATACAGCTACCGCCAATGAAATTGAAGCGGCCAATAATGTCGATAACCAAAGAGAAGCATTAGCGGAAATTATTGGCGAGCAAGACATCACGCTTAATACTCTGGGCGAGAAGATTCCGCTAGCCAAGCCGGAACCGGACGATATATCGGCGTGGAGCAGTTCAGCAGAAGTTGGCAACTTCAGCATCATTTCGGCCTTTAACCAGATGGAGTTTGCTCGGAAATCGATAGATTTGCAACGTAGTGGACATCTGCCGAAACTGGATTTGACCGCTTCTGCGGGTCAATACGACACCACCAGTAATTTCGGCTTGCGGGGATCGACAGAAGCTATAGGTCTACGCTTAGATGTTCCCTTGTTTGAAGGCGGCGCAGTGAATTCCAGAACCCGGGAAGCCGGTTATAAATATGAACAGGCTAAAGAGCAACTCACTGCCGCGAAAAGAGCGGTAAATCGTCAGGTCAAAGATGCTTATCGCGGCGTCACTACCAGCATTAGCCGTGTAGAAGCGCTGAAAACCGCAGTCAGCTCCGCCGAAATTTCACTGCAATCGACTGAAGCGGGTTTTGAAGTCGGTGTCCGGACGCTCGTTGAAGTGCTTGATGAGCAAAGAAATTTATACCGGGCTAAACGGGATTATTCACGCACTCGATATGATTATCTGCTGAACACTTTAAAGCTGAAACAGGCGTCCAGCAGTTTGGCCCAAGAAGATATGGAACAAATAAACCGGTTATTGGTAGCAAAAGCCGCTTCAAGGCATGATAAATAGACGGTTTTTTATCAGGCGTCATGAACCTTTTCCACATCAAACACCGTACCGCGAACCGCGATGACTTTTACCTTGGTGTTAATATCGCAATCTTCACCGTGAACTTTCCAGATGGAATCGTCGACTTTTATTTTGCCCTCGCCGTTTTCTATCGGCTTATAAAGACTAAAGACTCGGCCGATGTATTGTTGGCCACGCTTATTTAATAACGGATGATCTGTGGTTATGGGGTGTTTTTTTCCGTAAAGCTTCCACATGATGATCGCAACAACAGACAGTACCGAAAAAATAGATACCTGCAACTTGATGTCGATTGCAGGCATCAGCCATAACAGGAGGCCGGTGACAAAACCGGAGGCCGCCATCCACAAAAAGAAAAAGCCCGGAGCCAGCAGTTCTATTACTAATAGAATAAGGGCGAGTACCCACCAGTTCCAAAAAACAATCTCTAGTTCATTCATATCAGCTTTTCTATTGCCCGGTGCGGGTATTGGACATGGCTTCTTTAGCTAGCTCGCTGATGCCGCCGATGGCGCCAATCACGCTTGATGAATCGAGCGGCATGAAAACCAGTTTGCTGTTGTTAGCCGCACCGATATCTTTTAGCGCTTCGATGTATTTTTGCGCGACAAAATAGTTAATGGCTTGGACGTCGCCTTTGCCGATCGCTTCGGACACCATCAATGTTGCTCTGGCTTCGGCTTGGGCCAAGCGTTCACGGGCGTCGGCATCGCGGTAAGACGCTTCTTTGCGGCCTTCCGCCTCTAAGATAGCCGCTTGCTGTGCACCTTCCGCACGTAAAATCTCGGATTGTCGTAAGCCTTCGGCCTCAAGGATGGAGGCGCGTTTCAAGCGTTCGGCTTTCATCTGCCGACCCATGGCTTCGACCAAATCTTTGGGCGGGGCGATGTCTTTTATTTCAATACGGGTGACTTTGATGCCCCACGGGGTCGTGGCATCGTCTACCACGGACAGCAGCCGTGCATTGATGTCGTCACGGCGCGACAGCAGTTCATCCAGATCCATTGAGCCCATGACGGTACGGATATTAGTCATCACCAGGTTCAGAATGGCCCAGCTTAGTTGACTGACTTCATAAGCGGCTTTGGCGGCATCCATGACCTGGTAGAAAACCACTCCGTCCACGGTAACCATCGCATTATCTTTGGTGATAACTTCCTGTGACGGCACGTCCATCACCTGTTCCATCATTACCATCTTGTGGCCGATACGATCAATAATCGGCACGATAATATTCAAGCCCGGTGTCAGCGTATTGGTATATCTGCCGAAGCGCTCGACCGTATACTCCGTACCCTGAGGAACCGATTTGACGCTCATAAGCACCAGCAAGACTGCGAAAATCAATAATGCTAAAGCAAAACCACCCATAGAACCTCCTGACTTTAATTATATGAAAACTCTATAGATGAGAGTTTTTGATGCGGATGCGGCAAATGTCAGCCGACTGGAATAACCGATATCAACAATTCAGACCCTGATAAAGTAAAACCGTTAAAATAGCGTCGTGTGTGTTGCAAACGCCCGCTCAACTAATAATAATATAAATCCATCTAAATGTAAGTTTAACGAGTAATTAGAATGCTGATAAAAATCGCTTTTCACACAGGGATCTGGACCCTGCTTTTTTTTATAGTTGGAATGATTAAGCCCAAATGGCCTTTATTCTTTTTGAAAAATCCGGACAGATTTTTAATTCTCATTATATCGACTATCTTGTTCATGGTTTCCGCTACACTTTATGGCGAAGGCAACCGGCAAAAAGCTTTAGAGGAAAAGGCTGTTAAAGAAACAGTATCCAAAATTCTGGATCCATCTGCTGCGCCGACTCCAGTACCCGTTCCTGAGGCCCCCGCGTCCAAACCAAATTCCCCTAAGAATTAACACCGGTACGTTTTCCGGCCTTACTTGATGAAAATCGCCGGAACATCAGGATTGATAACATTATTCAAAGCTTTTGCCGCACAGGCAATGGGGTTAGCGTTTGCAATTGCCCTCGCCTGGATGTCGCCTGCGCTGTTTCACGGCGCATGGCGCTTGGCGGTGGCACAAGGCGTTGCCGCTGCCTTATGGTCTAGTATAGTTCGCCAGCCGTATTGGTGGATTCCGATCCATTTACTGTTTCTGCCGATGGCAATCGCCATGCTCGCCTTGCAGTTGTCTCCCTGGTTGTATCTTCTGATCGCGCTGCTGCTGGCGCTAGTGTTCTGGGGTACTGTTAAAGGCGATGTCCCGCTGTTTTTGTCTTCTACTGCCGTAGCGGATGCGGTAGCGGCAATTGTTGAACGGGAAAATGCCAATAGGTTCGCCGATCTTGGCGCCGGAATCGGCTCAGTGGCAGTGCCGCTGGCAGAGCGTCGAGCTATGGCAGTCGATGCCTGGGAATGCGCGCCGCTGCCTTGGCTAATCACCGCTTGGCGCTGCCGCAATCTGCCGAATGCGACTGTAAAACGCGACAGCTTATGGAGCTGCGATCTTGCTTGTTACGAGGTGGCGTTTGCGTTTCTTTCGCCAGCGGTCATGGCCGAATTGGGCGAGAAAGTCAGGCGTAAAATGCGCCCCGGCAGTGTGTTTATCTCTTCATCTTTTCCGGTACCGGATTGGGAACCGGAGTTGATAGTCGGCATTGATGACAGGCGAAAGACCAAACTTTTTTGCTATCGGGTGTAGGTGCACGCTGGAAACTATTGTGTTGGATCGACCTTGTCTTCTCGGATCAAATGGCTTAGCAGGATTTTGGCTAAGGATTCTTCTTTCATTCCGCCAAGCTGAGTTGATTTATGCCCGCTGTCACCATAAACAGTAACGATACCATCGGCTACTGAATACTCAGCTTCGTAAAGGATGCCATTAATTTCTTTTGAAACTATTCCCATTGTATGAATCTCATTTTTTATGTTTAGTCAAAGAGTGTTGCCGGAAAACGGTTGAAAAGCGATATGGATATAGCCTAGCAGGGTCGCCACCTGGTTGCCGGGATTGCTGCAATCGTCAATCACCGTATAGGTATAGGCCTGCAAGGCTTCCATTAATGAAAAGAAGCCCAAGGCATAACACAGCGGGGCGGGTTCTTTTTTATAGTAAAAATAAGCGGTACTCGATAATCCGATGGTCGCTAATACGGTTGATGCTTCTCCACTCCAGCACATGGTTCTTCCGTTATTTTTATTAAATCTGAATGTTCTATCAGACGGCTTGATATGGCTATCCCGGCTTACATAAAAGGGATAAGTTTTGGATATTCAAGCCGGTTTGCCTATCTCAAACTCCCGCAATAAAGCCCGCTGCCTCAATGCCGGTAATCGCACAACGCTCGTCTTGATCAGAGATATCGCCGCTGATGCCGACTGCGCCGATCAGGTTATTTTTGGTGTCGCGTATCAGAACGCCGCCCGGAACAGGCATGATCTTTCCTTCCGCCATATTCAACAGTGCATTCATAAAATCGGGCCTTTTTTCCGCTACGCCGGCCAAGCTGCGAGATGAGATGCCCATACTGACTGCACCCCAGGCTTTTGCGGTAGCAATCTGCTCTCTGACCATGGTTGCGCCATCTTCCCGTTGCATGGCTTTTAAATGTCCGGACGCATCCAAAACAACCACGGTAATCGGCTCCATGTTTAATTTACGCGCTTTATTAATGGCTGCATTAATAATGAGGTTGGCTTTTTCAAGTGTTAATGATTTCATTTATTGTCTCTTCTTGTTGAAGGTTTTTTATTTTAATAGCGGCAGCAGCTGCGGCCATACTTTATCGGCAATGACCGGCTGTCCTTTGTTGTTTGGATGCACGCGGTCCGCTTGCATCATATCTTTATCCAGTGCGATATCTTCCATGATGAAAGGCACATACGGAACGTTTAGCTCCTTAGCTAACTGCGGGTAAATGTTGTAGAAAAGATCAGTATAGCGCTTACCGTAACTGGGTGGGATTTTCATGCTCAGCAACAATACTTTTGCGCCGGCTTTTTGTGCGCGATGGGCTATTTCGGCAAGATTGCTTTTTATCAACGTCGGCGGCAAACCGCGCAAACCGTCATTGGCGCCCAGCTCAATGATGACGACATCCGGCTTGTGCAAGCTCAAGGCCCGGTCTATTCGCGCCAAGCCGCCGGCCGTGGTATCGCCACTGATGCTTTCATTGTAGACGGTATAACTTCCGCCTTTTTCGCTCAGTTTTTTCTGCAGTAGCGCCACCCAGCCTTGCGAGACTTCAATTCCGTAACCGGCACTGATACTATCTCCCAATATCACAATGGATTTGGCCATAGCGGTCATCGACATCAACGAAACAATCACGGCAAATAAGAATCTGGTCATTATGAAAACTCAATCATTAAACAATGGTCGTCGCACATATTCCCGCCGGGCTGACGATCGAGATTCCATCCCAGACGATCGCCGCGCCTGCTCCAGGCAGACTTGCGGCATACACAGCCTCCCTGGCGATATAGTAACGGAAAACCTGAGTAAATCGGTAGCTACGTCCGATGGAATATTGCATATCTTGTCATCCATAGATTTGATAATCAAATCCGGTGAAAGTATTGCCATCGTCGGTGAATCCGGATCGGGCAAATCCACCTTAATTAGCCTGTTGGCCGGGTTGGATACACCGACCTCCGGAACTATCAGCTTGAACGGAAAATTATTAACGGCGATGGACGAAGACGGCAGGGCGGCTGTACGCAATGAGCTGATAGGCTTTGTGTTCCAATCCTTTCAATTGCTGCCGGGATTGACGGCCCTGGAAAACGTGATGCTGCCTTTGGAGTTAAGCGGTGATAAAAACGCCAAGGTTTCAGCCGCTGCATTATTGGAGAGAGTCGGTCTGTCGCATCGTTTATCGCATACGCCCCAGAAACTTTCCGGCGGCGAACAGCAGCGCGTGGCCTTGGCCAGAGCCTTTGTGACCAAGCCTGCGATTTTGTTTGCTGATGAGCCGACCGGCAATTTAGACAGCAAAACTGGGGCGCATATTATCGATTTGCTGTTCGAGCTTAATCAGGAAAACAAGACGACGTTAATTCTAGTGACGCATGACCAGACACTCGCGGCTCGTTGCGAACGCACTGTTAAACTGGAAGCAGGGCATATAGCGACTAATTGATTTGATGGGCACACTTATGACACGATTTAATTTAGCGTTGCGGCTGTTATGGCGCGACAGCCGTTCCGGCGAGTTGACCATACTGATACTGGCTTTAATTATTGCCGTCACCAGCTCGACGGCCATATCGCTGTTTGCTGATCGGCTGCAACGCACCATGACCACTCAGGCGGCGGAATTTATCGCTGCCGATTTGGCGATCGCAAGCCCGGCACCTATTCCTACCGAATGGCTATCCAAGGCCACGCAGCTCAATCTTGCTCAAGCGCAAACAGTCGAATTTTCCAGCGTGTTGATTGAGCATGACGAGCTTCTATTGGCAGGTATTAAAGCGGTCAGTTCCGCCTATCCGTTGCGCGGTTTTTTAAAAACAACCACCTCCGACTATTCAGCTGAAGCCACCGTACACACTGGTCCGGAGCCAGGAACCGCCTGGGTTGAAAAGCGGGTCCTGTCGGCGCTTAAAATTAATCTTGGCGATGCGCTAACCGTCGGCGATAAAAAGCTGACCGTCAGCCACATCATTACTTACGAACCCGACAAACGCGGTGATTTTTACAGTTTCTCTCCGCGCGTGATGATTAATGCCGATGATTTGCAGGCGACCGGCATATTGCAGCCGGGCAGCCGCGTGCATTATTTCTTCCAATTCAGCGGCGACGGCAAAGATTTAGCCGAGTTCAGGCGTTGGGTCAAACCGCAGCTGAATCCGTCTCAGCGCATTATGGACATCCATGAAGACCGCCCGGAGCTCGGTTCGGCGCTGGAACGAGCGGAGCGCTATCTGGGCTTATCCAGCATCGTCGTCATTTTGATTTCCGGCGTGGCGATTGCGATGGCGACGCGGCGTTATACCGAACGGCACTTTAACGCCACCGCGATATTGCGCTGTCTGGGCTGCAAACAGAACGAAATCCTCTGGCTTTACGGCAGCCAGTTTGTCGTTTTGGGATTGTTGGCCAGCTCGATAGGATGCCTGCTGGGTTGGTTTGCACAGCAGGCGCTGTTTCATTTATTGAGATCGCTATTGCCTCAGCAGGTCGCTGATCCCGGTTTATTGGCGGTTTTTTTCGGGTTTATCATCGGTATGGCTGTCTTGTTAGGGTTCGCGTTACCACCGTTATTGCGCCTTAAAAAAGTTTCACCTTTACGGGTGTTGCGCCGCGAACTGGAACCTTTGCCGAGCAGCGCGTGGCTGATTTACGGCTTGGCAATCGGCATTATCGGCATACTGGTCTGGCGCTATACCGATGACCTTAAAATGACGGCGACCATTATCGGCGTAGGCTTGATTGCATTGCTGCTGCTCGGTTTGCTGGTTTACAGCTTGCTAAGGTTTAGCCGGAGATTGTTGCCGCATCTAGGCCTGACTTGGCGTTTCGGCCTTCAGGGCTTACTGAAAAACAGCCGGGGAAGCGTCGGTCAAATATTGGCATTTTGCATTACGCTGGTGGCGATGGTGCTCAGTTTTACCGTACGTACCGATTTAATCAATGACTGGCACAAGCAACTGCCCGCTAATGCGCCCAACCATTTTGCGCTGAATATTTTTCCCGAACAGCAACAAGGCTTTCAGCAAGACCTGCAACAGCAACAAATCAACGGCAGCCAGTTTTATCCGGTAGTCAGAGGGCGGCTAGTCGCCATCAATAGCACACCGGTACAACAAATCGTCAGTAAAGATTCTCAGGGCGAAAGCGCCACGCATCGGGAATTAAGCCTTACCTGGACCAGAGAGCTGCCAGAGGATAATAAAATTACCGACGGAAGCTGGTGGGAGGATGCGCAAACCGGGCAGGTTTCGGTAGAACAGAAACTGGCCGATAGCCTGAAAATCAAACTGGGCGACCAGTTGACCTTTACCGTCGGCAGTCAGCAGTTTACGGCCACCGTTACCAGCATTCGCGAACTTCATTGGGATACCATGAAGCCGAATTTTTACATGATCTTCTCGCCCGGTACGCTGGACGCGTTTCCCAGCACTTTCCTCACCAGCTTTTATTTGCCGGAGAGCCAAAAAGAATTTTTGAATGCATTGATAAAAAAATACCCCAGTACCACCCTTCTGGAAGTCGATTTAATTCTGCGCCAATTCCAAACCATACTGAGCCAATTGACTGAAGCGATTAACTACCTGCTGTATTTTGCATTGATGGCCGGCTTTACGGTGTTGTTCGCTGCTGTTTATGCGACTTTGGACAGTCGTATCCATGAGGGTGCATTGATGCGAACACTGGGCGCCAATCGTTTGTTTTTAAGAAAGACCCACATTATCGAGTTTAGCCTGATCGGGCTGATTTCCGGCGTGCTAGCGGTCATCATTTCTGAAGCCATACTCTACGCCTTGTATACCCACGTCATGCATATGGAATACCGTGCGAATTTTTATTTATGGGGAATTGTGCCGCTGATCGGCGTTTTATTTGTAGGCTTGGCGGGCTGTTGGGGTGTAAGAAATGTGGTTAACAAATCTCCGCTCCAGGTTTTAAGGGAGCTATAGCTTCAACATTTTGCAAGCCAGCACCAGTCCCCCGCTTGATTGACGGGCTTGAGCTCTTATGCTAAAAATGTTTGTATAATTTCAATCGATTATAGTGTTATGGTATTCATGCTTTATTCATAAAAAATGAAGTATTCTGTAAAAAAGTAATTTCTCCGAAAGGTAATCTAACAATATGAAAAAACTAACGACCAGTATCGTTTTAATAGGCAGCACATTGATTGCAGGTTGCTACAGCCAGGGTGGATGGACGCCAACCGTTGATGCCTACAACGATCCTAATGCCTACCGAATCAATCAGGATATGGCGCAGTGTCAAGATTTGGCGAGCCATGCCTCTGGTGGTACTGCCAAAGAAACCGCTATCGGTGCGGGCGTTGGCGGTTTAATCGGTGCGGCTGGCGGCGCTGCGCTAGGCGCAATCACAGGAAGCCCCGGAACCGGTGCAGCCATCGGTGCAGCAACAGGCGGTATCGGCGGCGGCGCTTATAAAGGTCTTGATGCAGAAAATGCATACAAAAGAGCCTATTCCAACTGTATGAGGAATAGGGGACATCGGATAGTTAACTAGTCGGGGCAATATCCAAGAACTGCCCAACTGTCGGGCGACAGTGTTGTTGCCCGACATTATAAAGCCTGAGAATAAACGGTTGATGAGATAACTTCAAATCCGCCATTTCTAGATCCCGCATAGAAATGCGGGATCTAGAGGGGGTGTTCATTATGCAGCGATGTCCTCTGGAGATGGACTGTCTAACTCCTGTTTCTCAGCGTTTAAAAAACGTTTATTCCGTTTGTGCAAGAAATGTCGTTCCAGTTTTTGGAAATAGGCATGAATTCCATAAAGAAATGCCCCTGCTATTGGCAGGGCAAAATACCAGTGCTCTTTAGCATAGCCCAATACGCCTAATATTTCCTCACCATAAAAATAAGCGGGCGTTATCGTAATAGCGGCCCATACCCATGCGCTGAGAAGGTTGATCAATGCAAACTTTCTTGCCGAATATTTGGTAATGCCAATCGACATGGGAATGACGGTCCTCAAGCCATACATATAGCGCTGCATAAAAATAATCGGCCAACCGTATTTTTTTAACAACAAATGCGCAATCGCAAATTTACGGCGCTGGCTGTGCAGTTTGCGCTGAATAATTCCTTTATTAAAGCGGCCAATATAAAAGTAAATTTGATCTCCAGTGAAACCGCCCAAACCTGCCACAAAAATCGTCATGAAATACTGCATGTCGCCGGTATGAGACATGATTCCAGCCATGACCAGACCCATTTCCCCTTCCAATATGCTCCACAGGAACAAAATAGCGTAACCGTATTCCTTGAGCCAGCCGATGAATAGTTCTTCCATAAAGTTTTTAATTCCGTTGAGATACTGCGTTAATTGCAATCATGTTTACAGCCGTCAGATTAGAAACTAAGTCATCAATAACCGGTAAAGTGTCGGATATGAAGAGTGTGAAAAAGTGTGTAAACCACCATTAAATACAATCAGGCATTCTGTCCTGATGCATAATCATAATCTGATTGATGTCCGGTTTCCAACATTAAAGGTTAAAGCATCTTTTCATGCGTACTCTATGCCGTCATGTACCCCGGAGTTCGCAGGCGCTATCCACTTTATCCATTAATTCCGCACCTATTTCCATCATACCTTATGTTCCGGATTTGGCTGCTGGTCTTTGGTAAACCGCAGCAGAAAATCGGCCAAATAAGCTTCGCTGTCTGGGCTATAAATGTTATGGGATTCATAGATAGTCAGCAACCTTGCCGTAGGCGTTGCCGCTTTGCAGCGACTGAACGTCAGCGCGGATACCTTGGCTTCATTATGCGTATAGCCGCGAAAACTGGTTTGCTTGATCAAATAAAATCCCGCGTCCAAAGCCTGAGCTGAAAACTTTGCTACCGCATGAGCAGGTAACAACAGATAAAACAAACCCTGAGGACATAATAAGTTTTCTGCAATGCCGATCAAATCGGCAAACGGCAGTTGGTCGGTGTGCCGGGCAATGTTTCTTAAAGTGTCGACGGTTTTGAGGTGGCTTTCAAAAAACGGCGGGTTGCTGATGATCAGGTCGTATTGCGAATCGGCTGTTAAGGCAAAGCTTTGGATATCTCGGTGCACGGCCTCAAGGCGATCTGCCCACGGGCTGTTGTTGAAATTGATGTCGGCCTCTTTAAACGCTTCTGGCGTCAATTCCACGGCAGTGACTTTCGCTGCGCCCATCTGGGCTGCAATCAGAGCAAGCACGCCGGTACCGGTGCCGATATCCAGCACGCGGTCGCCGGAATTGACCGGAGCCATCGCGCCGAATAACACCGCATCGGTGCATATTTTCATGCCGGAGTGTAGCTGTAATACTGAAAACTGCTGGAAGTGGAAGGTTGACATGAGTTTGTTGGGATTAAAAGTTTGGCTATATGGTACATGGTTACAGCTGCGTTTTTCAGAAAGTCATCTCATAGGAGATTAGGAGATATTTTCCCTGAAGGCATAGAAATTTAGACAACACGTCATCCCGGCAGGTAATGCCGGATGACGTGGGTTTCTAAACGAAGGTATTTGGCATGAAGAGCGGTTGGCTGCTTGCCTCTACTGATCCTTCTCTTTCAGATTATCGGCTAAACACTGGGCTTCTGGCTCGACGGCTACTACTTGTTCTTTCTTAACGCTTTTATGCCAAAGCCCATTGCTTGAAAAACACTCCCAGCCCCATTTCAGCCAGTTCAGCAATGACACCGCCAGCCAGAGCGACCAGGCCAGCATCAATATCCGATACACTATCAGCGGCACTGAAATCACCATCGCAACCGGCAAAGTCGCCGGGCTTCTGTCCTGGTACCAGTTTAAGTTGAATGCCGAGGAATGGTTGCCGATAATCTGCATATCGGGCGATCCCAGCAAGCCCCGATCGACCGCTAAAAACAGCATGCCCAGCGATATCACGGTCAATACGCCGATAGCAACTTGCAGTATATTAAAATAGTGAGCATCGGAAACCGGCTGCGTCCTGCGCCAGCCCAGCAGCATTAACCATGCAATCACAATGCCTGCCGATTCAAGGGGGATCTGGCTAAGCCCCACCAATAACAGAAGCCAGTGCCGGGCTTCTAAGGGAGTCAGCCGGATTTTACCCATGCCCAAAGACAGCATAACAATAACGATCAGCACGCCCCAAAATAAAACCGCAGGCCCTAATTTCGGCCCCATCGTAAACAAGACCCAGTGGTCCTGACCTAAGCCGATATTCAGGTTGGTGTTGACGCTGGCCAGACCCAGGTCAACCTGCGGCGTCGACATGACGGTGGTGATGCCGGTCGCTTCCCGCCAGCTGATCGAGACTTCCTGTTTGCCGGGATTGATCGGTAACGTGAGTTTTCTTCCATCCTGCCTGATCGGCTGGGTCTGGCCATTAATGGCAACGGCTTGCAGCATGGCTTTTTCCGGCAGGGTTAGCGTGTGTTGCGATCCTTGCGAACTTCTCAGGCTGATATTCAATTCAGCTTCCTGGTTACGTTGTCCCGGTTTGATGCTTAACCGGCTGTTATCGATGGTTAAGGTTTGGCCTTCCACCGCTGTAGGTCGGGTTATGTGCAGGGTAATTTTTTCGCCCGGCCAAGGATGCCATTCAGGCAACCATTGCCCGTCGTTATTTAGATGAATCATCGCGATGCCGGCCGTTTCAACATGCCAGACAGGGCTGATGTCCGCCGTCAACACCTCAATCCACTGATCTGTTTCAGCCGCGACATAATCGATTTTTTCCGATTTTTCCAGCGTAGATTCCCATTGCAGTTCGGGTTGCTGTGCCGGAAGGTTAACCTCGGCTTTGCCATCTTTAACCCGAACGCCTGCCGTAGTGACCGACTCGCCCGGCAGCAGGGGCACGGCCAATACCACGGCGGAATCCGCCGGTGAAACCCGGATAACCCGGGTGACAACATGCCAATCCAAGCCCAGTTGCAGGCTGCGTTCAATCCTGACAAACGGCGGCAAGGCGCTGGGTTCCAGTTCGGCTGTGCGTTGCTGTTGCTCGGTTCGATTGATGCGGCTAAATTGCAGTTGATCGTCAACAGCGTTGTTTTCCTGTAAGCCGATGACCTGCCAGCCGGTATTCTGAATGCTGACCCAGTTCGGTTTTAACGGCAACGGCAACGTGAATTTGCTTAACAACGGCACAGCCCCACCCAGCACCACCTGATGATCGCCTTCGTTCAGGTTAAGCCACAAGCCGTTGTTATCGCGATAAAGCCCTTGCGCTATCTTGCCGTCAACAAAAACATGATTGGGGAACCATTGTTCATATTCGGCGGGTAAGGGAATGGCTACGGATTGCAGGGCATGAATCTGCAGCGCAATTGCCAGTTCCTTGTCATTAATCGTTACTTTCATCTGCTGAATTTGCGCGCAATCAGGCAGACAGTCAGGCGGCACCGGTTTTTCCAGCAGCTTGCTGCGCAATTCGTCCAGCACGGCTTTATCCGGAATTTCGGCATAGGCTTTCTGCGACGTCATGGACAGCATCGGCAACAGCAAAAACCACAGCAGCAGCGGTGCTGAAGGCTGAGCCTTTTTAAACTTCAATTTTTCAAAAGCCCCAAACATCAGCAGGGCCAGCGCCGCAACTAAAACGGTGCGTGTGAAGTTGAGCAGCATGGTCTGTGCCGGCGTTAAATACCATAAGCGCAGCTGTTGCCGAGCATCAACCGAACCGTTCCATGACAGCAATACTTTATTCCATTGCCATTGCGGCAAGCCGGGACCGGTCTGCACCTTGGCTTTAGGGTCGATACGCTCAAAATCGACTGCTGCGTCAGAATAACCGTAAGACGATGAGGAATCGGATGGCATCGATCTTCTTAATGCGCGATCTTTCATCTCGCTTTTCGCTTGAGGGGCGGGTGCCGATGCCGGAGCTTCCGTTTCCGTCGCAACGCTGTATTGGGGTTCCTGCATATTGATCGCCTGCCAGGGTTTTTCCAGTTGCGGATAAAGTCCGGCCCGCACCTGCGCTACCATAAAGGGCAAGGTAATCATGATTAACGCCAGCCAGAAAGCATAGCGGTACCAGCTGATGAATCGTAAAAATCTGCCTTGCGGCAAGACCTTGATCAAGGCCGTTGCGGCCAGAATATTTAACCAGACAAAATGCGGCGAGCCCTGCTCATGCCAGATCAGCACCAGCGTGACCAAGGCAAGAAAGCCCCAATAAGGATTCCACAGCCGGCCGGCTGCCAGCGCTGCAATCAACACCAGGAACAAGTCCAGCAACGTCCAACGGGAAAGCCAGCTGTCAGGCACATTGTCAACGCCGCTGGCCGCCAGCAAGCGCCAGCCCGGCGGCAGGTTCAGTTCGGCGCGGACGTTGTGAAAATCCTGCTCCCAACCGACTGCACTGATGGCATTGACGGGGCCGGTGACACGGCTGTCGGCATCCAGCATTATCGAGCCGGTCCTGACTTCCACGCCCTGCTTGCCGTCTTTATCCTGGGTAATAAACTGATTGCTGCCGTTTAAGGTGACTCTTCCCAATTGCGTTTGCGGCAAGGTATTCAGCCGCCAACCGCGGGTCATGGTGCCGGTAATCGTATCATTGGTGGTGTAGCCTTGGCCGTCGAAGTCCAGCCACAGTTTTCTGGCTAGGTTGAGCTGATTGGGTTCGGGCTCCGGGTCGCCCCTGCGTATGGTTTTAAAGCCCATGGACTGGCCCTGATTGATTTTATAGGCCGGGAGAGTTTTCCAGTCATCAGGTAAATTGGTTTGATTGGGATCTATCGCGCTGAGCTGTTCGATTTCAACCACGCGCAATTGGGGGCGCGCATCGAACACCCATATTTCCGATTCCGGCCATTGAATGCCTTGCTCGCTCCCAGGTTCCAGCTTGGGAGCGGGGAGCGCGTTCAGCTCTTTGCTGTTCCTCGCCAGTATGTCGATCTGCCAATGGCCGGGGCGTAGCTGCACCAATAACTGGCCATCGGGTTCCAGCCGGGCGGGCAATGGGCTTTGTAAGCTCAACGGGATAAAACCGTCCAAAATAGGCCGGGGTAGTTTTACTTCGCGCTGTTCGCCGGAAACGTCCAGCGCCAGCCGGGTTAGAACCTGAGCAGGCACTTCATCGATGATTTTTCGGAACACCTGAACATCCAGGTTATTCTGGATGTTTTCCGGTTTCTTTAAGCCAGTCTCGCTTTCTTTCAGCCACAGTTGCCCGTTTTTAATGGCCGGTGCAGGTATTGCCGTCCCGTTAATACGCAGCTCAATCAGCCCGGTATCGTCAGGTATCTTTAAGTTATCTGGTATGGCTGTCCACAAGAATCCGCCTTTGATTTGATGCTGCAAGCCCGCAGCCAGTTTAACCGAAGGCGTACCGTTTCTATCCATGACCAGCGCGGCCTTGTCATCAACAGTTACATTCAGCGGCCAGTGATTTTTATCGCCCGGCAAACTAATCCAGCTGTCTTGGTAAACCAGCCAGCTCATCGAAAAGATGCCTTTATCGTGTGTTAAATCCAGTAGTGTTTGCGTAGGCCAGCTACAGCGTTTTTGCTCATAGCTGTTGTAGATGAAAGGGCAGGAGACAGGCTGCGGACTATCGTGCAATACCCAAGCTATCCAAGGCTTGAGAGGCTCCGGCACCTGTTCGGGAGTTAACGGCTTTGCCTGTGTGACCGATGCGAATAATACTGCGCTTAAAAATAGCCAGACGATACGATTCATAATGCACTCCTGATTAATGTCAGATGTAGGTCGGAATAAGGCCGACAACGAGGGGCGTAGTTCAGGCGATTCCGGAGATTTGTGCAGTATATTGGCAGCGCCTGTTTTTCGCTTAAACTAGCATATTCCTGTCTACAGTTTACCTGTAATGGAAAGCGGCATGGGCGTTGATATTAAATTTTCTATGCTGGACGCGGTGTGTCGCACCTTGACGCATCGTCTAAATTTTACGGCATACAGACGTTACGAGTGAGTTACCCCCTCGTCCAGCATAACTGATGCTGGACGGGGCTAGCGTGGTTGCCTTTCCAGAAAATTTCTCAACATATCGTGCCCATGCTCGGTCAGAATCGACTCGGGATGGAACTGCACGCCTTCGATATCCAGTTCTCTATGTCTGACGCCCATGATTTCATCCAGCTTGCCGGCTTTATCCTGTGTCCAGGCGGTTATTTCCAGACATTCGGGAATGCTCTGCTGTTCAATGACCAGCGAATGGTAACGGGTGGCGGTAAACGGATTGTTAAGTCCTTTGAACACACCCTGATCCTGATGATAAACCAGCGAGGTTTTGCCGTGCATGATGCTTTTGGCATGGACGATATTGCCGCCGAATGCATAACCGATGCTTTGATGTCCCAAGCAAACCCCCAAAATAGGAATTTTTCCTGCAAATTTTAAAATGGCTTCAACGGAAATGCCGGCTTCCTTAGGGGTGCAGGGACCGGGTGAAATTACCAGTTTGTCGGGTGCGAGCTTTTCGATGTCCTCTACTGTTACCTGATCGTTACGCACTACGGTGACATCGGCGCCTAACTCGCCTAAATACTGCACCAGGTTGTAAGTGAACGAGTCGTAGTTATCGACCATGACGACTTTGACGGCACTCATAATTGCTCCCCTTCCAAGCCTGCTTCGGCCATATTCACGGCGCGGAAAATTGCGCGGCCTTTATTCATGGTCTCATCCCATTCGTTTTCGGGCACAGAATCATAGACGATACCGGCACCGGCTTGTATATGTAACATGTTGTTTTTTATCACGGCGGTCCTGATCGCGATAGCGGTATCCAGGTTGCCGGACCAAGCGATATAACCGACCGCACCGGCATAAACGCCGCGTTTGACCGGTTCGAGTTCGTCGATAATTTCCATCGCACGTATTTTCGGCGCGCCGCTGACGGTACCGGCCGGAAAGGTCGCGGCCAGCACATCAAAGGCATTTTCGCCTTGCTGAAGTTGTCCTGTGACGTTGGAGACGATGTGCATGACGTGCGAATAGCGTTCGACGATCATTTTATCGGTTAACTGTACGGTGCCAATTTCCGCGACGCGGCCAACGTCATTACGGCCCAAATCAATCAGCATTAAATGCTCGGCCAGTTCTTTGGGATCGGCCAGCAGGTCCTTTTCCAGCTCAAGATCCTGTTCCGGGGTTACGCCACGGCGACGGGTGCCTGCAATCGGGCGCACCGTGACCATGTTGTCTTCCAGCCTGACCAGGATTTCCGGCGATGAACCGACGATATGGAAATCGTCCAGGTTCAGGTAAAACATGTACGGCGAAGGATTCAGGCAGCGCAAAGCCCGGTATAAATTAAGCGGCGAGGCGGTGTAGGGGATGGACATGCGTTGCGACAGCACCACCTGCATGATGTCACCGTCAGTGATGTATTCTTTGGCTTTTAATACCGCATTTTCAAAGCCTTGTTGGGTAAAGCCCGAGATGAAATCGGATTCTTCGACCTGTCTGGGGGCATGATGGTTTTTAGGTTTGGCTTGCAGTTCACGTAGTTTGACGGCCAGATCAGAAACTCGTGCGACGGCACGGTTATAGGCGTCAGGCTCTGCAGGGTTGGCGTGAGTCAGCAGCAGCATTTTGCCCGACAGGTTGTCGAATACCAGCATTTCTTCCGACACCATCAGCAGGATGTCTGGATTTCCCAGCGGATCTGACTTTTCCGTGCCGCGCAATTTCGGCTCGATATAGCCGATGGTTTCATAGCCGAAATAGCCGACCAGGCCGCCGTTAAAGCGGGGCAGGGTGTCAATGTCGGGAACGTTATAACGCGACTTGAACTGTTCTATCCAGATCAGTGGGTTATCGTGGGTTACCGTTTCCAGCAGTTCGCCGTTTTGTTCTAGGCGGATTTGATTGCCGGTGATTTTGACGACGGTTTTACAGGGTAGACCAATGATTGAATAACGACCCCATTGCTCACCGCCGTGCACCGATTCGAATAAATAGGAATAAGGGCCGTCGGCCAACTTCAGGTAAGCGCTTAACGGCGTATCCAAGTCGGCCAGCACTTCGCGGCAAACCGGGATGCGGTTGTAGCCCTGCCGGGCATAGTGATTGAATTGTTCTAGGGTCATTTTGTTATTCAATGTGTATATGCAAACGCAACGATGGAACGCCACTAGCTGCGTTCCCACGCCGGGGCGCGGGAACGATGTCAGTTTTTAACCTGCCTTAGCCAATTCAGCGCGCATTTCATCGATTACTTTTTTGTAATCAGGCTGGCCGAAAATCGCTGAGCCTGCTACGAAAGTATCGGCACCGGCTGCTTTAATTTCGCGGATGTTGTCGACTTTAACGCCACCGTCGATTTCCAGGCGGATATTCAGGCCGCTGTCGTCGATTCTGGTTCTGACTTGACGCAATTTATCCAGCGCTGAAGGAATGAAAGACTGACCGCCAAAGCCGGGGTTAACCGACATCAACAAAATCATGTCCAGTTTGTCCATCACGTAGTCCAAATAATGCAACGGTGTGCCTGGGTTAAATACCAGTCCAGCCTTGCAGCCGGAATCCTTAATCAATTGCAGCGTGCGGTCGATATGCACAGAGGCTTCGGGATGGAAAGTAATGATACTGGCGCCGGCTTTGGCAAAATCGGGAATAAGACGATCAACAGGCTCAACCATTAAATGCACGTCGATCGGCGCGGTAACGCCGTGTTTTCTCAGCGCTTCGCAAACCAAAGGCCCAATGGTCAGGTTAGGTACGAAATGGTTATCCATCACATCAAAATGCACAACATCGGCGCCGGCTTTTAAAACGTTATCAACTTCTTCACCCAATTTGGCGAAATTAGCTGACAGAATGGAGGGCGCAATCCAGTTTTTGTTCATTTTATGATCCTCGTAAATTAAAAAATTATTAATTATATCTTTTTTTTGGCGCAAGCTCTTACGTTTACAATAGCCGCACTTAAAATTGTACGGATAAGCTTAACTCATGAAACTGGTAACCTTTACTCATAATAACGAAACCCGCACAGGCGCCGTCGTTGATGGCTTTGTTGTCGACGGCAAAAATAATACTAAAATCCCGCTGAGCATGCTCGAATTTCTGAGTGCAGGCTCAAGCGCGCTGGATGCGATGCGGCAGCTTATCGATAGCGGCAATGGCCGCATCGCGCTGGATCAGGTCAAGCTGCTTGCGCCGGTGCCAAGGCCGGGTAAATATTTAGGCATCAGCCTGAACTATGCCGACCATATCGACGAAACCGGCCTGGACAAGCCGGAATATCCCAGTTTTTTCACTAAACAAGGCACCTGTGTGGTCGGGCCCGGTGATGCGATACACCGGCCTAAAGTCTCCGATAAGCTGGATTATGAAGGCGAGCTGGCTTTCGTTATCGGCACACGCTGCCGCCATGTGCCTGTCGATAAGGCTCATCAAGTCATTGCAGGGTTTACCATTGCCAATGATGTGTCGGTGCGCGACTGGCAGTTTCGTTCGCCGACTTTTACCTTGGGCAAATCATTCGATACCCACGGTCCGCTGGGGCCTTGGTTGGTGACCAGCGATGAAATCCCCGATCCGCATAATCTGGATATTAAAACCTGGATTGATGACGAGCTGCGGCAAAACTCCAATACCCGACATATGATTTTCAACTGCTATGAAATGATTGCCTATTTGTCGCAAGCGATGACGCTGGAACCGGGAGATGTGATTGCCACAGGCACGCCTGCCGGGGTCGGCGTAAAAATGAAGCCGCGCGGTTATATGCTGCCGGGACAAACTGCCCGGATTGAAATTGAGGGTATTGGAACGCTGGTTAATCCGGTTATTGATGAGCCGGATAATTGGCTACGTATGAACTGATGTATTGCAAAGTCACCACGAATAGCACGATACGAAGAAACATACAAAACTGCGTACTCTTCGTGGCGAAAATTCTAGCTGTGCCTCAAGCGCTTTTCTTGATCGTAAAAAAACTTAATTTGCCAATATTCTTTTTAACCACCGCTCTGGTCGGCAAGGTAAATATAACGGTCACTTTCAGGCCGCCAAATTCGGACTCGTCCAATACAAGCTCGGCATCATGTATTGTTGCAATGCGTTGCACGATGGAAAAGCCAAGGCCGGTCCCCTGCGCTTTATTGGCAGTTTCAACGCAACGATGAAATCGCTTCAGAGAGTTTTCATATTGATCCGGCGCGATGCCCGGACCCGAATCCTCAACGCACAGTCGTAATTGGTGTTCGGTTCCTATCAGGCTGACCCGGATCACACCTTGAGCCGGGGTATATTTGATAGCGTTGTCGATAATGTTCCTAATCAGGATATTGATCAGCAGGGTGTTCGCTACGATGGGCACTGCATTAATTTCATCGTATTCCATGTGAATCCGCTTTTTATGCGCTTCGGGGTCGAGTTCCGCAATGATTCGCGGCACTTCACGGCTAAGCACGGTCATTTCTTTGGCTAAATACTCGGTGCCGGATTCAATGCGCGAGAAGGTCAGCAACTGCTGCACCATGTAGGTCATGCGGTTGACGGCCTGTTCAATCCGCTTGAGCGCCTGATGACGGACGGTCTCGTCGCGGGTGCGCATGGCAACCTGAGCCTGGGTCAGCAGTCCGGCCAAAGGTGTTCTTAATTCGTGTGAGGCATCGGCGGTAAACCGGCGTTCGTGTTCAAAGGCCTGCTCAAGCTGGGCAAACAGGTTGTTGATCTCATTGACGACCGGGATAATTTCCTTAGGCAGTTTTTTGCTAGATAGCGGTTTAAGAAAACTGGCTTCCCGCCTGGATAGGGCTATTTCCAAACGATTAAGCGGTTTTAAGGCATGTCCGACAATAATCCAGATAACGATGCCTAAAATCGGTAAGCCCACCAGAAATTGCGTCACCAATTGCGTCGATATTTCATCGGTTAATTCGGCGCGGATCTCTTCTTTTTGGCCGACATGAATCACATATTCGCCGTTTGAGCTGGAAATACTGAACACATGCCACACATGTTTATCGATATTGGTTTCACTAAAGCCGTTAGTTGCTGAGGAAAACGCAAACGTCGGTGCGCTTTCCGAGCGCAACAGCAAGCCGTCATTTTTGGACCACAGCTGGAAAGCGACTTTTCTTTCATATTTATGGCCTAAAGCGTTGGCTTCCAGAAGTCCGTCGAATACATCCCATAATTGATCGTCAATATTTTTCTTGCTGAATCCATGCACCGCAAACTCAGGCGAGTTTTCCGAACGCAGCAACAAGCTTTCCCCTTTAGTCCAGAGCTGAAAAGCGCTTTTATTTTTACGGCCGGTGTAGGGATGCAAGCGGTCATCAGTCTGTGTTTGCGCCCAGTGCTTGGATAGCGAACCTTCCCTGACCAAGCTTTCCACAAACACATGCAGCACTTTGGCCGATTGCGCCAATTCGGCATCAAACAGGCTGGCGACTTCGTCGCGGGTGACTTTGTAACTCATATAGGCCGTCACTCCCCAGATCAACATGGAGGCGGAGAGCAGGCCAAACAGCAACAGCTGGCGTAGCGAATAATTCATTAATCTTCATCGATGATATAACCCACACCTCTGACAGTGCGGATAATGGACGGGTCGAGTTTTTTCCGTAAATGGTGGATATGGACCTCGACGGTATTGCTTTCTACATCCGAATCCCATGAGTACATGCTTTCTTCGAGGCGGGCGCGGGAAATAACCCGGCCGATATTGCTCATTAAAAAGCTCAGTATCTCAAATTCTTTTTGCGACAGATCAACCTTTTCATCATTCCAGGTCACCTGGCGCGAAGCCGGATCCAAAATAATACCTTTGTATTCGATATTGGGAACGCTACGACCCTCGTTTCTTCTTGCCAATGCTCTTAAGCGGGCACAAACTTCATCCAGTTCAAAGGGCTTGATCACAAAATCATCGGCGCCGCTGTCCAGGCCTATTACGCGGTCGGGAACGGTATCCTTGGCGGTCAAGACCATCACCGGCGTTTCATCTTTACGCCCTCTTAACGCTTTCAAAATGTCCAGGCCCTCCATGTCCGGTAAGTTTAGATCCAGTACGATTAGTTCATAGCTGTTGGTTTTTAAAGCCTCATCGGCAAGCTTGCCGTTGGTTAACCAATCAACCGCATAACCTTCCATTTTTAAGCCTTCGACCAGCCCATCACCCAGTATTTCATCATCTTCAACTAGTAACAGTCGCATATGTTCTCGCTTTAAAGTAGTTAGTTATCAACAAAAGGCTATAAGCGTAATTAAGCAAAATTAAGTTCTACTTAAGTGGCTGACTGCCATGGAGTCTTATTAATCAGAGGCTCACGTGTTAAACTGACGCCTATTTTAAACTATATAGCAAAAAATCTCTTGCCGCCGCTTAGTCTCTATATCCATATCCCCTGGTGTATTAAAAAATGCCCTTATTGCGATTTTAATTCGCATGCGGCTAAATCGGATATGCCTGAATCGGCCTATGTAACGGCATTGCTGAATGATTTAGCCCTTGACATACAGCGCTATGATATCAGCAGGCCGATACGCAGCATTTTTATCGGTGGCGGCACGCCCAGTTTATTTTCGCCTGAAGTAATTAACCGGCTATTGCGCGGCATAGAGCAACAGCTGAAGCTTGAAGAGGGGGCGGAAATCACTCTCGAAGCTAATCCGGGCACTTTTGAAAGCCATAAATTTGCCGAGTTCAGGGCGCTGGGTATCAACCGCTTATCGATCGGCATACAAACTTTTAACGACTCACTATTAAAACAATTGGGCCGCGTGCATTCGGCGCAGGAGGCCACTCATGCCGCCGAGATCGCCCACCAGTCGGGTTTTGAAAACTTCAATCTGGATTTGATGTTCGGCTTGCCGGGCGCAACTCCCGAAAACAGCAAAACGGATATAGAAACGGCGACAAGTCTCAAGCCCACTCATATTTCCTTTTACCAGCTAACGTTGGAACCTAATACCTGGTTCCATAAGTTTCCACCCAAGCTGCCTGATGATGAAACAATCTTTCGAACGCAAAAACAGTGTCAGCAAATATTGGCGGATCATGGTTATCAACAATATGAGGTCTCGGCTTACAGTAAACAAGGCATGCAATGCCGGCATAATGTAAATTATTGGCAGTTTGGCGATTATTTGGGCATAGGCGCCGGGGCTCATGGGAAAATCTCCCAAATTCTGCCGCAATCTATTACTCGCAGTTTTAAACCCAAAAGCCCGGAACAGTATTTAATCGACACGCATCAAAATGGTGGAGCCAACGTTATCGCTGTAGCTGAGTTGCCTTTGGAATTCATCATGAACCATTTACGGCTGAAGCAGGGTTTTAGTCTGGAAGCCTACCAAGCAGCGACGGGCCTACCTCCCGATACGCTGGAGCCCGCTTTATCCGCTTGCGTGCAACAAGACTTGCTGATCCGGCAAAACAATCACTACTATTGCTCAGAACAAGGCTGGAATTTTCTGGACAATATTTTAGAGAATTTCATCCCTTAACAAATCCACTACTCATAATTATCATGCTTGATTATCAAAAAGACTTTATTTCCTACGCGCTGGATTGCGGTGTCCTCAAATTCGGCGAATTTCAGTTGAAATCGGGCCGCGCCAGTCCTTATTTCTTTAATACCGGTTTGTTCAATACCGGCGCCCAGTTAGGCAAACTGGGGGAGTTTTATGCGCAGGCATTGATTCAATCCGATATTAAGCCGGATGTTCTTTACGGCCCAGCGTATAAAGGTATCCCGCTGGTCAGTGCGACATCGATTGCTTATGCGCGGTTAACCGGTGAGGACATCCCTTTCGCCTTCAACCGCAAGGAAGCCAAAGATCATGGAGAGGGCGGCAGTCTGGTAGGTACGCCGCTACAAGGCAAAGTGCTCATCCTTGATGACGTGATCACTGCCGGCACTTCAGTCAGGGAGTCAGTTGATATTATAAAAAATGCCCATGCAACACCCGCCGGCGTTTTAATTGCGCTGGATAGGCAAGAAAAAGGTCAAAATAATGTTTCCGCTATTTCGGAAGTTGAAGATCAATTTGCAATGCCTGTGATTGCGATCATTACTTTGGCAAATATTATTGAATATTTAACGGCTGGTTCTGCCGTGTATGACGCATCTCTACTCAATGAGATAAAAGCCTATCAGCGTCTTTACGGTATTTAAAAAAATACATGATCCTGGTCAAAAATAAAATTATCTTAAACTAACAGTTCTTAAGATATAGGCTACAATTATTCAAAAACATCGCCAGATGGCGATTGCATGGGCGAGTATTTGCTCCTGTAATATAAACAAGAATAAACCGATAATACGACTAACTTAATAAATCATGTTAGCAATAAAAGGCGCGCCATGAGGAATATGGAATTTAAAGAACAAATGCACGAATACTCGATATGGCGTGCAAAGTTGGTTCAAGCTATAGAAATGTATCACCAATGGCGCAATCGCTACGGCATGAATGACGCGCACAGCACAGATACCATTTTAAATATTCTGAGTGGCTTACAATCAGACAAGATCACGCTGGCTTTTGTCGCTGAATTTTCGCGCGGCAAAACCGAGCTGATCAATTCGCTGTTTTTTGCCGAAACAGGCGTCAGGTTGCTCCCGTCCTCGCCTGGGCGTACCACCATGTCACCTACCGAACTTTTTCATGATGAAAAAGGCGGCAATTACATCCGTTTGCTCAATATCGAAAGTCGCCTTGAAGATATTTCACTGGCTGAGTTTAAAAGAAATCCGGACCGTTGGACCCAGATTGACCTGGACTGTGACTCGCCCACGCAAATGCAGGAAGCGTTTAAGGAACTGGTCGCCACCAAGATGGTTGATCGGGACATTGCCGACAAACTGGGCTTATGGAATGAACGTGAAGCGGCGGAGCAGGGCATCATCAATCCGGAAAAAGTTGAAATTCCGTGTTGGCGTCACGCTCTGATCAGTTTCCCCCATCCGTTGTTGAAAGAGGGTTTGTCAATACTCGATACCCCCGGTTTAAACGCGCTGGGAACTGAGCCGGAGCTCACCTTGAGCATGTTGCCCAGTGCTCAGGCTATTGTTTTCGTACTCGCTGCCGATACCGGTGTTACCAAAAGCGACCTGGAAATGTGGCGCAACCATGTTTGCCATAATCGCGGCGGCAGTAAGCAGGGTTTGGCCGTGGTAATGAATAAAATTGATGCCATGTGGGATGACCTTGTCGGAAATGATGGCTATGATGATTCCATTCGCTCGCAAATAAAAACCTCGGCGATTACGTTAAAAGTAAACGAAGATGTCATTTTTCCGGTTTCAGCCAAGCAAGCCCTGCTTGCTAAAGTTAAAGACGATAAACCTTTGCTTGAGAAAAGCCGTCTGGGTGCGTTGGAAAATTATCTTGCCACTGATATCTTAAAGCAGCGCAAAAATATTCTACTCGGGACCATTACTCGTGATATCGGCTTTTTGATTAATGAATCATCCAACTTAACGGCCGCTTCACTGACAAATGCCGTTGCACAGCTTGAAGAATTCAAAAAGATTGATTTCCAAAACGAGGACATGACCAGCAAGTTGATGGCCGAGACGCGGGATCGACAAAATCTATACATGGCCAATGTCGAAAACTTTCAAGCCAGCCGCCGGGTTTTTTCCGTTCAAGCCCAGCTTCTGATTGATTCATTCGCTAAAGAAAAAGTTGATAGCATCATCAAAGCTACCAAAAAAGACATGGAAAAAAGTCTGACAACTTACGGCATGAAGCAAAACATCCGGAAATTGTTCGATGAGTTGCGCGACCTGTTGCAGGACTCCGTCGATATTACCAATGAAACCCGGCGCCTGGTAAAGGCGATACACAAAAAATTCAAGGATGAGTACGGCTTTAAGGAAATCGAGCCGCAGCTGTTTTCGATCAAGCAGTATCAGATTGAGTTGGAAAGGATTTTTGATGAGGGCGAAGAATTTCGTTCCAGTGCGAAAACCACGATGTCGGAACAAAGTATTGTTATCAACAAGCTTTATAGCACCCTGATTGCCAGAGCCAGGAACATACTCAGGCAGGCGCATGCAGATGCCACAACCTGGAGCAACGGGGTTTTAACGCCCTTAATGCATCAGATTAAAGATCATAAAAAGCAGATTGAAGGCCGTCTGCAAATGCTGAGAAAGATCAACGAATCGAAAGGCAGCATTATTGAAAACATTGCCAGTCTTGAAGCGGAACTGGAGCCTTTAAAGCGTCAACGCGACGAATTGGCTATCATTATTAAATCTATGCATCTGGATGTGGAAAGTTAAGCTGCATAAGGCTCAAGTTATTGAAGCTTGAGCCGCTAGCCGCCGCTTTTATTCTTTTCTAAAAACCAAATCCCATACGCCATGCCCCAGGCGTATGCCGCGCTGCTCGAATTTTGTCATCGGACGGTATTCGGGGCGTTCACAATAGTCGCCGGTATCGCTGGTGTTGCTGATGTCGGCGCCTGCCGACAATACTTCCAGCATGTTTTCCGCATAATTTTGCCAATCCGTCGCCGCGTGAAAATAACCGCCCGGCTGTAGTTTCCGCGCCAATAATTCAACAAAGCTGGGGCGGACGATGCGGCGTTTATGATGTTTCTTTTTCGGCCAAGGGTCGGGAAAGAACAAATGCACTCCGGTCAGGCTGTTGTCGGCAACCTTGCGCTCAATAATTTCAATGGCATCGTGGCAATAAATCCTGACGTTGGTCAAGCCTTGCTGATCCAGCAACAGCATTAAATGCCCGACACCCGGCCTGTGCACTTCAATGCCGATATAGTCATTGTCGGGATTAGCCGCCGCCATTTTCGCCAGACTGTCGCCAGCGCCGAAACCTATCTCAACAATCAACGGCGCTGTACGGCCGAAAACCTGGCTAAAATCATAGTCGG
The DNA here is from genome assembly GCA_036560465.1 of Methylobacter sp. GTDB lineage: Bacteria > Pseudomonadota > Gammaproteobacteria > Methylococcales > Methylomonadaceae > Methylobacter_A. Next base: position 44,391 of record DATBRD010000016.1, read on the forward strand.
CATTAGGGTCGAGGCAATACCTGTCCCAATGATTATCCAAGGCCAATTGTTGGCCTTGGGTGATTCGGCCTTGCCGACGGATAAAGCTGCGGATTCTGTGTGAGGGCGTTTTTTCGGGAGCGAGCATGATAACTAAGACATAAAGGGCGCCCAGGCCGGGCGCTCCAACAAAATTAAAAGAATAAGCCGTCTATCGGCGACGATGCAGAGGCAAAGCGCTTACGCGGCATGCGTCCGGCCAAAAACGCCTCTCTACCGGCTTCGATGCCTTTGCGCATGGCCGAGGCCATCAATATAGGATTTTTGGCGGCGGCAATCGCGGTATTCATCAATACACCGTCACAACCCAGTTCCATCGCAATTGCAGCGTCAGACGCTGTGCCGACACCGGCATCGACCAGAATGGGCACATTGGCATTTTCAACGATAGTTAAGATGTTATAGGGATTACGCACCCCCAAACCCGAACCAATCGGCGCGGCCAGGGGCATTACCGCTACACAGCCGATCTCTTCCAGACGCTTGGCGGCAATCGGGTCGTCGTTGGTGTATACCATGACATCAAAGCCGTCTTTAACCAGCAGTTCAGCGGCGATATAAGTTTCCGCCACGTCAGGAAACAAGGTTTGTTGATCGGCCAGCACTTCCAGTTTGACCAGCTTGTGCCCTCCGAGCAATTCCCGGCCCAAGCGGCAGGTTCTTACCGCGTCTTCGGCGGTATAACAACCGGCGGTATTAGGCAAAATGGTGTATTTGTCAGGAGAAATGACATCCAGCAAATTAGGCTCATCGGGATTCTGGCCGATATTGGTGCGGCGTATCGCCACTGTCACAATTTGTGCGCCGCTGGCTTCAATCGCCAAGCGGGTTTCTTCCATATCCTTATATTTGCCTGTGCCAACCAGTAGCCTTGAATGATACTTGACGCCGGCGAGCATGAAAGAATCGTCCTGTCCGCCGCCAATCGCATGGACAATTTCCAGACGATCGCCAGCTTGCAATACCTGGGAATCATATTGTTGAAACGGCAAAATTTCCTTATTCAGTTCAATCGCAATTTTTTTGCCGGTTAAACCCAACTCGGCAACCACATCGGCGACCCGGCTGTTTTCGGCACAGTCACGGGTTTCGCCGTTAACATACACTATCATTTGCTTAAACTCCGGCTGGTGTCTACGGTCCTGCGTTTTTGCACCGCTTGCGCCAGTTCTCTTAACAATGGAACGGTATCATCCCAAGACAAACAGGCATCGGTAATGCTTTGGCCGTAGACCAGCGGCTGGCCTTCAACAACTTTTTGGTTGCCTGCCTTAAGATGACTCTCGATCATCACGCCCATAATGCGATGATCACCAGTGGCAATTTGTCCGGCAACATCTTCACCGACTATTAATTGCCGTTGGCACTGTTTTAAACTATTGGCATGACTGAAATCGATCATGATATTCGGTTTTAGATTTGCCTTTACCAAGCCTTCTGCAACCTGCTCCACATTGACTGCATCATAGTTAGGGCAATTATTGCCGCCTCTTAAAATGATATGCACGTCTTCATTGCCGGTGGTTGAAAAAATCGCCGAATGGCCGGCCTTGTTCAACGAAATAAAGTGGTGCGGACTCATCGCCGCGCCTATCGCATCAATGGCTATCTTGATCGTGCCGTCGGTGGAGTTTTTAAAGCCGATAGGACAAGATACGCCTGAAGCCAATTCGCGGTGCCCCTGACTTTCGGTAGTTCTGGCGCCGATTGCGCCCCAGGCGATCAAGTCGGAAACGTATTGAGGCGTAATTAAATCCAGGTATTCGGTTGCGGCGGGAACGCCTGCTTCATTTATATCCAGCAACAAACGTCTGGCGATGCGCAGACCTTTGTTGATATTGAAACTGGAATCCAGATCAGGGTCGTTAATCAGACCTTTCCAGCCCACCGTGGTGCGCGGTTTCTCAAAATAGACCCGCATCACGATTACCAGATCATCAATTAACTCGTCTTTAACTGCTTTCAAACGATGGGCATAGTCAAGCGCTGCTACCGGGTCATGAATCGAGCAAGGGCCCACCACAACAACCAGCCGATCATCCAGTCCGGCCAGTACTCTATGTATATCCAGTCTGGCCAGTGCAGTTGTTTGCGCCGCAGTCTCGCTAATCGGCATTTCGGTATGAACCTGAACCGGTGCCATGACTTCTTTAGTCTCGCAAATTCTCAGGTCATCAGTAATATATTTTGTATGCATGAAAGCTATCAACCCGTTGCAGGATTATTATCAGAATTGACTATTTTAACCGATTTTAAAGTTATTTTGTTAGAGTTCTTGGCGCGTCAAACCAAGGTTACGTCCAGTTTATACCAATTGGATCAGCAGGAAAGCAAATTGGCCGTTTTATTAAGCCATGTTTTGAAAGCGAGGTCGTGGTGGCCTGCTTCTTAATTAAACTGTGTTATTTAACACACTAAAAATAGGTCATATGACTCACTTTTATTAAAACACAGCGTTTGATAAAAGCTTAGAGATAGCATAGGTCAAGCGGATGAATATAATGGCAAGCGAGGCTGATTTACAGATAAATTATAAGTAGTTGACTCTTAAATATTAAAAAGCCAAAGGCCGTAGCCTTGGCAGGCAGTGGCACCGTGGGAGCGGTGGCTTGGCATGCAATATGCTCGCATTAACAGACCACCCATAACTATAAAAATAAAAGAATGAAAAAATATACATTCTTGCTGGGAATAACTTATTTGCGCTGCCGAGTTGCAGACGCACCCTTCTTGCCTGCAACACACTTAGCGCATCGCTCAAATATTAAACCACAACGTGTAAAATAGCTTATTGGTCAGTACAAGAATGAGCATCTTTCAAATGCGGCATCTTAAATAATAATAAAATTACGAGGATTCTATGAAACATTCCAAACCGCCTTATCCGCTTGATCCTAAGCGCGCTTTAATCTGCATGCTGATATTAGCCAGCCCTCTCGCTGTGGCCGAAACCAAGCAAAACGTTGACGGAAAAAAAGCCGCTGCCGACAAATCCAAAGCGGTAATGGCAGATATGACGGTAACGGAAAAAATAAAACCTACTGCCAATGAGGTGTATAAGCTTCCGGCCACGACAGAAAGCGTTACCAGCGAAAAAATCGACAACACCATCAATGCCATGACTGCCGAGGATACTATTAAATACCTACCCAGTATTCAGGTGCGCAAGCGCTATATCGGCGACACCAATGCGCCGGTGGGTTGGCGCACTTCGGGCACAGGGGCCAGTGCTCGCGGATTGATTTATGCCGATGGCATCCTGCTGTCGTCTTTGCTGGGCAATAACAACGGCAACACCGGCTCACCTCGCTGGAATATGGTGTCGCCTTCGGAAATTGAGCGGGTTGATGTGATGTACGGGCCGTTTTCGGCTGCGCATTCAGGCAATTCGATCGGTGGCGTGATCGATATTACAACTCGTATGCCCGAGAAATTTCAGGCTGGCGGCGATATAAGAACGACTTGGCAGGATTATAGTTTCTACGGCAAGAAGAAGACCTTCGACAGTCAGGAATATTCATTTAATGTTGGCGATCGTTACAAAGACCTGTCATTCCGTTTTGACGTTAGCCATCTGGACAGTCATAGCCAACCTATCGCTTTTGTGAATCCTCTTGTGCCAGCAGCTAACTCAGGAGCTGGTACGCGAGTTACGGGAGCTATTGCCAATTCAAATCCATACGGGGTTAATGCTCAAGTGTTGGGCGAGTCCGCAATTAATCATACGGTGCAAGACAACTTCAAATGGAAAGTGGGCTATGATTTCACCCCGACCATACATGCGGCGTATACACTGGGATTATGGCAGAATGATGCTAATGCAGGATTCAACAGTTTTTTACGTGATAGTGCCGGTAATGTAGTCAATAGCGGCAACGTTAATATTGGCGGAAAGCTGTATAACCTAGGTGGCACTGGCGGCGTAGCTCCGCTTTTCGCAGAAACCAGAGCCGAACAAATGCATTGGTCGCATGGCATGAACCTTAAATCCACTACCGGCGGCGTATTTGATTGGGATTTGTCCGGCAGCGTGGTCGAGTACGGCACGGACCTTAGCCGCACGTCGACACAAACGCCTGCGCAAGCCGCTGGCAACGGTGCCGGCAGAACCACCAGCTTGACCGGAACCGGCTGGCATACCGCCGATGCCAAGGGGATATGGCGTCCCGGCGTTGATTTGCTGGGCAGGCACGAGGTCAGCTTTGGTTTTCACCATGACTTATATAACTTGGATAACCCGGTTTATAACGCGATCAACTGGCAAACCAGCAACGGCGGCAGTATTTTCTCTGATTCACAAGGCAAAACCCAGACTGAAGGCTACTGGTTACAGGACGCCTGGGATTTTGATAAAAAATGGAATCTGACGCTCGGCGGCCGCCTGGAAAACTGGCACGCGTTCGATGGCAATAATAAGGCTACTGTAGGTAACGCACTCCAGACGGTTAATCAATCCGATCGTAATGACCTACGGTTTTCGCCCAAGGCCAAGTTGACCTGGAAGCCTATGGATCGTGTGCAGACAGGTTTAGCTGTAGGCCAGGCTTATCGCTTTGCTACCGTGACCGAGTTGTTTCAAACAACTACGACTGCTATAGGTGGAATACAAACCGTTATTAATGGAAATCCCAACCTAAAACCCGAAGAAGCGCTGTCTTCTGAACTTTCCAGCGAATATTTCCTGGATCAAGGCAAATTGCGTCTGAGTTTGTTCCAGGAACGGATAAAGGATGCCATTTTTACGCAGCAAACCGTTTTATCTACTGGAGCTATTGCAAGTACGCCTTCAAATGTTGACGAAATTCAAACTTACGGCGTTGAATTTGCAGGCGAAGCGAGTGATGTCGGCATACGAGGGCTTGACCTCTACGGTAACGCCACCTGGACTGATTCCAGAATTACCGACAACGGTGCTGCAGATGTGGCTGCTGCTAGAGCAGGTGCTACTGCTACCAATCCCAACGCCAATCAACCCTCAACCGGCAAACGCCAACCCAGGGTTCCTGAGTGGCGCGCCAGCGCAACCATTGCTTATCGCCCGACTGACAAGTTGACCACTTCGGTCAGCGGCCGCTATAGCAGCGCGCAATTTAGCCAGCTGAATAATAGCGACATCAATCCGCAGACTTACGGAGGAGGCGGCGACGCATACTTCATCGTCGATTTGCGCACCAGATATCAAATCACCAAGCAAGTCAGCGCTTCGGCGGGTATCGATAACGTCAATGATCAGCAAGTCTGGTTATTTCACCCGTTCCCATCGCGCACTTACTTTGCCGAGTTGAAGTATAATTATTGATAACTTTAAGAAAAACAAAAGCCGGACTTGGTACAAGCCCGGCTTTGCTGCATAAAGGCTGGAAAGATATTGCCGCCATTTTTCTTTATAATCCGGATTGATCTTTTAATTTGGTGTAACCCATGAAATCCCTAACCCCATTTCTATTTTTTGCAACGCTGGTAGTCGCGGGCTGTGCGAATGACCCGGCTGTAAAAGCCGCAGACGATACAAGTCAACAGCACGCGCATCATCACGCTAATGAGGCAAAAGGCGCTTGCGCTGATGCCAGTGCGCAGCCCTCGAACCAATGCGCTGAAACAGTTAGTGCCGCTTTTGACAGCAAAGGCGTGCTATGGATTACTTGGGCGAATAATGATCATGTATACGTGCAATCATCCGACGATAAGGGGCTAAGCTTCACCGCGCCAGTGACGGTCAACTCTGTTGCAGAGAAAATCGAAGCCAAAGGCGAATACCGTCCGAAAATAAAGCTGGATGCAAAGGGCAACATTTATTTAACCTGGACGCAGAAGCTGGAAGGCCGTCACAGCGGTCACATTCGCTTTAGTCGATCAGCTGACGGCGGAGAGCATTTTTCCGAGCCCGTTACCGTCAATGATAATCGGGATATCATCAGCCATCGCTTTGACAGCATGGCGATCGGCAAAAATGGCGAAATCTTTATCGCCTGGCTGGATGCCCGCGATTTTGAAGAGGCCAAAAAAGCAGGCAAGCAATTTGATGGCTCTTCGCTGTATTACAGCTGGTCCGATGATGGTGGAGCACATTTTTATCCGAACAAAAGAATCGCCACTCATACCTGCCAGTGCTGCCGTCTGGATACCGCAATCGCGCCCGACAATACGCCGGTCATCACCTGGCGGCATGTCTTCGACGGCGGCATACGCGACCACGCGCTGGTTAAATTCAGCGACTGGAACACGCCGGGCGATACGCATCGCTTAGGCCGGGATAACTGGAAAATCGATGCCTGCCCGCATCATGGCCCCGGTCTGTCGATTTCCGGTTCCGGCATTTACCATGCGGTATGGTTTAGCGGTTCTCCCGCCAATCAGGGTCTGTTTTATGCCTATTCGACCGACTCAGGGAGGCATTTTTCAACGCCGGTAAATTTCGGTAAGGCGGGCTCAGGCCATCCCCATGTACTGGCTTTAGAGCCGCGGGTCAATGTAGTTTGGCAGGAATTCGACGGCACCAACAATGTCATCAAGCTAATGAAATCCGCCGACGACGGCAAAACCTGGTCGAAGCCGGAAGTGGTCGCGCAAACCGCCAAATCCGGCGATCAGCCATTTCTGGTCAGCGACGGGCAGAAGACCTATCTTTCCTGGAAGACGCAGCAGCAGGATTACAGTTTAATATCGATTGATGATAAATAGTTACATAGGATGGGCACGACTGCATGGACGGGTTTTTGCTCCTGCAATATCTGCATTTCCCGCATCCTTGTGAGAAATGCAGGAGATAGAGCAAGAGCGAAACCCCCATACGAGCAATTAGTAGTTATCGTTCATGGGCGCGGACATCAGTGTTTATAGCGGTTGACGGCGTTGGCTGAAATTCCTAGCCAATAAATAATAAATAGTCGACTAGGCATGAAGCGTACTTTATGCTTGTCCACTTTTACGATACAGAATTTACCTTATGGAAATTGTTTACTTTTTATTGCACTTGCTGAAAGACCCGCTGACGACGCTGCAAGATTTTCTGGCGCATTATGAGATGCTCACTTATGCGATTTTGGTTGCGATAATTTTTGTCGAAACCGGCTTAATCGTTATGCCGCTGCTTCCGGGCGATTCTTTGCTGTTTGCTGTAGGTTTGCTGGCATCATCGACCGGAAAACTGGATATTCAAATCATCATTCCGTTGCTGATAGGCGCGGCTTTGCTGGGCGACAATGTCAACCACTACGTCGGTAAGCATTTCAGCAGGTTCGTTAAATCGCGGGAAAAGATTTTGTTTTTTAAACGGGAATACATTACCCAAACCGAAGAATTCTACGAAAAACACGGCGGAAAAGCGGTTATCATGGCGCGCTTTGTTCCTATCATCCGCACCATTGCTCCTTTCGTGGCCGGCGCAGGCAGCATGAAATATTCAAGATATATTACTTTTTGCATAATCGGCGCGACATTATGGGTTACCAGTATAACCTTAGCGGGGTATTTTCTCGGCTCAAACGAATGGGTCAAACACAATTTCGAAAAGATTGTGTTAGGCATTGTTTTTGTGTCGTTCATGCCGATGTTTTGGCAGTTTGCAAGGATGAAATTGCTGAAACAACCTCAATCCATTTAGAACTTTTGAAGTTCTGTAATTATTATCGTGACCGTGCTAAGAAAAATACGGCGTTGCCCGGAATCTGAACATAACAGACACACCATCGATGTTTAAAAGGTAATATTCCTATGTTTTTATTTAACAGTCATGAAGGCGGTTTGGCTGGCCGGAATTTAAAGTCTTCGGGTGATGAGGCAAGTGCGTTAATGCAGAAAAAGCGATCGTTATTTACAGCCTTAACCGGAGAAGAAAACCCGCGCTTTATGGGAGGGTTGCTGTTGACTCTAGTGCTGCTGTTGCACATAGGAGCGGTTGTCTGGCTGCTAAAAGAAGACGAGCAACCTAAAACCCCATCACTGATGATTATGGAGGTCTCGCTAGTTTCTGCGCCGACTCAAAAAGCCGAAGTTACGCCGCCGGCACCACCAAAACCAGTACCGCCAAAACCTGAACCGCCGAAAAAACAACCGGTCAAGCAGCCGGTCAAGAAAAAAGCGCCGGTTATTCCCAAGCAAGCGGAGCTACCGAAACCTCAGACTATTGTTGAAGAAAAAACCGCGCCTTCTAACCCGGCGCCGGCACCTTCGGTTTCAGCGCCGCAACCTATCAGTCGACCTGCTCCTGCTCCGGCAGCAGTAAAGAGCGAGCCGAGAATCAGCACCGGCGTCGTTCCATTAGAGCGAGTTCCTCCCAAGTATCCGGCAAGGGCTGCTAGCCGCCATATCGAGGGCTGGGTTAAAATCGAGTTTACTATTACCACCAGCGGTGAAGTTGAAAATGCGGTAGTTGTTGAGGCGGAGCCCCCGGAAATCTTTGACGATGCAGCGTTGAAAGCGATTAATCAATGGACTTTTAAAGAAAAGACAGTCGACGGTGTAGCGGTTGAACAGCGTGCTGTTCAGACGCTGCAATTTAAATTAACACAATAGTCGGTTTGCGCTTAACCGGCTTGCATTGGTTCTGCTAAGTCAAATGTAAGCCTGTGCCGTGAAATTAAAAACGGTCAGTTTGATGATTGCAGCCATGAATTTCATTTTTAATTATTAAGATAAGGAGAGGGGAATGCCCCATCATATTTCACCCGCCGTTATTATCGACGGTACTTTGTACACTCTACTGGCTTTTTCTGTGGCGACATGGACGGTGATTTTTTTCAAAATCTGGCAATTCACCAAGAATAGTCATTATAACCGGCGCTTTAGCCAGGCATTTTGGGATGCAGCCACTTTAGAGCAGGCAAAAACCTTACCCGCTGAGATAGCCAGAGGCCCTCAAGCGCGAATTGCACAACAAGGGTTTTCATGGATGGCCGAAAGCCAGCAGTCCACCGGTAAGAGCCTTAAGTATCGCGGCGTTCCGGATGAATTGCTGGAGCATTCGCTGCTGGTGCAGATGCAGAAAGAGCAACACTGCATGGAAGGCGGCCTAACCATGCTGGCCAGCATCGGCAGCACGGCGCCGTTCGTCGGTTTGTTCGGTACAGTGCTGGGCATTATGCATGCGATGCATGAGATCACCGCCAGCGGTTCAACCAGCCTGGATGTAGTCGCCGGCCCGATCGGCGACGCATTGGTCGCGACCGCCATCGGTATTGCGGTCGCGGTTCCTGCGGTGTTGGCCTATAACTTTTTCCTGCGCCAAGCCAAACAACAACGTGCCGGCCTGGAAAATTTTGTTACCAGTTTTCTGCATGTCGCTCCAAGCGCGAGCGCTAACATTAAGGAGTAAACATGGCTTTTAAACCTCAATCGGAAGACGAAGGCGCGCTGAGCGAAATTAACGTCACGCCGCTGGTCGACGTAATGCTGGTGCTGGTGATTATTTTACTGGTGACCGCGCCGCTGCTGACACAATCGGTGCATGTGACTCTGCCAAAAACCGCCGAGACTACAGCGGATACTAAAGAGCAACCGTTGCAATTGGGCGTTGATGTCCAAGGTGTCATATCGCTGAACAAGCTGCCCATGGCCGACCTGTCCGCATTGGAAGCAGCGTTGAAGGTTGAGCTCGTAAAAAACCCTGAAATTGGCTTGCATTTATATGCCGATCAAAATGTCGTTTATTCAAAAGTCGCCGAAGTCATGGCAACCGTACAGCATGCCGGGCTTACTAAAATAGCGTTCGTGACTGAAAAGCAATAGCGCAGTCTCCCTCACATAAAGCCATGAAGAAACCAGAAAAACCGTATTCTTCATGGCTTGTTAATGTTTTGTATGCACTCTCCGTTCATAAATTAGCTGTACCTGGGCTGAGAAATTTAGCCGTATCGCACAGGGGCGCTTGCCCATCGACTAGGCCTTATCAAGAATACCAACTTTTTAACTGGAGCCCTATGCCATCGCTATTCATTCTTTTCGCCAGTTGGGCTCATCGTGTTGAGCGTGTTCATTCGGCTTGGCGATGATCAATGGATGCTGAACGCAATAAAAGCTATAATTTTGCCACGCATTTAGGCTTTCTGCCGGCAGTATTGGTCAACTTCCTCGGTTCTTGGCCCGGTATCTGCAATTCGAGGTATTCACTGGATATAATGCCAGTTGATTCCTTGCTGATTTCTTAACCTAATTCAATATTTACTATGTCGTTGAACTCACCGAGCCATTCCAAACAACAAACAACTGTTTTAGCGCTTAGCGCAATCGGTGTGGTGTTCGGCGATATTGGCACCAGTCCTTTATACGCGGTTAAGGAAGTCTTTGGCAGCCATTTGCCGATAGATAAGCTTCATGTGCTAGGCGTGCTGTCGCTGATTTTTTGGGCATTGACTCTGGTGGTAACAACCAAATACGCAATCTTTATTATGCGCGCAAATAATAAAGGTGAGGGCGGCATCATGGCGTTAATGGCTTTAGCATTGCAAAGTGCTAAAGATAATCCCAAAAAAGCACGCTTTATCATTACCATTGGCTTGCTTGGCGCTGCTTTGTTCTACGGCGACAGCATTATTACTCCGGCGATATCGGTATTAAGCGCAGTCGAGGGTTTGCAAATAATTGCACCCAAGTTAAGCCATTATGTATTGCCGATTGCTATTACAGTACTTAGCGCTCTTTTTATTGTGCAGGCGAGAGGTACAGGGGCGGTAGGAAAAATGTTCTCGCCTATCATGTGTCTTTGGTTTGGCATTTTGGGCATTCTTGGCATAAACAATATTGCCCATGCGCCTGCTGTGCTGGCCGCAGTTAACCCTTATTACGCAATTCATTTATTGTATGAGATAGGCTGGCATGGTTTTTTAATTATGGGGGCGGTGGTTCTGGTCATAACCGGTGCCGAGGCGCTCTATGCGGATATGGGGCATTTCGGTTTAAAACCCATCCGTTATGCCTGGTTCAGCTTTGTTTTTCCCGCCTTATTGCTCAACTATTTCGGACAGGGAGCGTTACTGCTTGAGAATCCTGAGGCGGTAAAAAATCCGTTCTATTTAATGGCGCCGACTTGGGCGATGTATCCGCTATTAATCTTAGCAACCCTGGCATCAGTTATTGCCTCCCAAGCGGTGATATCCGGCGCATTCTCGGTCACAAGACAAGCCATACAGCTTGGTTACTGTCCACGCATGAATATTTTGCATACCTCGGGCCGGGAAATGGGGCAGGTGTACGTTCCTGCCATCAATTGGTTATTGATGGTTTCGGTGTTTGTCGTGGTATTAAGTTTTGAGTCTTCCTCGGCACTGGCTTCCGCTTATGGAATTGCCGTGACCGGTACCATGATTGTCGATACCCTTTTGGCGTTTATTGTCATCAAAGGGATCTGGCAATGGAAAAAATCGGCCAGTATTCCTTTTTTGACAATTTTTCTAACCGTAGATTTTCTGTTTCTTTCTTCCAACAGTTTAAAAATACCGACCGGAGGCTGGCTGCCCTTGATTATCGGGATTGTGCTGTTCTTGATGATGACCACATGGATTCAAGGTCGTGCCTTGCTGGCGGAATATATGGACGAGAGGCGCGTACTGTTTGAGGATTTAGAAGATAAGATAATAAACCGCCAAGCAGCAACTGTTAAAGGTTCGGCTATTTATCTGGCTAAAAGCCTGCATGGTGTGCCGCAGGTATTTTTACACAATTTTGAACATAACCATGTATTGCATGAGCAAATCATGGTGTTAACCATCGTCACTAAAGATGAGCCATACGTTGATGTGGCTCATCGAATCAAAATTCGCGCATTCGGCAAGGACAACAATTTTTACCGCGTTAAACTTTATTATGGTTTTAAGCAAAATCCTGATGTTAGACATGCTTTAGAGCTTTGTGCTCAGGAAGGCTTAAACATCGATTTCAATCAGACATCGTTTTTTATCGGTAGTGAAAGGGTCTCTTTTAGGAAAAAAAGTCCCATGCCTAAATGGCGCAGACCCATATTCAGATTTTTATTTCACAATGCCTCAAGCGCGATTGAGTTTTTCAAAATTCCCGTTGAGCGCGTCATTGAGCTGGGTATTCGTATCGAGCTCTAGTGAGCCAATTAACGGCTTTTTTCTAATCAAGTCAATTTCTTACTGTGGACTGTTCAGGGTTTACTTTCACGAAAAGTCCGCTGCCGACCTCTAACGCGAAGTCTTCGTTTATATCGCTACTGCATTCAAATTTTCGTCTTCATACAAGCGCGCTTTCTTCCAGCCGGTAAATTTGCTGTCATAAAATTCAAGATCATTATCAATTGAAAATTCGTAACAACTTCTAAACAGCTTGGCAGTACGGAATGCGTGCAATTCATCATCTGCCGTTACTTTATCGACATTGCCAACCTGAAAGGTTTTATTTCTTGATTTGCCGTTACTGACCCAGAATACGGTATAGCAAAGATAGCTTTTATCTTTACGATGATCGTACTTGATCGTTCTGGATACGCCCGTGACGCCGGTGGTGGTTTTATTTTTGGGCGGCTTAAGGAAGCGTGTCTTGCTGCCTTTTAAAACGGTTAGCATCTGATCTCGCCAAGTAATTGCGGCTTTTAAGGATTTACCTTTATTGCCCCACAATTTATGAGAGAAATAACGACTGCTCTCTTTGCCGCGTCTTACGATGCGTACCTGAAAACCAAACACATCGGGTTCGGTAATATGTTTATTTTTTGCCATGATAGAATTCCATCAAACAAGTGAACTAAATGGATTTAACAGCCAAGCTAGGGCGACAGGCTTTATGAGAGCCCGAGTAGAGTAATCCCCTGACGCTATTGTAAGCTATAGATGACAAATTATGGCTAAAATTAAAATTAAAGCAAGCTAAAAATAACAACAATTTCGCTATTTCCTACTAACCTAGTGTACAATTTCAACAATCCACTGCATCAGTGGCTAACATTAAAATTAGCAGTCTTTTGTTTTTTCATTATTTATTTGGAGATAATCAATGAGCGTATTAGTCGGTAAACAAGCACCTGATTTTACAGTTCCTGCTGTTTTAGGTGATGGTCAAATAGTTGATTCGTTTAGTTTTTCTGAGGCCACTAACGGCAAATATGCAGTAGTGTTTTTCTACCCGTTAGATTTTACGTTTGTTTGCCCAAGTGAGTTGATCGCTTTAGATCACCGTATGGATGCATTCAAAAGCCGTAATGTTGAAGTAATTACCGTATCTATAGACTCTCATTTCACTCATAACGCTTGGCGTAATACACCCGTCAATAAAGGTGGAATTGGTCCTGTTCGTTATACAATGGCGGCGGACATTTCGCACTCAATCTGCAAAGATTATGATGTTGAAGCAAATGCGCCTGCTGTGGCTTATCGTGGTACTTTCCTGATTGATCGCGAAGGTAAAGTCCGTCATCAAGTTGTTAACGATCTGCCTTTAGGTCGCGATATGGATGAATTGTTGCGTATGATTGATGCCTTGCAATTCCACGAAGAGCATGGCGAAGTATGCCCAGCCGGATGGCGTCAAGGCCAGTCAGGCATGAACGCAAACCCTGCCGGTGTTGCAGAATACCTGGATAAACATGCCGATAAGCTATAAGTTATAGTTTGCAGGACGGTTTGACCGTCTTGTCCGACATAAGAAAAGGCTTGGACATTAAATGTCCAAGCCTTTTTTATTGCCTCAATAAAGATCAAGAGTGAGGGGTGGTAAATGACGATGCGATTAAAGGGTAGGTGTCAGTTAAAGCTTACATCTTGATGATAAAAGAAGAGGCGTTATTGTTCCGGTTTATTTTGTACGAGATCATCTTGTGGTACGTTCAGAAACTTTCGATAATTAATTGAAACCTTAAGTCCTGCAAAGCGCCCGGCCATTCTCACCAGCTCTTGCGTTTTCTTATCAAAGCTGATTTTAACCTCGTTTAAGGCGCGATCCTCATAACCTTCTTCTATACGAGGGGTTTCCAGCAGAAAACGGTAGGTATACACCTCGTACTCCCCTTCATCCTTGATTTCAAAAGGCTCACCCAATTGCGCTAGAACGGCCGGTTTTTGGGGCAAGTCGTCGGAGATTTTATCCAGCAATGCCGAGTTGGCTCTGAGCTGTCTTTTTTCTTTATCGATCTCGGCGCCGCTTATAGATCGTAAAGAAGCCTCAAGAAATTTGGGCGGGGCAATTGCCAGAAAAAGCGGAGAAAATGACCAGGCGATCAGGCGATTTTCCCTATTAAAATTTAAATCTGAATAAAATTTTACTTCGGGCTTGATCAGCACATTATTGCCGTCAACCTTACGGAACCAGTATCGCCAGCGTCGGCCTTCCGACGTAGGATCGTCCTGGCTGGCATAAAGCTTGGATAAGGAAACAAAGTCTTTACTGTAAAGAATGGGGTCTTTGAAGTGCAGGGTAAATTCATCTCCGGACTCTACAGAAAAGTGGCGATCGAATTCGTCCATTTGCAGGTAAACTTGGTATGCCCGGATCCAGTATATGCAGCCGGATAATGAACCTGTCAGGACCAGCAAGAAAACAACGCGAAGACTTCGTTTAATTATTCCGGTTTTCATACAATTGTTGACTAATGCCTTGTTGTGGATTCTGGAGCAGTGTTGGGCTGAGACAGGATATTCTCCACATCAACTTTATCAAAGTGGTATCGTTCGCTGCAGAATTCGCAAGTTACTTCAATAATCCCCCGTTCTGCTAGAATTTCTTCCAAGTCAGTCCGCCCCATAGCAAGTAATGTTTTTTCAATGTTTGATCGTGAACAGGAGCAGCTAAATTCAACCGGTTCTGGGTTAAACAGTCTGACTTTTTCCTGATTGAATAATCTATATAACAGTTGCTCACAATCCAGATCGAACAATTCCTGCTTGGTCACCGTATTGGCCAGTACCTCGATATGCTCCCAATCAGCTTTGTAGTTTTCCTGTGCCGGTAGTTCCTGTAATAATAGCCCCACGGCATGGGTTGCATTGGCAAATAGCCATAAACGGGTCCTAAGTTGCTCGGATTGTTCGAAATAAGTTTGCAGGACGGCGGCCAGGTTACTGCCTTGGAGTGGAACAATGCCCTGATAAGGAGCACCGTTTTCCATTTCAATGGTCAATACCAATCGCCCCTGGCCGAACATGGCTTCCATCGGGCCGGCAGTTACATTTTCCTTGCCTCTGACCAGTCCTCGTATTTTCCGCTGATCCGTTGACTGAGCAACCAATGTCTTAATGTCGCCATCGCCTTGGGCCTGAAGGATCATCGAGCCTTTAAACTTGACTGTCGCGGACAGCATGACTACGGCCGCCAGCGCTTGTCCCAACAGCTGTTGCATATTTTCAGAGCCGTGCTGATGAAGTTTTGCCGCTTGCCAGCTGTTTGTTAATTTGACCCATTCTCCGCGAACGCCCAGCTCTTCAAATAAAAAACGGCGTAATGTATCTTGCTCTATCATGTCTCTCCAGTTAAAAAAGTCGTGCATTTTTGGACATCAGGATCATAATAATTCTTGATCTAACAGTGTCATAAAAATACCACAGGCTATGATTTTTTCATCAAAAAAACTTACCTTACCTGATCCTAAAGAAGCTTTGCCAGGCCGAAACACGCCGATGCCTGTTACCAATAGACATTTTGTAACAGGTAATCCGATAATTCCACCGTTTCCGGAGAATATGGAGCAGGCTTTGTTCGGAATGGGCTGCTTTTGGGGAGCGGAGCGAAAATTCTGGCAATGTCCGGGCGTATTTAGCACCGCGGCCGGTTATACCGGCGGCTATACACCTAACCCGACGTATGAAGAAGTATGCACAGGTTTAACGGGTCATGCTGAGGCCGTTAAAGTTATTTATGATCCGATTATTGTTTCGTACCGTGACTTACTACGGATTTTCTGGGAATCCCATGATTCCACGCAGGGCATGAGGCAAGGAAATGACATCGGCACGCAATACAGGTCGGGAATTTATATTTATACCCAGCAACAGCTGGATGAGGCGATTGAATCAAAACAACATTACCAGCAGCAACTCACTCAATCAGGCTTCGGACAAATAACTACCGAAATCATGCCGGCAAAAGAATTTTATTATGCCGAGGATATTCATCAGCAATATCTGGCTAAGAATCCTATGGGTTATTGCGGCTTAGGAGGGGTAGGCGTTGTTCTTGATTAATCTTTGATTATAAAAGACAAAAAAAAGGCGATTTATAAGAACCGCCTTGGAATTATTTAGGAAGAATATGACGCAACTTTTCAGCTATGATGCTCTACAAGAGCTTTAAAAGTTAGGCTTATAATATCAATAAATAATACAACACAAAATGTGACATATTGTCGCAGCTTAATTCTTGTTTAATTTTTAATTAATATCCCGATAATATATTTAAATAGCCTAATTTCTTATTTAGGTTATTTCTAATTCTCACACTGTCTTTATAAAAATGCTCTCATACGCCGCGCCTAAGTCAGAATTCTCTGCTCGACAAAACCTGAAGTGGCTGTTTATCCTTAGAAATTTGATGATACTCAGTGAAGTTATACTCATCGTTTTATCAGTATACGGTCTTAATATTCGTTTGCCGGAGCAGCAGCTCTGGTTGGTAGTATTGTCTATAGGCGTGGTTAATATTTATACCTCAATGCGCCTAAAGACAGCAGATCCTGTTACGGAGCTGGAGATTTTTTCTCAGTTAGTTATTGATGTTTTTGGTATTGCTGCATTGCTGTACCTGACCGGAGGTGCATCAAACCCTATTACTTGGGTATTTTTATTACCGCTTATTATTACAGCTATCATGCTTCACCAATCTTATGCTTGGTATATGGTGATTCTGACTACATCTATGTATACGGCGCTAATGGCCTACAATATTCCTCTGCCGTCGATAGAGCCCCATATGCCCCGCTCGGACATGCAGTACTCCGACGTAAAAAATTATGAACTGTTACGGCAAGTTCATGCTATGAGTGACAGCCATTATTTTAATCTGCATATTTTTGGCATGTGGTTCGGTTTTGTATTCAGTGCAGGTTTAGTCGCATTCTTTGTGGTTGAGTTGGCTAAAACGCTAAAAACGCAAGAACGGAATCTGGCTGAAGCGCGGGAAAATGCGTTAAGGGATGAGCGTGTTGTCGCGTTGGGTACCTTGGCGGCCAGTGCTGCTCACGATATGGGAACGCCATTGGGCACAATTGCTATTGTGAGTCATGAGCTTGAACAGGAGTATCCAAGTCATCGATTCCCTGATCTGCATGAGAAATTACTGATTATGCAGCAACAGATCGACCGCTGCAAAACAGCGCTATCAGTGATGTCAGCGTCTGCCGGAGAAATGCGCGCTGAATCCGGTAGTGTTATGCTGCTGACCGATTATATTGACGAAGTAATCAACCAATGGCGCACTCATAAGCCTTTGGCAAAGTTATGCTTTTTTATCAATCCTGAAGTCGCAACACAGGCAAAAATTATCGCCGAACTCACGCTGACTCATTCAATTATAAATATCCTGAATAATGCCGCTGAAGCGTCTCCGCCGGAAAAGGGCATCGAATTCCATGCGACCTGGGATTTAAATTATGCCGTTATTAAAATTAGGGACTTTGGCCCCGGCCTGCCGCCGGAACTCATTGATTTTGCCGGCAAGCAACCCGTGATCAGCAAAAAGCGTGGCTTGGGTGTAGGGTTATTTTTAGCCTATTCCACGATTAATCGTTTAGGAGGTAAAATCAATCTTTACAATAGCGAATCGGGCGGAGCCTGCGTGGAAATTACTCTTCCACTTTTAAATGCAGAGAACGAAAATGACAACTCAGGAAACGGATAAACCACGGCTGTTGCTGGTGGATGATGATGAGACTTTTTCTAAGGTCCTAAAGAGCGCTTTGGAGAAAAGAAATTATGAGGTATTGGTCGCTAACGATGTCAAAACCGGCATAGCATTTGCCGAACGCTATTTACCCGAATATGCGGTGATTGATCTGCGTATCGGGCCTGAGTCGGGGCTGGAGTTGGTAAAAAAACTGATCTCTTTGGATGATAATACCACTTGCGTCATGTTAACCGGCTTCGCCAGTATTGCTACGGCGGTCGAGGCAATAAAATTGGGTGCTACGCATTATTTAACCAAGCCGGCCAATGCCGATGAAATTGTAAATGCTTTACATAAAAATGAAGGCGACTCATCGGTTTCGATTAGCGAGAACCCGTTATCTGTAAAGCGCCTGGAATGGGAGCATCTGCAAAAAGTCCTGATGCAGCACGACGGCAATATTTCGGCTGCTGCCAGGGCGTTAAACATGCACAGGCGCACGTTGCAAAGGAAGCTGGATAAGAAACCGGTGAGAGAATAGTAGTTTAAAGGCGTTTTATTTTTCTCTTGGATTCAACTCAAAACTTCTTCAAATCGCTCTGTTTATATCAATGTTAGGTTGATAACGCTGCCTTCTAACTGGCTGGCATTAGCGTCTGCTATAACGTCTGCTATAAGAAGAATACGGCTCCAAGTTTTTTGCTGAAAACATCGGTAGTTTTGTGTTCTAGGCCCAGTCTTTGCTTGTGGTATTCCGCTATCTTGGCCTGGAAATTTTAAGCGCAATTTCCTCTAATTGCGCTAGCCTAATGTCAGTTCACCATGCCTTAATCAACAATGCTTATTGTCTTCGATACCTTTTTCTTGGTCTGTGACTTGCTGCGAGAGTTAGATATTTTTTATTCATTTTCAATGGCTTGTTGTTTTATCTTTTGCGGTTTCATCATTGTTAATCACCCTCGTTGCATCACTAATCCTAACGTGATTGGTATTTTTTTATTTATAGCTTTGACATAACGTCGCATCTCGTGATAAAAAGTAACCTGTCGTTTAATAGTTAATTCGACAAGTAACTCAATAAAGCAATTTACTGAGTTGCCCCTTTGAGGAAAGGGAACTAATAAAATAATATAAACTATACGAGGATTTTAAAATGGCTGAAGAACAAGAAAAAGACAACACATGGTTGTACGCTGGCGTTGCTATTGCTGCTGTTATTGTTTTAGTTGTACTGTTAAAACAGGACGAAACAAAGCATTTAAAAAGTGGTGCTGTAGAACAACTTCAAAGTGAAACTTTCTCAAATATAGAGAAAAGAAAAACTAGCAACAAAAGCGAGTAATTAACGTTGGAAACGCAGTAAAGAAAAAGCACCTCTCGTATTGACGGGAGGTGCTTTTTTATTTTTATATCTTTTATTTCAATACCCTCTGATTTTTAACATCTGCCCCGGGCAGATGCGCTAAAACAGTTGCCACAGCGCTGAAATTCTCTTGCCATTAGAACCACACATGCAGCCTGTACTGGCTTGTCCTTTATCTATATAGCGCATGTAGCAGTCAAAATGTTTGTCTGGCCATTAGCATTAGCTATAGCTATGTATCTTTTTCCAGTATTTGAAGTTTTTCTTCCAACATTTTTACTCTTTTTAGCAGCTCAGGCAATTTGCTGATTGCTATCTGCTCTTTATAAGCCGTCTTTTTATCTTTTGCCGGACTGCCGAAGACCTGTGCGCCTGCCTTGACATCGCCGGCTACGCCGGATCGTGCCATGACTACTGCGCCGCTACCAATCGTAACATGATCGGCAATACCTGAACTTCCCGCCAAAATCGCATAATCTTCAATGTTGCAAGAGCCGGACACGCCCGTTAAGCCACACATGATTACGTTTTTGCCGACCTTGTTATTGTGCCCAATCTGCACCAAATTATCGATTTTACTGCCCGCACCTATTAAGGTACTTCCCAATGCGCCTCTGTCTATGCAGGTGTTAGCTCCAATCTCGACATTGTCTTCTATGACCACATTACCAACCTGAGGAACTTTGACGTGCTGGTTATTTCTAAATTTATAACCAAAACCATCGGCACCAATGATCGCCCCTGAATGAATAATGACGTTGCTCCCTATGACCACATCATCATAGATAACAGCATAAGGATAAATGCGGCAGTTTTTGCCTATTTTGACATTTTTACCAAGATAAGCGCCTGCATGTATTTGGCTGCCATCGCCTATGATTGAGTTTTCTCCAATGACGGCATAGGGCCCGATATACAGTTCGTTGCCTAACGCTACATTAGCTTCAAGCACTGCCTGCGGCGCAATTTGCTGTGCATAAGTCCTGGAGGGATGCAATAATTCGACTGCTTTAATAAAGCTCAGCTCAGGATCGGCGCATATCAACAGCGCCATGTTTTCAGGTACATTCTCAACACTAAAGCCTTCCGCAATGAAGCAGGCCGAAGCCGTTGAATTCTTGATGTGCTGAGTATAGCGGCTGTTGGTCAACTGCGTCACTTGACCCTGGTGTGCGGAGGTAATATCTGCTGCTGAATGGATGATTGCTGATAGATCGCCTCCTTCAATCCGCGCACCGCAAAAATCGGCAAGTTCTTTTAATATAATCGGCATAGTTATCTCTGCTGTTATTCTGAGTGGCGCCAAGCAGTCGGCACATTGTTGAAAATTTAAGTTTAGTGTAATAAATCCAATAAACAACCGTATTACCTGATTGTTTGCCAGCATGGCAGGGAAACTGCTTGAATATTATTGTATTCCTAATTTCCTGATGTCGCAGTTGAGTTATCCGGTAGCTTTCTGCCAGTGTCCTGACTTGCCGCCATCCTTCTCCAGTAGCTGGACTGACTGGATAACCATTCCCCGGTCTACGGCTTTGCACATATCATAAATAGTGAGCAAAGCAATTTGCGTGGCATTTAGCGCTTCCATTTCTACGCCGGTTTGTCCGTTTGTTTTTGCAGTAGTTTGGCAACGTATCCGGCTGCTGTCGATTTCTGGGCTTAGTTTGATCTCTACATGAGTTAGAGGCAGCGGATGGCAGAGCGGAATTAGGTCCGCTGTTTTTTTGCTGGCCATGATCCCGGCTATTCTTGCGACAGCCAGCACATCGCCTTTCTGATGCCCGCCATCCATGATCAGCTTGAGCGTTTCCGGCTGCATTTCAATATAGCCTTCAGTGACGGCAGTACGCTGGGTGACCGCCTTATCGCCGACGTCAACCATATGAGCTTCACCGGATTGATTAAAGTGGGTTAATGCAGTCATTTTTCTGTAAAATTAGCAATGAAAGGGTAGACATGTTTTTTATTATAACAACTGCCGGTTAAGAAAACTAAAAAGGCGGTCGACAGATCGCCCATAAAATGCACTTTGTGCCAATACTA
This sequence comes from Methylobacter sp., assembly GCA_036560465.1. GTDB lineage: Bacteria > Pseudomonadota > Gammaproteobacteria > Methylococcales > Methylomonadaceae > Methylobacter_A. Next base: position 65,602 of record DATBRD010000016.1, read on the forward strand.
TTTTTTGTGACTGAGTGACTGATCATGTCAATTAAGGTGCGTTATTTTGCCAGCTTGAAAGAAAGTATCGGCCGATCGGAAGACAATCTGGAGTCTTCAGGATTGGCTACAGTCGGCGATGTATGGCATAGCGCTAATCCGAACAAAGCTCTGCCGGATAATATATTGGCGGCGGTGAATATGGAGTATGTCGGCTTAAGCAATCCGGTTAAGGATGGCGATGAAGTGGCTTTTTTTCCGCCGGTGACCGGAGGCTGACTATGGACATAAAAATTTGCCCGGAACCTTTCGATCCCTGGCAAGAAATTAAGGCCTACCAGCACTCGGCAAAAAATATAGCCGGCAAGTTTGGCGCAACCAGTATTTTTATAGGCACGATGCGCGATTTCAATGAGGGCGATGATGTTAAGGGCATGACCCTGGAACATTATCCCGGCATGACTGAAAAGCAGTTGGAAAAAATCGTTACCGAAGCCATACGGCAATGGCCGATTATTGATGTTTTGGTAGTACATCGGGTGGGGGATGTTTTGCCGAATGACCCGATTGTGCTGGTGGCGGTATGGACGTCGCACCGCGGTGACGCTTTTGATGCGAGTCGATTTATCATGGAAGAGCTAAAGTCGAGGGCGCCTTTTTGGAAAAAAGAGCTTTTGAAATCCCAAGCCGAGCGTTGGCTGGTCAAAAATACGGACGGTTATCTTTAACCTAAAAACGGCGATTGATCCGTAAAAAATCACAAAATAGGAATAGTTCTTATAGTTCAAGCAATTATCCATTATATGAATGCCTGCTTTTGGCGTTGATGAGCCAGTTACTTTTCCCAGGATTAACCGATCCGTCGTTATCTGATTTATTAGGAAATATTAAATGCAGGGACAATTAAGAAAAATGCACGCCCGGCTGGAGCTGGATAGCTTAAAGCCGGTTCAGTACGAACTGCCGCTAGGCGATCAGTTGATCGCTTTAAATCCGCTGATCGGTAAATCAATTAAGCTGGCATATACCGGCAAAATCTTTTGCGCGCACTGCAACAGGCTAACTAAAAAGAGTTTTAGCCAAGGTTATTGCTATCCTTGCTTTGTCTCGCTGGCACAATGTGATATGTGTATTATGAAGCCGGAAACCTGCCACTATGAGGCTGGCACCTGCCGTGAACCCTCGTGGGGAGAAGCGTTTTGCTTTCAGTCGCATGTGGTTTATCTGGCTAATTCAAGCAGTATTAAGGTCGGCATCACCCGGCAAACGCAAGTCCCAACACGCTGGATAGATCAAGGCGCGGTGCAGGCACTGCCGATTTTTAAAGTGCAGTCGCGCTATATCTCCGGATTGATAGAAATCGCTATTGCCAAGCATGTCAGCGACAAAACCAGTTGGCAGCAAATGCTTAAAAGTAAGGCTGAGCCTATCGATCTGGTTGTAAAGCGGGATGAATTAATTGCTGTTTGCAAAACGGAGTTGGAGGAAATTGCCCGGCGTTTCGGGTCGGAAGCGATAGAGTTGGTCGATGAGCCGGCTGTGGATATTCATTTTCCGGTGGACAGCTATCCGGTCAAGGTCAAGTCCTTTAATTTTGATAAGGACGCCGAAGTGTCCGGGGTGCTGCATGGTATTAAGGGGCAGTATTTATTGCTGGATACCGGTGTCATAAATATCCGTAAGTTTGCCGGTTATGAGGTTGAGTTTTTCGAGCAGTAGCGACTTCCAAAGCAATCGCCGCAGTCAATGTCGGATATACAATTTGCAGCACAGATAATATCTTTTTAATGACAATATCTGATGGTTTGCTGGCCAGGCAGGAATTAAAAAGGATAAGAGATGCATGTACAACGTGCCCTAAAACCTAGTAAAATGCTTGTATTATGCTGCCTAAAAAGGCAGCTACCAGCAAGCAGTTCTATATGACGTTCTTTAAAATACACGGGTATTTGAGTCTAGAATTTTTAAAAGCACATATAATCAGTTTAATTCGAAGTCTATTTTGAGGGTATTAGCGTGGAGCTAAACGGCGCACAAATTGTAATTCAGAGTCTTAAGGACGAAGGCGTAGAATATATTTTTGGCTATCCCGGCGGGGCAGTGTTGCATTTGTACGATGCCCTTTTCCAGCAGGATGATGTCAAACACATTCTGGTCCGGCACGAACAAGGCGCGACCCATGCGGCAGACGGCTATGCCCGTGCTACCGGTAAACCTGGCGTCGTTCTGGTTACTTCAGGCCCTGGCGCTACCAATGCGATAACCGGCATTGCCACTGCTTATATGGATTCCATCCCGATGGTGGTTATTTCCGGCCAAGTGCCATCGCCAGTCATCGGCAGCGATGCGTTTCAGGAAGTCGACATGGTCGGCATTACCCGTCCCTGCGTGAAGCATAATTTCCTGGTCAAAGATGTGACCAAGCTGGCTGAAACCATCAAGAAGGCATTTTATGTGGCGACCACCGGCCGCCCTGGCCCTGTTGTTGTTGATGTACCTAAAGACATAACCGATCCCAGAATAAAGGTGCCTTACAAATACCCTAAAAAAGTCACCATGCGTTCTTATAATCCGGCGGTTACCGGCCATAAAGGACAGATTAAAAAAGCGGTGGATTTATTATTGACTGCGCAAAAGCCGATCATTTATTCCGGCGGCGGCGTGGTTTTAGGCGAAGCCAGCAAGGAATTGACCGAATTCGCTCAATTATTGGGTTTTCCGGTCACCAACACCTTGATGGGCCTGGGCGCTTATCCTGCAACCGACAAGCAGTTCGTCGGCATGCTGGGCATGCACGGCACTTATGAAGCCAACATGGCGATGCATGACAGTGACGTGATTATTGCGATTGGTGCGCGTTTTGACGACCGTGTTACCGGCAAGCTGGACGAGTTTTGTCCGCATGCCCAGATTATCCATATCGATGTTGATCCGGCGTCTATCTCAAAAACCGTTAAAGTAGCGATTCCTATCGTCGGCGAAGTCAAACCGGTATTGGAACAGATGCTGGAAATGATCAGGGAAAGCAAAAAGAAACCGTCCAAAAAGGCGTTGGAAAGTTGGTGGAACCAGATCGACCAATGGCGCGCCGTCAAATGTATGGAATATGACCGCAACAGCCCGTTGATCAAACCGCAATATGTGATTGAGCAGTTGTACCAAGTTACCAAAGGCGAGGCATACATCACCTCGGATGTTGGTCAGCACCAAATGTGGGCGGCCCAGTACTACCCGTTCGATAAACCGCGGCATTGGATTAATTCGGGCGGTTTGGGCACGATGGGCTTTGGCTTGCCTGCGGCCATCGGCGTTAAATTGGCGTTTCCTGACGCGGAAGTTGCCTGCGTGACCGGCGACGGCAGCATCCAGATGTGCATTCAGGAATTGTCGACCGCATTACAATACAATGCGCCGGTAAAAATCATCAACCTGAACAACAGCTATTTGGGCATGGTTCGTCAATGGCAGGAATTTACCTACGAAAGCCGCTACTCGCATTCGTACATGGATACCATCCCGGACTTCGTCAAGCTGGCGGAGGCCTATGGTCATGTTGGCATGCGTATCGATAAACCTGAGGACGTCAGGCCGGCCCTGGAAGAAGCGTTTGCGATGAAAGACCGTACCGTATTTTTGGACATTCTGACCGATCGGACTGAAAACGTTTATCCAATGATTGAAGCAGGAAAGGCCCATAACGATATGAAATTAAGAGTCGCGGAAGGGACATCGACCGACAGGGAATTGGCATAATGAGACATATTATTTCTATCTTGATTGAAAATGAATCCGGCGCGTTATCGCGGGTGGCAGGCTTGTTCTCTGCGCGCGGCTACAATATCGAATCATTGACTGTGGCGCCTACCGAAGATTCCAGCCTGTCGCGTATGACTCTGGTGACCCGTGGCAGCGACGACATTATCGAGCAGATCACCAAGCAGCTGAATAAACTGATTGATGTGGTTAAATTGATAGACTTGGCAGAGTCCGATCATATTGAACGGGAACTGATGATGGTCAAGATCAAGACCACCGAACAGACTCGCGAAGAAGTCAGAGGTTTAGCGGCTATCTTTCGAGGCAAGATTATCGATGTTACGCCGACCACTTACGTCGTGGAAATGACCGGTCCATCCAGCAAATTGGATGCATTTATCGCCGCTATCGATAGCGATAGCATTATTGAGGTCGTTCGTTCCGGGCCGACAGGTATCTCAAGAGGCGAAAAAGGGCTGCATTTGTAAGACAACCAGAACACTGGCGATCAAAAACTAACTAAATACTTTAAACACCCAAAACAGGAAAAACCATGCAAGTTTATTACGACAAAGACGCCGATCTTTCAATCATCAAAGGTAAAAAAGTAGCGATTATCGGCTACGGCTCACAAGGCCATGCCCACGCTCTTAATCTAAAAGACTCCGGCGTTTCAGTTGTCGTGGGTTTGCGTGCAGGATCACCATCAGTGGCTAAGGCTGAAGCACATGGATTAACCGTACAAGACGTTGCACAAGCGGTTGCCGGCGCGGACATAGTCATGATTTTGACGCCTGATGAATTCCAATCAAAATTGTATAAAGACGAAATTGAACCCAACATCAAACAAGGTGCGGTATTAGCATTTGCCCACGGTTTTGCAATTTTATTCAACCAAGTGGTGCCTCGCGCCGATTTAGATGTGATCATGATTGCACCTAAAGCACCAGGGCACACCGTCCGTTCTGAATTTGTCCGCGGTGGCGGCGTTCCTGACTTAATTGCAGTTCAGCAAGATGCTTCAGGCACAGCGAAAGCGATTTGTTTATCGTATGCCTCTGCTATTGGCGGTGGTCGTTCAGGCATCATTGAAACCACGTTCCGCGACGAATGTGAAACCGATTTATTCGGTGAACAAGCCGTATTATGCGGCGGCGCAGTTGAACTTGTTAAGATGGGTTTTGAAACCTTAGTTGAAGCGGGTTATGAGCCTGAAATGGCCTACTTTGAATGCTTGCACGAATTAAAGTTGATTGTTGATCTAATGTTTGAAGGCGGCATCGCCAACATGAACTACTCCATTTCTAACAATGCAGAGTATGGCGAATATGTTACCGGCCCACGCGTCATCAATGAAGAAAGCCGCTGGGCAATGCGTGAAGCATTGAAAAACATCAGAAACGGCGAATACGCAAAGCAATTCATCATGGAAGGCATGACCAACTATCCTGAAATGACTGCAAAACGCCGTTTGAATGCGGAGCACCCGATTGAAGTTGTCGGTGCAAAACTGCGCAGCATGATGCCTTGGATTAAAGCCAACCAGATTGTTGATAAAACCAAAAACTGATCTTAAGTCGGTTTATGCGTTTAAAAAAAGCCCGTCTCTATGACGGGCTTTTTTTTGCGATGAGGAACGTAACCATCCCGTTTGAAGTGCCGAGAATCGCGGCATGCATGAGCATCCTTTTTGCTGTTACATTTTCACCATCAGAGCTTAAATGATGAGCACATTCCCTTCATCTGCTTCGAACAGATAACTTCGCTGGCACTCCACCCTTCGGCTTCAAAGTCACCGCCATTTCAATTTCGGCTTCATCCTTATTAACCAACTGCAAATCAAAATTCTGAATAATCATGCTCAACAAAATCTGGCTTTCCAGTAACGCGAAATGATTGCCGATACAGATGCGCTCGCCGGTTCCAAACGGCATGAATGAAAACCTGCGATTCTCATCGCTTAAAAAGCGTTCGGGATCGAAGCGTTCAGGCTGCGGCCAAAAATCCGGGTGATGGTGAATATTGTAAATGCTGAACATCGCCAGCCTGCCTTGCTTTAACGAATACCCGTCAATCTCAGTATCCTTGGTGATTTTGCGCATCAAAATGCCGACCGGCGGACGAAAACGCATCGATTCGTTCAGTACGGCCCTGGTATAAACAAGCTGCTGCAAGTCTTCCGCTGTTGGGACTTTGCCTTGCAGCAAGGTATCCAGTTCCTGACGCAGTTTAGCCAATACATCCGGATGCCGGGCCAGTAAATAGAGCGTCCAGCTTAGCAAATTCGCAGTAGTTTCATGGCCTGCGCTAAAAATGGTAGTGACTTCATCGCGAATCTGTTTATCGGACATAAAGCTGCCACTGTCATCGCTTGCGTTCAGCAACATATCCAACAAATCGTTATGGACTGCTGTTTGGGTGCGGCGCTGCTCGATGATCCCGTAAATGACATCATCTACTACGGCGCTTGCCGCTTTAAATTCCCGATTGGCCTGAGTGGGTATAAATAACGGCATGCGTAAAGGATTCATGACCGATTTTGCCGCATACCGGAGCAGCATGTCTAAAGCAGGCGCAATGCGTTCAATTTTATCGAGGACGCTGGTGCTGAACATCGTTTGAGTAATCACCTCAAGCGTTACCTGCATCATTTCATCGGCGAGATTAACTTGAGCCCCGTCGCCCAATAGCCGCCATCTGGCTAATAAATGACTACCGGCAGTGACAATTTGCGAGTGTAAAGACGCCAAATTACTCCTCTGGAAAACCGGCTGCATTAAGCGCCGCTGTTTTTGCCATAACTCGCCCTGACTGGTCACCAACCCTTGCCCTAACACCAATGCCAAACCGGTCGGCTTTTTAGGATCGTACATTTTGACAAAGATATCGCTTTGTTTGATTAAAGCCTGTTCGATCAGCTTTGGGTGACTGATTAAATAAAAATGGCGGGTAGCTAAACTGAAACTTGCCAAATCGCCATAATCGCGTTGCCAATTACAAAGCGCTTGAAATGGGTTGGCTTTCATTTGGCGTAAGTTGCCTAATAAGAATTCGCCTTTGATTTTTGGAATTGGTTTGTTTTGTGGCATGGTTGATAGGGTTAAAAGTTTTAATTTCGTCGAGCATGCTATTTATACCCGACAATCAGATAGGCTAATAGTGTCGGGCAACGAAAAAACGGTTGCCAGACCTATGAGAAGCTATATTGGCCATTCCAGTTGCAAAGGTATCTCAAGCACTATTTCATGATAATGTTGGCGAATGGTTTCGGGGCTGAGGTTTAGTTCTTTTGCGACTTGTTCTACTTGGTCTTCTGTAATGGGTTCTAGAGGATCTTGCCAAGGAGCAATGCTGTCAAGGTCACGTGACAGTAATTCTCTTTTTACGTTTTCAAAGTTATGTTCTGCTAAAGCCCCAAGTGCTTCTTGACGGACATCTTCATGTTTGTCTTGCAAACACAGCTTTAGCAGCGGATAAGTTTCTGTCCGGTCTTGAAAATGCTGAGCCAAAGCCCTAACGGTAGTCCAGCGAACAAGTTCATGCCCATCCTGCAGGCACTGAGTCAATAGCGGATAAGTTTCCGTCCGGTCTTGATAATGCTGAGCCAAAGACTCAATGGCAGCCCGGCGAATATCTTCATTTTCATCCTGCAGGCACTGGGTCAACAGCGGAAAAGTTTCCGTCCGGTCTTGATAATGCTGAGCCAAAGCCTCAATGACAGCCCGGCGAACATTTTCATCTTCATCCTGCAGGCACTGAGTCAACAGCGGATAAGTTTCCGGGCTGTCTTTGTAGTGCTTAACTAAAGTCCATATACAAGCGAGAGCCCAATTAGTGCTTCGATCAGCGTTACTCGCAGTCAATTGTTGGACTAACAAATTTCTTGTGGGGTTGTTAAAGCAGCGCGCTAAGGCATCAAAGGCCATATGTAAAGTTGATATATCCTGGCTTTGAGTTAGTGTCAGTAAATCCTGTTGTAGTTCAACAGAGTCAGACCAGATAGCGGCTACCATACCCCCGAAACAATAAGAACCTTTGAAACTAAAGGTTCGTTTATTATCCAGCTTTATCCAGTTAATAAAATCTTCACGGCCGACCCAATTTTTGCCTATACGCTCCACCGCCGGTAATGCATTTTTTTCAAACAATTCTTCAATGTCTTCATCTCTATAATCCTTCTCTATTTCAAACCACCTGCACAAACAAGCCAAAACTTGCTTGGAGGTATCGGCTATTTCGCTTAAATCCGAAATTTCGGCCAAACACTGTATAGCAAGTATTAATGCCTCGTTTTGCTCCCGACTCCCTGTTTCCTCAGGCAATATGGCATCAATCAGCAGCCCGGCAAATTTGGCATCGATCATGCCGCAGATCAGGCGCAAAATTTCATGCCAAACATCATCCTTGTAATGCTTTAAAAACAAGGTTTTTAAGTCGTCTTCCGATAGCTCCTGTTTTTTCTCAAAACGTTGCACAACCTCGGCGGCACAAAAATATTCCAAAAAAGTTCTATGTACGAAACCGTATGAATCGGCACCATAAAAACACAAAATAAAATTGCGGGTGTGTAGTTGTTCAATGATGACCCGGCTTAGCTGCGTAGCTTTTGCAGATGGTTGTTTCCAACGCTGGATTAAATAATCGGTTATAGCTTGTTGCAGTTCTTCACTCTGAATTACATTTCCAGATAAGCCACTGGGGGCTTGCTGCATTTTTACTGCAATGCGCCTTAATAAATCCAACTTGTCAGTATCGAGCATAAAGTTGGCGTGGGAATCTGTAATTTTATGTCCGGTGACATCCCAATGGTGGCATAACACTTTTGCTGCATGTTCATATAACAATACTCTGTCACGCGGCAATTCCTGATGCTTGGCGATAATAGCGATAATGGTCAATAACAGTGGATTGCCCGCCAATTGAGCTATGGCGGGTGAATGTTCAACGGCTAGCTGGATACGTTGTAGGCGATTTGCCACTTCTTGCGGATGATCCTTGAACACCAGTTGATACCAGCCTTGGGCAAAAGCGTGAATTTGCGGAAGCGATAAGTCCTGTAGCGTATATTCGCTAAATCCGGCATGGCGTAAAGCCGCGCCGTCAAAACCGATGATACGAGAGGTTACCAGGATTTTGGCTTTGGGATAATCGTTGCCGAAACCGATAATTTCCTGGGTTATTTTTTCGCGTTGAGCAAGATCGAATATTTCATCCAGTCCATCGAACATGACCAAGGCAGAACGGTTTTTTAATTGTTTTTTCAATTCCTGATGATTGAGCGCGTAGCCTTCCGATTTGCCAAGGTAATGGAAGTAATCCAAAAAATTATCGCAGTGCTTGCCAGTGACTGCCGCGATATAGGACCGCAGCTCAATCAATAACGGCAAATGCCCTTTTAACGGCTCCAGCCAAGTGTCATTTTGAGGCGGATTTAAACAGCTGAGTAATAAATAACGTACTAAGCTGGATTTTCCTGAGCCAGGATCGCCTAATACGATCAGTTTATGTCGGGTGAAAATATCCAAAACCGGTTTTGAGCTTTGTTGTACCCAGCTTTCTTGGAGCCGCGCAAACTCATCGTTACGAAAAGCTTCCGGTGAGTTTTTGACGTTGTCTTGATTTTGTAATTGTTGCCAGCGTTCTTTGGGTAATTCGCTGGGTGGGCGGCTTTCTTTGACAGTTTGCGGCATAAACACATCTTGCAGCATTAGCCGGGTGTCATTGTCATCCCGTGTTGGAGGCGTTAAGGCGGATAAATCAAGGACCTTGTAACGCTCGGTCAAACGGGCTTTGTATTGATCCAAATCAAAGTCCGGCCAAGCACCACGCAGGGCTTGTAAATAATTAGCGGAGTCTTGGCTTAATTGGGCAAGGTAAAGGCTGCGTAAATCGGGTGAGACGATACTTTGTCTTTGTACACGTTTGACATACAACTTGCAGATTTCTTGTATGTCAAAGTCTTCCGGTAAGGCTTGCAGGTCAAGTTCTTGCCAGCGTTGTTGTAACAGCACGCTGTTAAGCTGATACTGGCTTCCCGTATCGCTTAATGGTTTTAATAACTCTTCGGCAACTTGTTCATCTTTAACATAGCGCTCTAAATCATGATTATAGTGTTGGAAGAAATCCCACAAGGCTTGGTCTTCATAATCCATCGCTGCAAGACTTTTCATGACTGATAGCAGCCATTGCTCACAAAGATCTTCAATACAAAGTTGAATCTGGGCTTGCTGAGCTTTATTGTTTTGGTGGACTGATAATTTCTTGCTACAGAAATGTAGAGCTCAAGCTACCGGCTATCTTAACGGCAGCTGGTTTTAACAAGGTAGTTTCAATTAGCATGTTGTGTCCTTGGGTCAACATTTAGTTATTCGGATGGGTAAGAAGCTATCAACCAGCACACAGCTGATTTTGTAATAGGGCAAAAACAATAAAGGCTAGACCCAATTGATTTTAAGTACCGGATTAACGAAGCCCGGTAGGGTAAGCTGAGAATACCTTAAAGTCTAACGTATCATATCATGATCTAAAATGTCTGGTTTGCAGGGCTAAAGAAACGCTGTAAGGTGGATTTGTGCCAGCAATCCGCCATGATTCGTGATGATCTAACCTGATCCTTACTCGGACTTTTTATCTCGTTCCCACGCGCTGCGTGGGAATGCAGTCAAGGCGCGCTGCGCCGTAAGTCCCTGTAAACGCCGAAATACAGAGAATCTCAACATAGGACGCAGCGCGTCCCATATCGCATTCCCACGCAGCGCGTGGGAACGAGGCAGTGAGCAAAGTTCTCTCCGTCCATCTGCGACACCCAAGCAAATCCGCCTTAACAAGCAAACCAATACTTGCTTCAATCCTGAGTAGCCTCTATGATTTTACTTTCACTCGATCGATAGCATGACCACAAGGTAAGTATGATTTCAGCTAAATTATCCAGCAAATTCCAATTGGCAATACCTAAGGCTATCCGGGATCAGCTCGATCTAAAAGCGGGGCAACAGTTTACGCTGATCGCTAAAGGCGACATTATTGAGTTGGTTCCGGTTCGCTCTTTAACAGCGGCCAGGGGTAGTTTCAAAGGCAGCAATCCTAATGATTACAGGGATCATCAGGACAGGATCTAATGGCCGGTCTGGTTGATACCTGCGGTTGGATAGAATGGTTAACCGACGGTCAGTTAGCGGATGACTTTGCGCCCTATCTGGCCGATCCGGCTGAATTGATCATCCCTACTACGTTGCAATTTGAACTGTATAAATGGGCGAAGCGGGAAAAAAGCGAGGTTGAGGCTTTGGAAGTCATCGCTTTAACCGAACAAGGGCAGGTCTTGCCGTTGACTACCCGGCTGTCTCTTTATGCGGCAGACTTGGCTTTGCAGCATCGATTATCGTTTGCCGACGCGATTATTTATGCTTCAGCAAGACTGGTTGATGTGCCGCTGATAACGGCGGATGATCATTTTAAGGACTTACCGGAAGTCATTTATTTCTCAAAAAAACGGCTAACCGGTTAACGCCGATACAAAAATATCAATAAAATAGAAGATGCTTAATGAATAGTCTACTGAAAAACTCAATTTGGGTACTGATTGCCGCGCTCGGTGCGGCAGCCGTCGGCGGTATTGCTTTAAACCGCGGCGAGAATATCAACACGTTGTGGTTTATAACCGCCGCTTTGTGCGTTTATGCGATTGCTTACCGGTTTTATGCGGCATGGATTGCCGCGACGGTGTTGGCGGTTGACGAAACACGGGCGACACCGGCCGAGCGTTTGGACAACGGCCGCGATTTTGTGCCGACCAATAAATGGATCGTGTTCGGCCACCATTTTGCGGCGATTGCAGGTCCCGGGCCGTTGGTAGGGCCGACGCTGGCCGCGCAGTTCGGCTATTTGCCGGGCACGCTGTGGATTTTGTTCGGTGCGGTGCTGGGCGGCTGTGTGCAGGATATGGTGACGCTGTTCTTGTCCACTCGGCGCGATGCCAAAAGCCTGGGGCAAATGGCGCGTGATGAGTTGGGCGCACTGGGCGGCACGGCGGCGTTGATCGGCACATTCGCGATCATGATCATCCTGATTGCGGTGCTGGGCCTGGTCGTGGTTAATGCGATGAAGCATAGCCCGTGGGCGACCGCTACGGTGTCGGCGACGATTCCGATTGCGATGATAGTCGGCCTGTATATGCGCAGTTTTCGTCCCGGCCAAGTGCTGGAAGCTTCGGCTCTGGGTGTGATTTTATTGTTGCTGGCAGTGATCGGCGGCGGCTGGATCGATCACAATGAAACTTTGCGCGTTTGGTTCGATCACGAAGGTTTGACGCTGGCTTGGTGGGTGATGGCTTACGGTTTCGCGGCTGCGATTTTACCGGTTTGGTTGTTGCTGGCGCCGCGCGATTATCTGTCGACTTATGTGAAGTTGGGCACAATTACTTTGCTGGCGGTAGCCATTATTATGCTGCAGCCGACTGTGAAAATGCCTGCATTGACGCAGTTCATCGACGGTACCGGGCCTATTTTCGGCGGCAAGTTGTTCCCGTTCGTATTTATCACCATCGCGTGCGGTGCGATTTCTGGTTTCCATTCGCTGATTGCGTCAGGCACTACGCCAAAGCTGCTCAGCAATGAGGGTGATATACGCATGATCGGCTACGGCGGTATGTTGCTGGAATCTTTTGTGGCGATCATGGCGATGATGGCCGCGACAGTGCTCGACCCCGGCGTATTTTTTGCGATCAACAGCCCGGCGGGCGTGGTCGGCAAAGAAGCTGTCGATGCGGTTGCCAAAATTTCTTCGTGGGGCTTTCCGGTTACGGTGGATCAGATGCAACTGTTAGCCAGTCAAATGGGCGAGGCGACGCTGTTTGCCAGAACCGGCGGCGCGCCGTCTTTGGCTGTAGGCATGGCGAGTATTTTTGGTAGCGCGTTCGGCGAGAACATGCTGGCTTTGTGGTACCACTTTGCAATCATGTTCGAGGCTATCTTTATATTGACCACGCTAGATGCCGGAACCCGCGTGGGCCGTTTCATGTTGCAGGATATGCTCGGTAACATCTGGCCGAAAATGGGCGAAACTTCGTGGACGCCGTCGGTCGTGTTAACTAGTGGATTGGTCGTAGCAGGGTGGGGCTATTTCCTTTATATCGGCGTGATCGACCCGAACGGTGGGGTCAATATCTTGTGGCCGTTGTTCGGCATAGCCAACCAAATGCTGGCCGCGATTGCGCTGTGCGTGGCGACCGGTATTTTGGTTAAATCCGACAAGCTCAAATATGCCTGGGTGACCGGTTTGCCGTTGGCTTGGCTGGTGACGATTACCAGCACGGCGGCATGGGAGAAAATCACTAGCGACAATATTCGGATCGGTTTTTTCTCTGCGGCCAATGATCTGGCCGACAAATTGGCGGCAGGCGCGTTGCCTCCGGAGAAAGCCGCTATTGCTCCGCAATTGATCTTTAATCAGCAATTGGATGGCTGGCTGACTTTATTTTTCGTGGCTTTATTGTGGCTGATCGTGTTCGATATGCTGCGCGTTTGCAGTCGTTATCTGGCCGGAAAGCCGGTACTGCCGCTTGCGGAAGCGCCGCATAGCCCAAGTTGCCTGGTTGAAGATTGGGCGAGGGATTGATGTTAAGTAAAGTGAAAGCGTTTTGGCGGACGGTGCGCCGCCTTTCGGGGGATGATGCTTATGAACGCTATTTAAAACACCATGCAGAGCATCATCAAGGCGATACGCCATTAAGCAAAGAAGTGTTTTTCAAGCAGTGGCAGGATGAAAAGTGGAATGGGGTTAATCGGTGTTGTTAGCCTAAATTTGCGCTGGAAACCAAACCTTCCAGGTCTTCAAGACGTGGAAGGTTTAATAATTTGCAGGGATAACGTATGTCGAAAGAAATGCCCTTAGTCAATGGCCACTACTACCATATCTACAATCGCGGCAATAACGGCGAAAACTTGTTTCCGGAAGAACGGAATTATCGGCATTTCCTCAAACTCTATACTCGTTACATTTATCCGGTTGCTGATACTTACGCGTATTGTTTGATGAAAAACCACTTTCATTTGTTGGTCAGGATTAATCCCAAGCCAGACCTTCCAGGTTTTCAAAGCCTGGATGGTCTAAAATCGGGCCGGAAAACAAACCTTCCAGGTCTTCAAGACCTGGAAGGTTTAACTCAGCGCAACTATTCGCAATCTTTTTCAAATTTGTTTAACGCTTATACTAAAGCGATTAACAAGGCTTACGGCCGTTCAGGCAGTTTATTCGAAAAAAATTTCAACCGTATCTTGATCGACACAGATCGTTATTTTGTTCATCTGGTCAGCTATATTCACCGCAACCCGCAAAAACACGGCTTTACTGATAACTTTCGCGCTTATCCCTATTCTTCCTATCAAACGATCCGACAACAGAAACCAAGCCGCATCGAATCGCAACAAGTTTTACAATGGTTCGGTAGCGTGCAGTCTTTTGAAAATTATCATTGGCAATTTGATAACGGACAAATTCAGTATTTGATTGGCGACGATAATTTTAACTAGGCCCTTTAAGTTTATGACAACCCATGCCCAACACCCTAACCGCCAGACATTTTATGTTGTTATAGCTCTGGTGCTCGGCATCATTGTTGGCGAGCTTCTTAGCCTGACGCTGGGCGGGACCGAAACACTAAAACCTGTTATCGCTATTTTTTCTGCGCTGACCGATATTTTCCTGCGTCTGGTTAAGATGATCATCGCACCACTGGTCTTTTCCACGCTGGTGGTGGGCATGGCCAAAATGGGCGATATTCACACCGTCGGCCGGGTTGGCATCAAGGCAATGCTGTGGTTTTTCTCTGCGTCGATTTTCAGCCTGTTGCTGGGGATGTTGCTGGTGAACTGGTTTGTGCCGGGCGGCTCGCTGCACATGGCGCTGCCTGAGATTGGGGCGGAAACGGGATTGCCGGAAACTGCGCCGACGTTGGTTAATTTTGTCGCGCATATGTTTCCGAAAAGTATCATCGAAGCGATGGCGGCCAATGAGATTTTGCAGATTGTGGTATTCGCGATGTTCTTCGGCGTAGCCTGTGCTTCACTGGACGAAATCGCTCACCCGGCCGTCAAGTTGCTCGATTCACTGACGCATATTATGTTGAAAGTCACCGGCTACGTAATGCATACCGCACCGATTGCGGTGTTTTCGGCCGTGGCTTCGGTCATCGCGCAGAACGGTATTGGCGTGCTGCTGTCTTATGGGCAATTTATCGGCGAGTTTTATTTAGGATTGTTGTTGCTGTGCGCTTCGCTGGGCTGTGTCGGCTTTTTGATTCTGGGGCGTAAAGTCCTGTCGCTGGTTCGCCACATCCGCGAGCCAATGCTGCTGGCGTTCGGCACGGCCAGCAGCGAGAGCGCCTACCCGAAGCTGTTGCAGCAACTGGAGCGCTTCGGTTGCGACGAAAAAGTCTGCGGTCTGGTGCTGCCGCTGGGCTATTCGTTCAACCTCGACGGCAGCATGATGTATATGACCTTTGCGGTGCTGTTCATTGCCCAGGCCTACGGCATCGATATGACACTGGGCGACCAGCTGATCATGCTGCTGACGCTGCTGTTCACCAGCAAGGGTGTGGCCGGCGTACCCAGAGCCTCGCTGATTGTTATCGCCGCCACGCTGTCGATGTTTCATATCCCCGAGGCCGGTTTGCTGTTGTTGTTGGCCGTCGATCAGGTGCTGGATATGGGCCGAAGCGCTACCAACGTGTTCGGCAACAGCATCGCAGCCGCACTCGTAAGCCGCTGGGAAAAAAACTTGCGATAGGTATTTTTCAATGCTTGGCAAAAGCAAGCGGAAGGCCAGGCAGAGGAATATTTTGGCTAAATAAAAAAAAGTGGTTAACATCAACACACCATCAACTCTGTAGTTTTAGAAAAATATGCCGCATAGAAGCTTTAAAACCAGTAAGCCAAAATCCACGATTACCATGCTTCCTGAATTGGGCATGGATAAACAACAACTTGTGGCCGACTTCAAGCGCTATTACAGCCACCGTCTGGGTCGGGATGAAAATAATACCTCGCCGCACTATGCCTATGAGGCGCTGTCGATGGCGATCAGTGACCGGTTGATAGAAAGATGGAAAAAAACTTTCAACACCTACAAAGATTCGGATTGCAAGAGGGCCTACTATTTGTCGATGGAATTTTTGATGGGCCGCACCTTAAGTAATGCCATGCTGAATCTGGGCATTACCGATGAAGTTGAAAAAGCCATGTATGATCTGGGGCTTGAGATTGAAGAGTTAATTGAAAACGAGCCGGATGCCGGTTTGGGCAACGGGGGGTTGGGACGTTTGGCAGCCTGTTTTATTGACAGTTGCGCAACCTTGCAATTACCGGTAACCGGCTACGGTTTGCGCTATGAGTATGGAATGTTTTCGCAGGATATAGTTAATGGTGAGCAGGTCGAAAAACCGGACCACTGGCTGCGTAACGGCAACGTGTGGGAAATTGAACGTCCTGAGTACACGGTCAGGATCAAATTTGGCGGTTATACCAAGTCGCATATTGATGAGTTCGGCAATAAAAGGACCAGCTGGGTAGAGACGCAGGATATACTCGCAGTTCCTTATGATACGCCGGTTCCCGGCTACCGGAACGGCACTGTGAATACCTTGCGTTTATGGAAAGCGCAGGCGACTGAAGAATTTGATTTACAGGAGTTTAATGCCGGCGATTACGCAGAAGCGGTAGCGGAAAAGAATACCGCCGAAAATATTACCATGGTGCTGTATCCGAATGATGCCAATGAAAACGGCAAAGCACTGCGTTTGCGTCAGCAATATATGCTAGCGTCAGCCAGTTTGCAGGATGTGATCGGCACTTGGGTTGGTCGCCACGGTAACAATTTTTCCGAGTTTGCGGCGAAGAATACTTTCCAGTTAAACGACACGCACCCGAGCATAGCGGTAGCGGAATTGATGCGCTTGTTGTTGGATGTTCACGGTTTGGTCTGGGATGATGCCTGGGCTATCACCCGCAAGACGATGGCCTATACCAACCATACCTTATTGCCGGAAGCGCTGGAACGCTGGTCGGTTAATCTGTTCACTCAGATGTTGCCAAGACTGATGGAGATTATCTTCGATATCAATGCCCATTTTTTAGCCGAAGTCTCAGCGCATTGGCCGGGCGATACGAACCGGTTAACCCGTATGTCTATTATTGAAGAAGGTCATGAGCAATACGTCAGAATGGCCTACTTGGCGATAGTCGGCAGCTATTCGGTTAACGGCGTTGCCGCATTGCATTCGAAATTACTGCAGCAAGGTTTATTCCGGGATTTTTATGAGTTCTGGCCGGACAGATTCAACAATAAAACCAATGGCGTTACTCCGCGCCGTTGGCTGGCGGCATGTAATCCCGAATTGGCCGAACTAATCACCGCGACCATAGGCGACGGCTGGTTGACGGATTTGTCGTTGCTCAAGAAACTTGAACCTTACGCTGATGACAAGAAGTTCCGCAAGCGCTGGCATGAAATCAAGCAAGACGCCAAGCAAAGGCTTATTCATTTCAAAAAGCTTGAACATGACATCGATTTTAATGTGGACGCGCTGTTTGATGTACAGGTCAAGCGTGTTCATGAATATAAACGTCAACTGCTGAATGTGTTGCATGTGATACATCTGTATGACCGCATCAAGCGTGGCGATACGGCGAACTGGACGGATCGCTGTGTGTTGATTGGCGGAAAAGCTGCGCCGGGCTATTACATGGCGAAGAAAATCATCAAGCTGATCAATAATGTCTCCAGCGTAGTTAATTCCGATCCTGATGTGGGCAGAAAATTAAAATTGGTGTTCTTGTCCAACTATCGGGTTTCCGCGATGGAAAAAATATGCCCGGGCGCGGATCTTTCCGAGCAAATTTCTACCGCCGGCAAGGAGGCTTCGGGCACCGGCAATATGAAATTTATGATGAACGGCGCGTTGACTATCGGCACGCTGGATGGGGCCAATATTGAAATTCGCGAAGAAGTCGGCGATGAGAATTTCTTCCTGTTCGGTTTGACCGAGGAGCAGGTTGAAGAAATGAGGCATCACTATGATCCTAATGCGATCATTGATCAGGATGAAGATTTAAATAGGGTCATGAAGCTGCTTGAGTGCGGACATTTTAACCAGTTCGAGCCGGGGATTTTTGACGATATTTTGGCGTCGATAAGAAACCCTCATGATCCCTGGATGACGGCGGCCGATTTCCGCAGTTTTATCGATGCGCAAAAACGTGTAGAAGCCGCTTATCAGGATCAGGAGCACTGGATCAAAATGAGTATTTTAAATTGCGCTGCCAGCGGTAAGTTTTCTACTGACAGAACCATTACTGATTATAACAACGACATCTGGAAACTGACGCCGGTCAGTATCAAGTCCTGAACGTGTTTCATATCGTTTTGTTTGAGCCGGAAATTCCCGCTAATACCGGCAATATCATCCGGCTTTGCGCGAATACCGGCATGCAGTTGCATTTGATCAAACCGCTGGGTTTTGAGTTGGATGACAAAAAATTGCGCAGGGCGGGACTGGATTACCATGAATGGGTGGCAGTGAAAGAGCATGATTCATTGGCTGAGTTTGTCGACAGTATTAAGCCGGGGCGAATTTTCGCGCTGACGACCAAAGGCAAACAGATTTACAGCGATGTGGCTTTCCAGTCTCAGGATGCTTTTTTGTTCGGCCCTGAAACGCGCGGTCTGCCTGCAACAGTATTAGCGGAACTGGGCTCTGATCGATGCTTGTATTTGCCGATGCAGGCGGAAAGCCGGAGCCTGAATTTGTCCAATACGGTATCTATTGTCCTTTACGAGGCCTGGCGGCAGATGGGTTTTGCAGGGGCGGTGGTAAAATAAACATGAAATTATCACCACGAAGAAATATTAACGTTCTTTGTGGTGAATAAGAGTTTTTAACTGATCGGTACTCCCGTGTCTCTACGACTCGGCTTTTTGCTCTCGAGCCAACAGGTTTTGTACGGCGGTTAGCGGAGCCAAGCCTTCATATAGAACCTTGTAGGTTTGTTCGGTAATAGGCATGTCCACGCCATATTTTTTAGCGAGCAAAAAAGTTTCTTTTGCCGCTGAAATGCCTTCAATTTCCTGGCCGATTTCCTCTATGGCGGCAGTTGTATCTTTGCCTTGCCCTAAGGCTAAACCAAAACGCCGGTTTCTGGATTGATTGTCGGTGCAAGTCAGTATAAGGTCGCCAAGACCTGCCAGTCCCATAAAGGTTTCCTGTTTGCCGCCAAGCTTGACGCCGAGGCGAATGATTTCATTGAGTCCTCGGGTAATCAGCGCGGCTCGGGTATTTGCGCCAAAGCCAAGCCCATCGGCAATGCCGGCGGCAATGGCCATGACGTTCTTTACCGCTCCGCCTACTTCTACGCCAATCAGATCCGAGTTTGTGTAAGTCCGGAAACGTTCACTATGCAGGATATCAGCCAAAAGGCCTGCAAAATCCGGCTGGGATGAAGCAATGGTAATGGCGGTCGGCAGTTCAGCCGCGACTTCGCCTGCAAAACTGGGGCCTGAAAGTAGGGCCGCTGGAGTTTGCGCAGAAAATATATCGGCTACAACTTCATGAAGCAGGGAACCGTTATCAGGATTAAAGCCTTTGGTTGCCCAAGCTATTTGTATGTCATTGGATAAATGCGCTTTGAGCTTAAGAAGCGTATTTTTAAACGCATGGCTGGGCACGGAAACCAGTATGAGATTGCTGAACCCGGCGACCTCAGCCAAGTCGGAAGTAATAGTAAGGTTCTCAGGAAAAATCAGGCCGGGTAAATAGCGTTTGTTTTCACGATCCTGTGCCAGTGATGCCATGTGTTCAGGATTATGACCCCACAATAGCGTCCGGCAACCATTTCTAGCTGCCAGAATTGCCAGAGTCGTGCCCCATGAACCTGCGCCAAGGACGGCTATTTTTTTATTCATCGAGCGAATTAATTGATGGCGTCAGAGCCGGGCGTTTGTTGTGCTTGTTGTAAATGTTGTGAGTATAAAGCGTCGAAATTTACCGGGGCTAAAAGCATTTGCGGAAAGCCGCCTTTTGTGACGAGGTCGGAAATGGCCTCTCTCGCGTAAGGGAACAGAATGTTAGGGCAGAAGCTGCCAACCATCGGTCCCATTTCGGCATCCGTAAAACCCACTAGAGAGAAAATTCCAGCCTGGTTGACTTCAACAAGGTAGGCAGTTGAATCGCCGTTTTTTACGGTGATGGTTACCATGAGGGCTACTTCGTACATTGAGTCTTCTAAAGGCGCAACATGGGTGCCCAGATTAAAGTCGACAGTGGGTTCCCATTTTCCGGTAAATACTTTAGGTGAGTTAGGTGTCTCAAAAGACATGTCCTTGGTATAAATTTTCTGGATGGAAAATTGTTTTTCTACTGGTTTGGTTTCTTCAGTCATGATGGATTTTTATGAGTAGGGTTTAATGTAAAAGCTGTTCCAAACGTAAGTTTAGTTTTTGTTCTTACCAGGCGATTTTATCGGCAGTTTGTAATCGTTTTCCCAGGCTTGCATGCCGCCGGTAATAACGAAAACCTGCTCGAATCCTGCTTTAGTCAATATTTTTCCGGCCGATGCTGAGCGTGTTCCTGTTTGGCAAGCTATAAGGACAGGTTTGTTTTTGTGTGCTTCCAATTTTGACAGGTGAGCGGGCAAGTTACCCAATGGCGTGTTGATTGAGTTTTCAATATGGCCCTTAAGAAACTCTTCCGGTTCGCGTACATCGATAACAATTGTATCGCTATCGTTCATTTTGGCGACAGCCAGCAGCGGAGAAACGGCGCGAAATTTTTTGAATGCGGTATCGAATAATTCCTGGATTAATAAATAAGTTACTACAGCCAGAGCGAGAGATAGTATGTAGTGATTTAAAATGAATTCTAGATAGCGGTCCATGGATAAATTGTAAAGTTAAGTGAAAAGTGAATTAGTAGTTAGAGCAGAAGACGTCCCGCATCATTTTAATGAGCAACAGCATACGGGCATCGTCAATAAAGTAATAAACACGGTTGGCTTGTTTTTTGGAGCCGAGAATATTCTTTTCCCTGAGAATTGCCAGATGCTGGGAAATATTGCTCTGACTGGTGCCAACCTGATCGACAATTTGTTGTACGCAGACTGAATCACTGCCCAGAACGCATAATATCTTTAAGCGCAATGGATGTGACATTGCCTTTAAGCAGAGAGCTGCTTTGGCTATGTCGGTATCGTCATACAAATTGTGCGGATTTTTCATTTTCATAGGTCTGCTTAATATTTCTGGTTTATTGAATCCGATTAAAAAGAACCCGTGAAGAATTATTTATACACAACTGTTGTCAACGTGTATTAATATAATGACCACTTGATTGCGTGATTGGCATGTTGCCAAGTATAAAAAACCAGTGAATCTGGCAAAATAATACATCACTACGCCCATTTTGGGTAATGAAGAATCCAATGAAGTACAAAGTGATTTGTTTGCATAGAAGTAGTGATGCGGATTTTTTTTAGTATCGGAGATAAATTTAAAGATGGTAAATCGACCAAAGCCGGTGGTATTGCTGATCCTTGACGGATTCGGTTACTCGTTGGATAAAGAATACAATGCCATTGCAATGGCTAATACACCTTGCTGGGATCAGTTACAAAAAGATTGCCCCATGACTCTGCTCAGTTGTTCCGGCAATGTCGTAGGATTGCCTAGCGGACAAATGGGTAATTCAGAAGTTGGACATATTCATATCGGTACGGGCCGCTATGTTCCACAGGACTTCTCCAAGGTTAACGATGCAATAATTGACGGCAGTTTTTATTCTAATCCTGTTCTTTGCCGGGCAGTGGATCTTGCCAAAGAAAAAAATAAAGCATTGCACGTCATGGGCTTGCTTTCGCCTGGGGGTGTGCATAGCCATGAAGAGCAGATTGTCGCGATGGTCGAATTAGCCGCCAAACGAGGACTCGATAAAATTTACCTGCACGCCTTTTTAGATGGACGCGATGTCCCACCCAAGAGTGCAATGGCTTCCCTTAAGTTGCTGGATGCAAAATTTGCGGCGCTTGGCGTAGGCCGTATTGCTTCAATTGTGGGCCGTTTTTATGCGATGGACAGGGATAATCGTTGGGATCGTGTAAAACAAGCCTATGACTTGATTGCCAAAGGCGAGGGGGCTTTTAGTGCGGACTCTGCAATACAGGGATTGGAAGCGGCTTATGAGCGAGGCGAAACAGATGAGTTCGTTTTGCCGACCGCTATTTTGGACTCCGAACATCGAACGGTTGCCCTTGATCCCGAAGATTCGGTAGTGTTTATGAACTTTCGGGCAGATCGTGCTCGCGAAATCTCTGTGGCATTAACGGCACCAGCATTCGATGCATTTGAGAGAAACCGTGCGCCTCACACGGGCTATTACTGCACGTTAACGGAATACCAGCAGGATTTTGACTATGATGTGGCTTTCCCTCCGACCGATTTAAAAAATTGTCTCGGCGAGTATTTGTCCAATTTGGGCATGACCCAATTGCGCTTGGCGGAAACGGAAAAATATGCGCATGTCACTTTTTTCCTTAACGGCGGCATCGACGCGGCTTTTCCTGGAGAAGATAGAATATTAGTACCTTCACCCAAGGTCAGAACCTATGATTTGCAGCCGGAAATGAATGCCGCAGAGGTTACCGATAATTTGGTCGCTGCCATTACCGGCGGTAAATACGACGTCATCATATGTAATTATGCTAATTGTGATATGGTCGGGCATACCGGCATAATGGATGCGGCAATTTTGGCCGTGGAAGCGGTTGACGCTTCGTTGCAGCGCGTAATTGACGCCTTAAAGTCGGTGGGTGGGCAGATGTTGATAACTGCCGACCACGGCAATATTGAGCAAATGGTTGATAAAGAAACCGGGCAGCCGCACACGGCGCATACTACAAATCCAGTGCCTTTGGTTTATGTTGGTGGCGATAAGCCATTAGATGCAGGCGGCAGTTTGTCGGATTTGGCTCCAACAATATTGGCAATGTTAGGGGTTGAACAACCTGTTGAAATGACTGGTCGATCGCTTATTAAAGTTGTTTAATCTGTGGATGAGAAAGAAATTGGTTTTTTGTTTTTTGCTGAGTGCGTTCGTCCATGAGGGTAGGGCGGAAATCTCGGAAAAAAACGAAGAACTAGCTGAAGTTCAATCGGGAATTAAAGCGGCCGGCGAAAACTTGCAACGCATTCAACTGCAAAAAAACACTTTAAATGCGCAGTTGGGTGAAGTTGAGAAGCTCTATGGAAGAACGGCCGCTTTATTGAAGACATTGCAGGCTCAAGTTGAACAAAAACGCCAGAATTTGAGTAAGATTCATCAGGAAAAACAGAGTCTTCAGGATGAAGTCGCTAAACAGAACGTAGAATTGGCGGGGCAAATAAAGGCTGCTTACGCAATGGGGCAAAAGGAACAATTGAAGTTGCTGCTAAATCAGCAGGATCCTGCATTATCCAGCCGGATGCTGGTGTATTACGACTACCTTAATAAGGCTCGTCTGACAAAACTGGCTAGCATTTCAGAGTCTATGCAGCATCTGGATAGGCTTGGTAAGCAGCAGCAGCATGAAACCGAACTTTTAGAGAAAAGTCTTGAGCAAAAGAAATCGGAACAGATAGCGGTAGACGACGTTAAAAAACGAAGAGCTAAGCTGCTGACGCAATTAAAAAGTGACTTTTCTTCAAATGAACAACAAATAATTCACTTGAGAGAAAGTGAAAATAAGCTGAGAAATCTGGTATCTTCATTACAAAGATCGACCAATGATCTTACTTTTGAAGTTGAGCAAACGAAAAAATTGCACAAGACTGCCGAGGTTCCGTCCGACGAACCTGGCAAAGACTTACCGGGTTCCAGAGATGATTTTTCTAAACTTAAAGGTGACTTTTCCTCACTTAAAGGGCAGTTGCCTTGGCCTGTTAAAGGACGATTAACTAATAAGTTCGGCAGTGCACGAGCCGAGAGTACTGAAAGCATTTGGGATGGAGCATTAATTGACGCTAGCGAGGGAACGGAGATCCATGCGATTACCAGCGGAAAAGTAGTTTTTTCTGACTGGCTACGCGGATACGGCTTGTTGATTATTATTGATCACGGCAAGGGCTACATGACTCTTTATGCATTTAATCAAAGTTTATATCGGCAAGTTGGTGAATGGGTAGATGCTGGCGAAGTCGTTGCTTCAGTGGGTCAAAGCGGTGGTCGTAGTCGCCCCGGGTTGTATTTTGGAATACGCAACAATGGTAAGCCGGTTGATCCGCTTGAGTGGTGTCGGAAGTAATCGGAATCAAGTTAATTAACTGCTTAATGGCCGTGTTTTTAGGAAATCGAGTGTTGGAGTTTTAAAGTACATGTTAAAAAAGAAAAATATTTTCATTTTGTCCTTAGGGATTATGTTGGGTGTTTTTATGGGGATTTGCGGCAGTGTCTTTGCCGAGCGGGATAATGCTGAGCCAGTAGCTGATACAGTGGAAGCTCTGCCCTATGAAGATTTACGCACATTCACGGAAATTTTTGGCCGAATTAAAAGGGACTATGTAGAGCCCGTTTCCGACAAAAAATTATTGGAAGATGCTATTCGAGGCATGTTGAGCGGGCTTGATCCTCATTCCGCTTATTTGGCTCCCGAGGAGTATCAGGAGTTAAAAGAAGGCACAACCGGCCAGTTCGGCGGTTTAGGCATCGAAGTAACAATGGAAAACGGCTTTGTCAAAGTAGTTTCTCCTATTGATGATACTCCCGCTCAGAGAGCCGGAATCAAAACCGGAGACCTGATTGTCAGGCTTGATGATCAGCCGGTTAAAGGCATGACTTTGGCCGATGCGGTCAAACTTATGCGTGGCGAACCGGGCAGTAAGATTTTGCTTACCGTTGTTCGGGAAGGAGTGGAAGCGCCTTTAAAAATAAGCATAACCAGAGACATTATAAAAGTTAAAAGCGTAAAAAACCGGATGCTGGAAAAAGGATACGGCTATGTACGCATTAGCAGCTTTCAATCGGGAACCGGGGAAAGTCTTAAAGAGGCTCTGGCTTCGCTGAAAAAGGAAAACGCCGGCAATCTGAGAGGGCTGGTGCTGGACTTACGAAATAATCCGGGCGGGGTATTGAATGCAGCAGTTGAAGTGAGTGATGCTTTCATCAAGAGCGGTCTCATTGTTTACACTGAGGGCCGTATTGAGAACTCAGAAATGCGTTTTAATGCCGCTGCTGATGATCTTATTGATGGTGCGCCGATAGTTGTATTGATTAACGCCGGTTCCGCGTCAGCCTCGGAGATTGTGGCCGGAGCCTTGCAGGACCAAAAACGCGCAGTGATCATGGGCGAGAAATCGTTCGGTAAAGGCTCGGTGCAGACCATATTGCCAACCAGCAATGGTTCTGCAGTCAAGCTGACCACAGCCAGATACTACACGCCTTCAGGACGCTCCATCCAGGCTGAGGGTATTGAGCCGGACATCACCTTGGCCCACGTCAAGTTGGAGGAATTGGAAAAATCCGATTTCAAACCGGTTAAGGAAGCCGATTTGTCGCGTCATCTGCAAAACGGCAAAAGCAAAGAGGAGTTGGAGTCTGTGAAGGAGAAAGAGAAGGAGACCTTGGAAAAAGATTATCCTTTATTTCAGGCGCTGACCTTGCTGAAAGGCATCAGTATTATGAAAAAATAAGCTTTAGCTTATAGCGGTAATTAAAACCCGGATTCTGGCAGGCAGAAATGTTTGCTGGGATTCGGGTTTTTTGTGTCTTGAATTTGTTGGGGCGAGATTGTGAGTTGGGTTTGTCTGGAAGGTTGCTATTAAATGGTGGTTATAGCATCATGGCTAACGGGTTTATAGGATGGCTTTCTTGCGCTGGATTGAAATTTAATATGCAACTAAAAACGTGTCTACTTATAGCTAGGGCAAACAAGAGGGTTATTTGCGATGATAAGAAATACAGTTTTTATAATTGCTTTGACTTGTTCTGGACTTGTCCAGTCTGCTTATGGACAAGCTAACCCCGAAATAAAACGTTGCAGCGACGCTATAGTTAATCTTGTTGGAGATCACCTGGACATTAGTGATTTTTCATATCCCAAAGATGGTATATATCCAAGTGCTGAGAATGGAGGCGTGATCATTGCTGGGGCATGCAAGGTTTGGCCTAAAGACAACTCAAAAACCATTGCCGTTTTTGCTTACGATGCTGGTGTCAAATATGAAAAGCAGTTGATTGTTGTTTTGGTTGACACCATAAAAGGCAGGATCGTTGCAACCTATAAGGGGACGATAGAGGAAGATGCTGCATTGACCGTGGGAGAAAATAGCTTCAGGATTGACACAGCTCGCTACGATCTTGCTCCAGGCATCAGAGCATTCGGACTCGACGTAACGACTAGTTACAGTCAAGGTTGTGGCATTGGTGGCTCTGGCCCTGTCCGCACACTGTTTATTCAAGACGACAAAGAAATCAAACCGATCCTTGAAGACTTCTATATATCCTCTTGGAAATTTATACAAGAAGGGCAGTCACGTTGTACAGGTGTAGAAGCAGACGCTCCAGAAGAGTCGCTTTATGAAAATGTGAGCTATTCACTTAGCGTTGATACTACATCAACAAACGGGTATAGAGATTTATTGGTGACGGAGACTATTTCACGTGATAATGGAAAAAAAACAGGTAAGCCATTGCGATATAAACTTCATTTTGATGGAGAAAAATATCATAAATGACAATTGCAAAATAGTTCTGTAGATTGGGTTTCATGGCAATGAAGCCCAACATTTTCAACGGCAACCATATTCCAACAACATTAACAATGTGTCGCTAGCGCGGTAGGATGGGTAGAGCAAAGCGAAACCCATCACATAGTTGAGATTGGTTATGATGGGCTTCGGCTACCGCCTCTACCCATCCTACGCCGCTTCGTGCTCTTCGTGCCTTCGTGGTGAACTAACGCGGATTAACGAATCGATTTTTGATAATTGACGCTAAAGTCATTCAGGTTAGACAGCGCCACAGGCAGGTCTTCAGTTTTCTCCAGGCTGAACGCATTAACGCCGACCCGCGACAAATAAAACACTTGATCCCGCATGAAGTGGCCGGTTGCCCTGATTTCGCCTTGATAGTTGTAGCGGCCTCTGAGCAGCCATGCATGAGAGAAAATACGGCCGTCGGCGAAGGCCGGAAAGTCCAGCTCGATTAACTGAATGTCTTTCAAGTCGGCGGCAATGTCTTCAACCGAGTCGGCGGGGCCAATTCTGACTCCTATCCTGCCGTTAGTCTTAAGTAGTTGTTGCTTGTCCTTTTTCCATCGGGCTAATGAGACGCTGATGTCGCCGTCTTTCAGTTGGGCGTCATCGGCAACATAGCTCCAGCTGTCGTCAACAATCTGTTTATCTTTAATTACTTGCATAGACTTGCTCTTTGAATGGGTGGAGGCCAACGCGTTTTACCATGTCCAAAAAGGATTCGTCATCCAGGCGTTGCTTGATGTAGACATCCAGTATGGTAGTGACAGCCTTGGTGACTTGGTCTTTGGCAATGGAAGGGCCAAGCCGTTCGCCGATAGCCGCCTCGTTTTCAGAGGAGCCGCCTAAAGTCAGCTGATACCATTCAACGCCTTTTTTATCGACGCCGAGGATGCCTATATGGCCGACACTTTGGTGCGCGCAGCCGTTCATACAGCCGGACATGTTGATTTTTACATCGCCGATGTCATGGAGGTAGTCCAGATCATCGAGCACTTCATTGATTTCTTTGGCAATGCCGATTGTGCCAGCGTTTGCGAGCGAGCAAAAATCGAGGCCGGGGCAGCAAATCATGTCAGTTGCAGTGCCGTTATTGGGTGTCGCCAGTTTTAATGCGTCGAGCTGCTGCCATAACTCGTACAGATCAGTTTGCTTGACGTCGGCAAAGACAAGATTTTGCCTGTGCGTGCTTCTGATCTCGCCAAAGCTGTATTTGTCGGCCAGATCGGCGACAGCGTCAAGTTGCGTATCGGTCATGTCGCCCGGAGGCGAGTCCGGCGCTTTTAACGATAAAAATGCAGCGCGATAGCCGGGCACTTTGTGATCGGCAGTATTGTATTTAACCCAAGTAGCGAAAGCCTTGGTCTCGAGCTGGTGCTGTGCAAATCCGGGGTCTTGCGCTGCATCTGCTTCGTAGGCGGGCGGAGCGAACTGGGCTTTGATGGCTTCAATACGAGCGGCGTCAAGTTCCAGGCTATCCCGTATTAGCAGCCACTCATTTTCGACCAATTGGGAGAATTGCTCCATGCCGGATTCTTTAACCAGAATTTTAATACGCGCTTTGTATTTGTTGTCACGGCGTCCAAACAGGTTGTAAATTCGCAGTATGGCTTCCAGGTATGACAGCAGGTGCTTCTTTTCCAAATAAGGCTTGATGACTTGCCCAATGATAGGTGTGCGCCCCAAGCCGCCGCCAACCAGCACTCTAAAACCGATTTCTCCAGCATCATTTTTTACCAGATGCAAGCCGATGTCATGAAGCTGAGTCGCTGCGCGGTCATGCTTTGCACCGCTGACGGCAATCTTGAATTTACGCGGCAAGTAAGCAAATTCCGGGTGCAGGGTTGTCCATTGCCGGATTATTTCGCAATACGGGCGGGGATCTTCAATTTCATCGATACAAACGCCGGCCAAATGATCAGTTGAGGTGTTTCTAAGACAATTGCCGCTGGTTTGGATGGCGTGCATTTGGACGCTGGCCAATTCTTCAAGAATGTCGGGCACTTGTTCCAATTTAGGCCAATTAAACTGGATGTTCTGCCGAGTCGTAAAGTGACAGTAGTTTTTGTCGTAGGTACGGGCAATGTGAGCCAGTTTTCTGAATTGCTTGGAGTTAATTAGGCCGTAAGGGCCAGCTACCCGCAACATCGGAGCGTGAGTCTGTACATAGAGACCATTCATTAAGCGCAATGCGCGAAATTGATCGTCTGAAATTTCGCCTTTCAAAAAGCTTTCGGTTTGCTTTCTGAATTGAGCTACCCGTTCTTCAATGAGTGTTTGGTCGTTGTTATTATACTGGTACATAAATGAGCGCTGAGCGCCTGTATTGGCAATTAATTACAACCAATAATCATATACTGTGGGTCATAAAATGACAAAGGTTATTGTATGATGCTAAGATTGTCGGCTGAATTTTGGGTGTTTTTTGGTTATTTTTTGAGATAAAAGTTAGGGGGTTATTTTGTTACGGTCATTGTTTGTGGTGTTGTCTCTATTGCTGTTGCCTGGAATGGCAATGGCAGGTGGTTTTGAAAGTCTCGGCTTGACAGGAACAGAGCGGGGTATTTATACAGTTCTGATCTTTATCATTGCCTATGGCTTTGTTATGGCGGAAGAATTTACGCATCTAAGTAAATCCAAACCGGTTATTTTAGCCGCTGGCATTATTTGGGCGAATGCCGCTGTTTTGGCTGCTCAAGCGGGCGTTTCTGCTGAGGATATGCACGAGGCTTTCGAGTACAACTTAAAAGAATATGCGGAGTTAATGTTATTCCTGCTGGTTGCCATGACTTATATCAACTCAATGGCTGAACGTAACGTTTTTGAGGCCTTGCGTTCCTGGTTGGTAAGAAAGCAGTTTGGCTATCGCAAGCTATTTTTGATTACCGGTATTATCACATTCTTCCTGTCCGCTGTGGCTGATAACTTGACGGCGGCTTTATTGGTCGGTGCGGTTGTGATGGCAGTAGGGGCGGATAATCCTAAATTTGTCAGTATCGGCTTTGTTAATTTAGTGGTTGCAGCTAATGCAGGTGGCGCATTCTGCCCTTTTGGCGATATCACAACCTTGATGGTTTGGCAGGCTGAGTATGCTGAGTTTTTTGATTTCTTTAAGTTGTTTATTCCATCGGCGGTGAATTATGGCGTGCCGGCAGCGGTGATGTATTTTGCGGTGCCTGATGAACAACCTAAAGCCACCACAGAAGAGGCTGTGCAGTTAAAACCAGGTGCAGTACAGATTTGTGTGATGTTCTTGTTGACTATCGTTACGGCGGTAAGCTTTAAACAAGCCCTGCATTTGCCACCATTTATGGGAATGATGGTCGGACTTTCCGCGTTGATGCTTTATGGCTATCGCTTAAAAACAGTTTATCGCGTTGAAGGTGATGACGCGTTTGATATTTTCGATAAAGTGCGTCATGCAGAATGGGATACCTTATTGTTCTTCTTCGGCGTAGTGTTTGCGGTGGGCGGTTTAGGCTATATCGGTTACCTTGAACTACTGTCCAGCGCTATGTATGATGGATTAGGAGCTACAACGGCAAATATTTTAGTGGGTGTGATTTCGGCGATTGTTGATAACATTCCTGTTATGTTTGCTGTGCTGAATATGAATCTGGACATGGATTTATATCAATGGTTATTGGTGACGTTAACTGCCGGCGTTGGCGGGTCACTATTATCTGTGGGTTCTGCTGCCGGTGTGGCGTTGATGGGGCAGTCTGACCATAAATATACATTTTTTAGCCATTTAAAGTGGACGCCTGCAATTGCCGGCGGCTACGTAGCAAGTATTATTGTTCACTATCTAATTAATGGTTGATGACTCAAGCATGCACTGCACTTCTCGTGCAGTGCTCGGCAACTGCTCAGGACGTGGTTTTGGTTCCTGCATAATCCATATGGATAGGGTGAATGCAGGCAATTCCCGGACGAATATATCTGTCTGTGCAGCTGCGGCTGTTGGGTAAGGTCAATGGCTGGCAATAAAAGTTGGCGATCAGCCTTTTCAATCTATGTTCAGCCGCAAGTGCGCGGCATGATATTTCTTGGTTTTTCCGCTGGACTTCCTTTTTTATTGGTCTTTTCAACATTATCAGCCTGGCTACGGGATGAGGGTGTGGAGAGGTCGGTTATCGGCTTCTTTAGCTGGGTCGGCGTCACTTATTCAATAAAAGTTTTTTGGGCTCCTGTTATCGACAGGCTGCCTCTGCCGCTCTTAACTAAATTTTTAGGTAAAAGACGCGGATGGATGCTGCTTGCTCAATTAGGGATTGTTATTGGCCTGATCGGCATGGGATATTCGGATTCGCACAGTCAATTACAGCAGATCGCACTGTTTGCAGTGTGGGTAGCGTTTTGTTCAGCTACGCAAGATGTGGTTATTGATGCTTATCGCATTGAATCAGTGGAGCCCGAATATCAAGGTGCTATGGCGGCAACCTATGTGTTGGGGTATCGGATTGCGTTATTGATGGCGGGCGCAGGTGCCTTTTATATTGCGGAATATGCTAGCTGGAAAGTGTCGTACTTTGTAATGGCGGCTGCCATGTCTGTAGGGTTGGTTGCGACTCTTTGTATTAAAGAGCCAGAGCATAAACATTTTGACGAGCGA
Organism: Methylobacter sp.; assembly: GCA_036560465.1. Lineage (GTDB taxonomy): Bacteria > Pseudomonadota > Gammaproteobacteria > Methylococcales > Methylomonadaceae > Methylobacter_A. The sequence goes on from DATBRD010000016.1 coordinate 96,719, forward strand.
TTGCGTAAAGTTGTTGATACAAAGCAGCGGAGTATTTGGCGGCGATTCTCGACAACTATCGTAGATGCTGTATTGAATCCTTTTGTGGAATTTTTTGCGCGCAATGGCAGAATCGGTTTATTGATTTTGCTACTTATCGCACTATACAAAATGAGTGATATCACGATGGGGGTTATGGCAAATCCGTTTTATCTTGATTTGGGCTTTAGCAAAAAAGATATCGCAGATATTAGCAAAATTTTTGGTTTTTTTATGACTATAGCTGGTGCTGCAATGGGTGGAGTATTGGTTGTTAGGTATGGGGTTATGCGTCCTCTATTGTTGGGGGCAGTTATGGTGGCGGCTACTAATTTGCTGTTTGCCGTTTTGGCGGTAAGCGAGCCAAATTTGTTGCTGTTGTCAGGTGTCATTAGCGCGGACAATTTAAGCGGTGGTATCGCAACGTCAGTGTTTATCGCTTACCTTTCCAGTCTAACTAACACTGCTTATACTGCCACTCAATACGCGCTGTTTAGTTCTCTGATGACTTTGCCTGCGCAACTATTAGGGGGGTTTTCCGGAATGGTTGTAGATAGCTATGGCTACACGGTTTTTTTTATTTATGCGTCAACAGTAGGTTTGCCGGCAATCGTGCTGGTGCTTCTATTGATGCGTCATCAAAGCCGGTCTAAAGGTCATAGTTATAATCCATAATCAGTGGGGCATGATCGGAGAATCGCTCATCTCTATAAATAGATGCAGCACTTACCTTATCTTTAAAAGGCGGGACTGATTATTTGATAATCAATGCGCCAGCCAACATATTTTACCCAATATTGGCCTCTGTTTGACCACTATGTGTATTGTTCGGCTTCTTGATTAAGGAACCTAAATGCATCTATCCATTGGTCATCAGCAAATAATTGGTCCAGCCAAGCCTTTCTTCTGGTAAAAAGCCTGAGTTCTTTCGATTGCTTCGCCAGTTTTTCAAGTCGATTTCTTTGTGTGCTATGCTTCAGTCGCCGCAGATCATGTAGTTGCAGCTATTTTGTAAACATTATTGTAAGTAAGGCGCAAGTTTTTCCATAAATTTAAACTTAAAGGTTTGGCGGGCTTCTCCTGATGAGTCGGAAGGCAAATAAAGCGAAATAAAGATTAAATCACCAAATTGTGCCTGAATAAAGCGGCCTTCCGCATTGATTTCTTATCAGTCAATTCCCGTTAGGCTTTTTCTTACAATATAAAGCAACACCGCTATAGCCTTTTTTCAGCGTTATGGTAAAGAACAATGATGATTTGAAGGGAAGAAGGATCAAAGCTAAGTTGGTCCAGCAGGTGTTTTGTCTCTTGTATGCAAATAATGTCAGCTGTCTTGCTGCTGCGTCCATGTAAAGAAACCTTTGCGTTATGCGGAGCGGATGCCGTTCGCGTTTAAAGTAATAATACGGATAAATATAATTGAGTTGCGAACTTTAAGTGAAATACGTATTATACGGGGTTCTTTAATAAGTATGTAGCCCTTGTGGGTAATGTGAAAGTGATATGAAACCAGAAATTCATCCAGAATATAAACAAATTACTGTGACTTGTGGTTGTGGTAATAAATTTGAAACCGGTTCTGTATTAGGTAAGGATTTGCAGGTTGAGGTTTGCTCTTCATGCCATCCTTTTTATACAGGAAAACAGCGCGTTGTTGATACGGCGGGACGAGTAGATAAATTCCGTAAAAAGTACGGCAAATAAGTTTTGTGGATTTATGCTGGGATGGCTGATCCCGGCATTGCTGCAAAAAGTTCGATATGCCGTAATTCAGCAAATAATATGGATTGGTATTTTTTGATACACATATGTAAGCAAAAGGTATATTAATCGTTTTAATTTTGCAGGCAGCCATAAAGCAGAAAGCCAGTGCAACATTTGTTGCACTGGCTTTCTGCTTTATGGCAGTTGAGCTTTTTGGTGGCGATTGCTGATCTCGGGATTCCTCTCTTTGCATCTCTTTAATGTTTTTTGGGAGGGACTAGAGGGGAATCTGCGCAATAGCTGGGTTATTAAAGTAAGTAGAATGCTGATTGCGTGTTAATGCCAATAAACAATGTTTTTAAATAGAATCTAAGCCAGACAAACCTTCAATAGACCAGTTAGCGGAATCAAGAGAGCCCTCATCATTATCTCCGTTTTTGTAATTAATTCGGCAGACATATTTTTTAGTAACTGTGCTTGCAGTGGTGCTTGTGATGTCGATTTCAGCGTTAATAACATATTGATAATTTCCTAGGCTCCAGGCATTAAGAGGCTTTTCAGGAAAGCTAATAGATACATCAGGTCCAAGCTTCGATTTGATGAAGGTATTGCAATGTGAAAAAGCGAGCTGAGTTAGTGGGTTGGATATAGGGTCTTGTCCGCCTTGGTCTTTGCTGTCAACAAGAAACAAGTCTGATTGAATTACTTTATAAACAAAGGGCATGACAACTTTGCTTTGAATTAAAAGCAGGATTGTCAAGCTGGCGATAAAAAATATGATGGTGTATTTCTTCATGGATTCGATGTCAAGAAAGTGAAATTAAAATTAATTCTAACAGGAATCAATGTCTTAAGTGTAGAGGAATTTAACAGGTAAAACGCAGGTTCAGGGAAATGCATTTGGTGTTTGTTTTTGACTTGACAAGGCTAATTGAACTGGTAGACTGACAGCTCACTAAATTGACTTGGTGTCATTGGTCCTTAGAGTTTTTATGGTTCCGGTGAGAAAAAGGAGTTGTAACTATAACCCCTGGCCATCACAAGTTGGGGATTTGATAATTTTTGGAGGTAGAAATGGCAGCTACAACTGAATCAGTGAGAGCTGATGCTGCGGAAGCACCGCTGTTAAACAAAAGAAACATGATCCTCGGATCACTGTTATATGTAGTGTTCTATGCTTGGGTTCGTTGGTATGAAGGCGTCTATGGCTGGTCAGCTGGTCTGGATTCATTCGCACCTGAATTCGAAACATATTGGATGAACTTTCTTTATATCGAGTTTGTTTTAGAAGTAGCAACTGCAGGTATCCTGTGGGGTTACATCTGGAAAACTCGTGATCGCAAAGTAATGTCAATCACACCAAGAGAAGAGTTGAGAAGACACTTTACTCATTGGACTTGGTTGGTAATGTACGGTTTCGCTATCTACTACGGTGCTAGCTACTTTACAGAGCAAGATGGAACATGGCATCAAACTATCGTTCGTGATACTGACTTTACACCAAGTCACATCATCGAATTCTACTTGAGCTATCCAATCTACATCATTACTGGTGGCGCTGCTTTCTTGTATGCAAAAACAAGACTTCCTACTTATCAGCAAGGTTTGCACCTTCAGTATATGGTTGCAGTAGTTGGTCCTTTCATGATTCTGCCAAATGTTGGTTTGAATGAGTGGGGTCACACTTTCTGGTTTATGGAAGAGTTGTTTGTTGCTCCTTTACACTACGGTTTCGTCTTCTTCGGATGGGCTGCTTTAGGTGTATTAGGTGTTGTGAACACAGAAGTCCAAGCTATTGGTAAACTTCTGAAAAAAGACTTAGCTTAATAAGTAAGTCTTGGTTGTAATTACTATCTCCTCCTGGCTGTTTCGCTTTTTTCGGGGCGAAACAGCTAAAGTTGAAGATAGTCAATTAATAAAAATAATTTAAATCCTTTAGGAGGTAAGCTAATGAGCGCATCTCAATCAGCTGTACGTTCACGCGCTGAAGCAGTTAAAGTTTCACGTACGTTCGACTGGCTAATTCTATTTGTATTGTTCTTCGTTGTACTTGGTGGTTATCACATTCACTATATGTTAACCGGTGGTGACTGGGATTTCTGGACTGACTGGAAAGATAGACGTCTATGGGTAACTGTAGCTCCAATCGTTTCAATCACTTTCCCTGCTGCTGTTCAAGCTTGCTTGTGGTGGCGTTACCGTTTGCCATTCGGCGCTGTAGTTTGTGTATTGGGTCTTCTGTTAGGTGAGTGGGTCAACAGATATTTGAACTTCTGGGGATGGACTTATTTCCCAGTTAATTTCTGCTTCCCATCAAACTTGATGCCAGGCGCTATCGTTCTTGACGCAATCTTAATGCTGTCAGGCAGCATGACATTGACTGCTGTTCTTGGCGGTTTGGCTTGGGGTCTGTTGTTCTATCCTGGCAACTGGCCAATCATTGCTCCATTACATGTTCCTGTTGAATACAATGGCATGATGATGACACTTGCTGACTTACAAGGTTACCACTACGTAAGAACTGGTACTCCTGAGTACATCAGAATGGTTGAAAAAGGTACATTAAGAACTTTCGGTAAAGACGTTGCTCCAGTATCAGCGTTCTTCTCTGGTTTCGTGAGTATTTTGATCTACTTCTTGTGGCATTTCTTCGGCAAGTGGTTTGCGGGTACTGGATTCACCCAAAGCGCGTAAGCACTTGGTTTTAAGAAACACACAAAAGACTGATGTTGGCTAAGCTAATTAGACTGTTAACATTAGATACTCTAAAAACTATAGATTCTCTATTATAGAGGAGGATATATGAAATTAATTAAAGACAAGGTTGCTAAATTATCCTTTGTCGCACTGCTGATAACTGTTACAGCAGCGATGTTTTACGCACCAACTGCATCTGCTCATGGTGAAAAGTCGCAAGCTGCATTTATGCGTATGCGTACAATTCACTGGTTTGACCTGAACTGGTCAAAAGATACAGTAGCTGTTAATGATACAATGACAATTTCCGGTAAATTCCACGTTTTCGCTGGATGGCCTGAAACTGTTGATAAACCAGAAGTTTCATTTTTGAACATTGGTATTCCAGGTCCTGTATTTATTCGTCAAGGTTCATGGATCGGTGGTCAATTAGTTCCTCGTTCAGTTACTCTGGAACTGGGTGAAACTTATGAATTTAAAGTATTGTTAAAAGCACGTCGTCCAGGTGACTGGCACGTTCACACTATGATGAACGTACAAGGCGGTGGTCCAATCATTGGTCCAGGTAAATGGGTAACTGTTACTGGTTCTATGGGATCATTTGTTAACCCAGTTACTACGTTATTAGGTGATACTATCAACCTGGAAACGTATAATCTGAGCAACACTTACTTCTGGCACGCTTTTTGGTATGCCTTAGGTTTGGCTTGGTTGGCATATTGGGCTCGTAAACCAATGTTCGTACCACGTCATCTTGCTATGGAAGCTGGAAAGGCAGACTCTTTGATTACTGCTCTTGACAAGAAAGTTGCTATGGGTTTTGCAGCAGGTACTATGGCGATTGTTGCTTTTGGTATGAGCAGCACAAACGCAGCTTATCCTGTAACAACTCCTTTGCAAGCTGGTTTGTTGCGTGGCATGAAACCAATTGAAATGCCTGCTAAGACAGTCAACGTTAAAGTTGAAGATGCAACTTATCGTGTACCAGGTCGTGCTATGCAAATGACACTGACTATCACTAATAATGGTGATTCAGCTGTACGTTTGGGCGAGTTCAACACTGCTGGTGTTCGTTTCTTAGACTCAAAAGTTCATGTTGATGAAACAGGCTATCCAGATGACTTGTTGGCTGAAGACGGTTTGACTATTAGCGATAATAGCCCAATTGCTCCAGGCACTTCAAGAACTGTACAGGTTACTGCTTCTGACGCAGCTTGGGAAGTTTACCGTTTAGCTGACTTGATCTATGATCCAGACAGCCGTTTTGCTGGTTTGTTATTCTTCTTTGATGAAGCTGGCAACCGTCAAATGGTTATGGTAGATGCTCCATTAATTCCATCTTTCATCTAAATGAAATAATTAACTGACAGCTTTGGTTGTCAGTTAAGGAATTGAGACCCTCGTTCCCAATAGGGAGCGAGGGTTTTTTTTGGGGAAAATAAAATGTATCTAAATACTCAAGAGAAACTATTAGGATGAGAGGAGAGACAGGGTTTGTCTGTTTCCAAGTACCGTCTCTTCTTTTGCCGCTCCCTTTGCGTTAGTTTTGCAAATGTTCACTAAGTTCAATTTCATCGTCTTGGACAATCTTTGGTATGAACTCCTGCGGATTGCATTGCATCTTTTACGGTATGAATTTAATTAATAAATTTTCATTGCTTACGTCCAATTACCTGTTGCACTGCTGAGCAGTGATCTGGACCTGTCGTGATTATATCCTGATATACTTTTAACAAAATAATATGTAAGTCAGGTTAGTTGTTTCTATATATCTATGAAGTATACATCACTAAGGTAATTCCTCTTTAGACAGAAACATAGCTCGGTTTTTTAAGAAAACTCCGGCATTCGGTGGCGTGAGACGGATATGTGATCCAGGTAGCTATCTGCCAGGACTTGACAACAGATGCCGATTCGCTGCGGTGAATAGGCTCCGACCTGGCTCCGCATGTATGAACTTTAGGCGTAAAAAGAAAAGAGAGCTGGCTCACTCCCCAGTCTTGTTTGGCCGCTTTCGCGACGCGCAGACGCAGATATTTCGAACAAGGGCTGTTTTGATTATTGCCAGTTGCTTCGATGAGCGACAGCCCCCCCCCCCTTTTTTTTTTCTTGTATTTTTCAAATATGTTATTGATTTTAATAAGAAATAACAGCTATAGAGAAGAAAAAATTACCATTTGTCGTCATTGAGTTCGCTATTCCTCCAATAAGTGAAGCAACTTTTCCAGAATTAGCAAGGAAATGTCAATAAAGCTCAGAGAGCGTTAACTGAAAATGTGAAAATAGTGGAAGAGAGTAAGTAAGTTAAGCTGATGGTTGAAATTCATGGTTATCAAGCAAATATTCCAAACTTCCATGAGCAGTTTTTGATAGTGAAATAATGGGCGTAATACGCCAGTACCCTATGGTTCCAGCACTATCACGTTACCCTTAGTCGGTGTACAATAAATTCTGTTGATTGGTACATTCATAAGCTGCATTCAAGAGGTAAAGTTGGTACTGAATTGAATGGCAAATGCGTAATATGAGGTTTAATGGCTTTCTGTTAAGTAAATCTCAAATGGCTTGAAAAAGAATTTTTTTAAATAAATTTTGCTACATGATATACGATGGGCTACTGCCGTAGGTCCGTGAGGGCGCAATCTAAAACGAACTTCCGTTTGAGCATCCCCCTATTTCAAGTTTTCGAATAATTAAAGTACAGGCTTTCAACAGATCGAAATCGAGTTATGAGAAAATGCTTCACAGCCCAGAGAGACGGGTATTGAAAATGTAAGTGCTCATTCAGCAGTTGATGGTTGCTAATTATGAAATGTATTTGTCGTTTTCCAGGAACGGCAGAGTGAAAGGGAGGATTGGAAAGCGGCTAAATTTTCTATGGAGTTTCATTTTAAAAAAATTGCTTGAAAGCTTATAAAGCAGCGCCAGAAAAGCTTTGCATTTGCTACTAGTGCCAATTGTACTTTTGAGTCTAAGGGTCCGAGAAAACACCTATTAAAAAAATAGCCTGAAAAGCAAAAGCTTCCAGGCTATTAATTAGATATTATCCTCATTGCAAACGCGACTCTCGGGCTGGGGCTAGAGCTATTAACTAAGTTAGTCCCGAAAAGTTTCTAAGGAGTTAGTCCTGTCCAATATTGATAACTTTTAAAGCGTTAGTGGCGCCCGGTATCCCTTTTAGATCGCCTTGAGTAATAATGAATGTGTCGCCGTTCATAGCAACTCCACGTCTTTTGAGTTCTGCAATGATAGCTTTGTTTACTTCAGCATGATCGTTAAGGTCATGAGTGAAAAGTACTGGAAAGACGCCGCGATATAAAGTGACTTTACCAAGCGTATCATGTCGAGGGCTGAGTGCAAAAATTGGAATGCCAGAACTGATTCTGGACATCCATAATGTTGTAGAGCCTGACTCGGTAAGTGCAGCGATACCATGAATCTTGGAATGGTTGGCTAAATACATGGCAGACATTGCAATAGCTTCATCGACGCGCTCAAATTGAAGCTCAACACGATGTCCGGAAACGCGAACTTTAGGTTGTTTTTCGGCTTCAATACAAACACGATCCATTGCCTCGATCGCTTTAATTGGGTACTTACCAGATGCAGTTTCTGCGGATAGCATAATGACATCGGTGCCATCATATACTGCGTTGGCTACATCAAATACTTCGGCGCGAGTAGGAATCGGATTATCGATCATTGATTCCATCATTTGTGTAGCGGTAATAGCAACACGGTTGAGTTCTCTGGTGCGCTTAATTAGCATTTTTTGCACAGCAGGCAGGTTGGCATCGCCAATTTCAACGCCAAGATCACCGCGAGCCACCATGACGGCATCTGATGCCAAGATGATTTCATCAATAACATCCAAGGCTTCAGCGCGTTCAACTTTGGATACGATGCCGGCATGACAGCCTTCGGCAAGCAGCAAACGGCGTGCTTCATGAAGATCTTCTGCGGTGCGAGGAAAGGAGATCGCTACATAGTCGCATTTTATTTGCGCTATTGTTTTAATGTCTTCCTTGTCCTTGTCAGTTAACGCGGCGGCAGAAAGACCGCCACCTAACAGGTTGATACCTTTGTTATTAGACAAATCGCCGCCAACGATAACGGTACAGTTAACACGCATGTCTTTAACATTGACCACATCAAGCACGATCCGGCCATCATCCAGCAACAGCCTGCTGCCAGGCTTGACTTCTAGAGCCAAAGGTTCATAAGTGATACCAACTTGAGTATTATCGCCAGCCATAGGATCAAGATTGATATCCAGTGCAAAATCTTGTCCTTCCTTTAAAAACACTTTGGTATCTTTAAAGCGGGCAATGCGGATTTTAGGGCCTTGTAAATCGCCCAAAATACCAACTAATCTGCCGGTCTTTTTGCTAAGTTCACGAACGGCGTTGGCTCTGTTGATGTGGTCTTGAGCGGAGCCATGTGAAAAGTTCATGCGAACAAAGTCAAGGCCTGCTGCAAACATGCCTTCAAGTACGCCGGGCTTATCCGTGGCGGGGCCCAGTGTTGCTAAAATTTTGGTTCTTCTTAACATTTTACGTGGGAAATCCATTATTTTGCGTTGACTAAAGCAATTGTTGTATCCAGCATACGGTTTGAAAAGCCCCATTCGTTGTCATACCAGGATAAGACTTTTACAAGGTTGCCACCCATGACTTTAGTCAGCGATGCTTCGTAAATTGATGATGCAGGGTTATGATTAAAGTCCATTGAAACCAATGGTAAATTGTTGATGTCCAGAATACCTTTTAAAGAGCCTTCGGATGCTGTTTTCAGGATTTGGTCAACTTCTTCTTTGTTAGTATTTCTAGAAGCTTCAAAAGTGAAATCGACAACAGAAACGTTGATAGTTGGTACGCGCATTGCGAAACCATCCAATTTTCCATTCAGCTCGGGCAATACCAAGCCAACAGCCGCAGCTGCGCCTGTTTTGGTAGGAATCATCGATTGTGTGGCTGAGCGCGCACGACGTAAATCGCTGTGGTAGACGTCAGTCAGAACTTGGTCGTTGGTGTATGAGTGAATCGTAGTCATTGAGCCTTTCTCAATACCAATGGCATCGTGTAAAGGCTTAACTAATGGCGCCAAGCAGTTAGTTGTGCATGATGCGTTTGAAATGACAGTGTCTGAAGCTTTCAAAACATTGTGGTTTACACCGTAAACGATGGTTGCGTCGACATCGTTGCCGCCGGGCGCTGAAATGATAACTTTTTTTGCGCCAGCAGTAATATGGGCAGATGCTTTGGCTTTACTGGTGAATAAACCGGTGCATTCATGAACCGCGTCAATGCCCAGTTCTCCCCAAGGCAGCTTTGATGGGTCTCTTTCTGAGAAAACTTTAATTCTATCGCCATTGATAACGATGCAGTCGCCATCAACACTTACTTCGAAAGGAAATTTTCCATGCACTGAGTCATATTGAGTCAGGTGTGCATTCGTTGCTGCGTCGCCTAAATCATTAATTGCAACAATTTGAATTTCATTAGTACGGCCTGCTTCGTATAATGCGCGAACAATATTACGTCCAATACGGCCATAGCCATTGATTGCAACTTTAATTGGCATAGATTTTCTCCAGAGTGATGAAATGAAACTTACAAAAACGGATAACCCTCAGGTTTCCGAGAAACCGCTTAATTGTATCAAAAATTAGGGTGATTAGTCTATTGACGTAGAAAACAGCTACTGTGGATATTGATGCCGCTACAATAACGAAATAATTGCCATGAATTACCCATGTTCAGGGTTTGGCCTGAAGCTAAGAAGAGATAATGCACGGCTGAATTTAAAGATTAAAATCGAAAATTATTCAAGTCTTTTAATAGAAGAAGTGGCTGGAATTTACTGAGTATGCTCATCGTGGCTCGATCAAAATTTGTGCCATTTGTGCCCGGTTTTTTAGGATTTAAAGCGCTGGCAGAAGGGAAATAGCAGGTTTTCTTATAAACGCTGAAAACGCTGACACTGCCGCTCTGCTCCAGTCAGACGATCCGATTCAACAAGTAAACAGAAAGCGGCAGGTGAGATTAAACATTAAATTTATCTTCTATTTTTTGTTTATATTTTAAATAATGGATGGTCTGCAGTTTATCCAGACTATCAATGTGAAACGCAGAAAGCGGCAAGTCAATATCAGTAATATGAATCGGGTAACTAGCGTTGCTGTTTCTAAATTGGAGTATATATTGATACGCGGCATAAAAAACCTGATTGCCGTGATCTAGCGAGGAAAATTCTTTCTCATTACAGTAGATTGAATAGATAATGCCCTTGTGAGTATCTTCTCCGGCGATGCGTAAGCTTAATTCCTGATTTGACGACGTCGCCTTCAGTTGCACCGGATTGTAAGAATAGACGCCGACAGGGCTTTTCTTGATTTCGTAATATTCAATAGTCAGAAGCGTTTCAAAAAGATTGCGATTTAGAAGTGATTCTAAAAAAGTGGAATATTGCTTTAGCAGATGGCTAGGGTTAGCTTTGCTATGTATCTGCGTATACAAGGCTCCTTTTTCATCAATAATAAATACGCGAGTGTCCGCCTTGCCTTCATGGTAAAAAAGCTGAATTACCTGAGGCTTATTTACGGCGTATATGAGATGGATGGGCGTGTTTTCGAGTACAGCTGGGTCAAAATGAATGGGGCTGAACTTTTCCTGGGGACTGGCTAATTCGTTTAATAGTAGTTTTTTTGTTTTTATTTCTTTGTAACCTAGTACCTTATTTACAGTCTGAAAGACATAAAACGAAGTTCCGCCCGGTAAAATATAGCGCTGTGAGTGATTATGATGTTGTTTGGCAAAAAGTTTAACCAAGGTGTTAAACACCATCTCAACACGGAGGAGAATGCCCTTGGCCCGAGCCGGGGTGTGACAAATAAGCGTCAGATCATCTAGAGACAGCGGCTTTTTGCTATTATTGATGATATCCGTTAGATAGTTAAACAACCCTTCCGCGCCCTCAGCCTGACTTGTTGTGATTTCGCCCCAGCTGGATAGTGAAATCCTGTCTATGGTTTGGATAAAACACTGTCGCCCCATGCCGTAGCTCAACGCGTCTGAACGCTCGCTCATAACGCACAGGTTGTCGCTATCCGATATGCCCATGTTAATAATAAGCAGTGAATTAAGCTGTGTCTTGAGAGTTTGATAAGCCTCCAGCGAAGGGTCGTCATTAAAGTTCCGAGTCAAGAAAAGATTGATTTGGAACAGGATTGAATGCAGCTCTTCATTCAATATTTCGAGGGAATGCGAACTGAACTGGAGCTGTAAGTGTTTGTTATAGAGGCCATTGATGATCAGCCAGCAAAGGATCTCGATTAAAGTCCGGCTTTTTTGTATAGGGTCAAAATCCGCGGTGTTAGTCGTCTGTACGTTTTTCAGGTACAAAGCCCAACTATCGTTTCCGCCCGGAAGGCGATTTTCTACGATAGATAATGTAGTTTCTTTTGAGTGAACTTCTGAGCGCGTAGTAATAATTTCAATCTTGCCAGGCTTTTTTTCTAAAAAAGAATGAAGCTTTCTGCCGATTAATTTCAGGTCATTACTGTTTTCCTGGTTCTGGTCTACATGGTCTCTGGCGAATCCCATGATCATACGGTAACAATGGGTCAGCTGCTGCACAATAACGGTGTGTTCGGACGTTGCTTTTTTTATATTCCAGAGCCGCTGATATTTAAAGTTATCAATAGTGGATATGGGCCAGCTTTGGTTTTTAGCAATAGAATGCATATATGTTTCCCTGATGGCCCTTGTCCGAGAATCTATAGTATTGTTGGATGATCCCATCACTTTTAAATAAAAACATTGACGAGCCAAGGCCAATCTTCCATGGCTATGAGCTTTTTGCAGATATTTTTCGACTTTTTGATAAATGAGCAAGTACGGGTCGAGATCGATCGTCATGTAATCGCCCTGATAAACAGACTTTTTTATGTCCTGACATAGCCATTCAGTTTGAGGATATTCGCTGGCATAGCATTCCATTAACAACAGTTTTAACAGCGATTTATGCGGTGAATGCAGTGCCTTGTAAATGTGCCACAGGGTGGCGCTGATAAATTCTTCAGCCGGAACTGCATCAAGGCCGCCAAAATCGATAAGCTCATGTTCGGGAATGAACAGGTTATCTATCAAATGTTTGATATAGCCCGTGTAGTTGCCTTCTTCATGAGGAGGGACTAGCCACCATGCAGGACTTTTTCCCGCAATATAAATGGCTGTCCGGTAAAACTCTTCAAGTAGCAGGTAATGCTGTGTTTGGCCGCTGCTTTCTGTGGAAATCGGAATATTTTCACCGAGCAGGAATTGTCTGCTATCCATTAGGAAGAAATGTACTTCCAGCCCCAGCGATGCCGCCCAGCTTTCTATTGCGGTGGCTTTTTTTTGCAGTTCATCAATGGAGCTGGGCGACAGATTGGATTGATGGCATAACCAGATATCCATATCGCTGGTTTTGGAAAAAGCGATACTGCCGACACTGCCCATTAAAAACAGCCCTTCAATAGGATAAAGATGCGAAGCGGTGCGGGTATAGTTGAAATTCTTTGCAAGCTGCTTAGCAGCATGTATGGTTTGGATGCTGGGATTATATTCAGGTATTCCTGCGGGTGTCGTTGAGGAGATAAATCCGGGCAACATAGGGAAATTGCCATGGAAAAGCAAAGGCAATAACTCCAGAAATACTTGTTGACGCGGCTGAAGAAACTCCTGAACACGTTGTTCTCGGAGTTGATTCAAGCGTTTAAAGCGTTGTTTGATCGTTTTGAGGTCTTGTATACTGATTTCTTCGCCAGGCGAGCCTAAATGGATGGGGCGCTCAAGATGTGGTCTTATCATGGTCAATGGCGAAAACTTAATCTTTTATGCTGAAGTTATGTTTTGTCGCGCTGTCCGGATAGCAAGTCTGACCGTGTCGGGAGCGGTGCCGCCGATGTGTTTGCGGGCCGCAACCGAGCCCTCCAGCGTTAAATAATCGAAAACATCGCTAGTAATCAAGCTTGAAAAATGCTGTAGCTCTGGCAAAGACAGTTCCGATAAGTCGCGTTGGCTTTCTAATCCTAAACGTACTGCCAAACCCACGACTTCATGGGCATCGCGAAATGCCATGCCTTTGCGTACCAGGTAATCGGCAAGATCGGTGGCGGTGGCAAAGCCGCGTTTGGCTGAGTTGTACATATTGGCTTTTTTGGCTTCGATATGGGGAACCATATCGGCATAAGCCCGCAAGCAGTTGATTAAGGTATCGGCGGTATCAAAAAGCGGTTCCTTATCTTCCTGGTTGTCTTTGTTGTAGGCCAGCGGCTGGCTTTTCATCAGCATCAGCAATGAAACCAAATGGCCGGTTACGCGTCCTGATTTACCTCGCACCAGTTCGGGAACGTCGGGATTTTTCTTTTGCGGCATAATCGAGGAACCGGTGCAAAAGGCATCGGGCATCTCAATAAAGTCAAACTGGGCGCTGGACCATAAGATTAATTCTTCAGAAAAACGCGATAAATGCATCATGATCAAGCTGGCGGCTGCCGTAAACTCAATTGCAAAATCACGGTCGCTGACCGAGTCCAGCGAATTGGCTGAGGGTCGGCTGAAACCAAGTAAATCGGAAGTCATCTGACGATCGATAGGGTAGCTGGTTCCGGCCAATGCCGCAGAGCCTAAAGGCATGACGTTGATGCGCTTGCAGCAATCCTGGAGTCTTTCCCGGTCGCGGCTAAGCATCTCAAACCAGGCCATCAGGTGATGGCCGAAAGTAATGGGTTGGGCGACTTGCAAATGGGTAAATCCCGGCATGATCGTATCGGCATGTTGTTCTGCCAAATCCAGAATGGCTGTTTGCAGGCGTGTCAGTTGGCTTAAAATCTGATTGACTTCACTGCGCAGGTAAAGGCGAATATCCGTTGCCACCTGATCATTGCGGGAACGGCCGGTATGCAGCTTCTTGCCGGCGATGCCGATTAAATCAGTCAGGCGGGCTTCGATGTTCATATGAACATCTTCCTGCTTGATCGACCAAACGAATTCGCCGTTAATGATTTCCTGGCTGATTTGACTCAGGCCGTCAATAATGGCGTCGCGTTCCTGTCCGGTTAGAATCCCGCAAGAGCAAAGCATTTTGGCATGGGCAATTGAGCCCTCAATGTCCTGCTGCGCCATACGCTGGTCAAAATCGACAGAAGCAGTGAATACTTCAACAAAGGCATCGGTTGCTTGGGTAAAACGGGCGCTGGAAAGTTTATCGGAATTAACGTTGGACATAGTGGCTTTGCAAGTTGACCTAAATTGTCAAATTATACAGCTAAAGCTTACACTCCTGTTAACGCTCCTTACCTGTATTTCGGTAGGCAAATCTTCTGTTCACGACTCTCACTCGTTGCCGCATCTCTATAGACAACGAATTCAACTTCAATTAACCGTCATTAACTTACACGGGTTACAATAGGATAATTTATTGTTGAAAATGAATGGTGTTCTTTTGACTGAAAAAATTATTCGCATTGCAACGCGTAGGAGTCCTTTGGCGTTATGGCAGGCAGAACATGTTGCAGAACGGTTGGAGCGGACATTTCCGGGATGCAGGACTGAGCTGGTCAAAATGACCACGCAGGGTGATAAGATTCTTGATGCGCCTTTGGCAAAAATTGGCGGGAAAGGCTTGTTTGTTAAGGAACTGGAGCAGGGCATGTTAGAGGGTTTGGCCGATATTGCCGTGCATTCGATGAAGGATGTGCCGGTCGAGTTTCCGGACGGCTTGCATTTGGCAGCCATTTTAACCCGCGAAGATCCGCGCGACGCTTTTGTGTCCAATCGTTATGCAACGCTTCATGATTTACCTGTCAATGCCAGAATCGGCACGTCCAGTTTGAGAAGGCAATGCCAGATTAAAGAGCTTTATCCCAATGCTGAAATATTGCCATTGAGAGGCAATGTCAACACCCGTCTGTCCAAGCTGGATGTCGGTGAATATGATGCCGTTATTCTGGCTTCAGCCGGTCTGAAAAGATTGGGCATGGCCGACCGGATTACCCAATGCCTGGATACTGGCGTCAGCTTGCCGGCAAGCGGCCAGGGTGCTATAGGTATAGAATGCCGGAGTGATGATACGGAAATCAATGCAATGTTGAGCGCGTTACACGATGGTGAAACCGGACTGTGTGTGACGGCGGAAAGAGCGATGAACGCATGTTTAAATGGCGGCTGTCAGGTACCGATAGCCGGTTTTGCGCAGTTGCAGGGTGAACAGCTGTTCATGCGTGGCTTGGTTGGTAGCCCTGACGGTAGTGTGATATACCGGGCTGAACGCACGGGCGGCCTGGACAGTGCTGAAGCTATCGGCAAAATGGTTGCTGAAGACTTATTGGCACAAGGTGCAGATAAAATTCTGCAAGCACTGTTTCACTGAATGCAGCAAAATAGGTGAGGAGCGGACGCTTTGAATAAAGTGTTGAGCGGTGTACGTGTTTTAGTGACGCGGCCTGAGCATCAGGCGGAAAAGCTGAGTCGTTTAATTGAAGAGCAGGGCGGTATAGCCGTTCGGTTCCCGACATTGGATATCGTTCCGCGGGAAGACGACGAAATAAAATTTAACCTGATGAATCTAGACAGGTTCCAATGGATTATTTTTGTCAGCGCCAATGCAGTAAATTTTGCTCTAAAGGCGAATAGTGGCAAAATAGGCCACACGGAATCTGTGCGTTTCGCCGCAGTCGGGCAATCAACCGCGCAAGCCATGAAAATGGCCGGCTTGCCAGTCGATTTAATGCCTGAAAATGGATATAACAGTGAAGCATTGCTGGCGATGCCTCAGCTACAGCAAGTCGAAGGGCAGAATTTTTTAATTGTTCGCGGCGAAGGGGGACGAGAACAGCTGGCAATTACGTTACGCAGCAGAGGCGCAGCAGTTAATTATCTGGAAGTATATAAAAGAATAATCCCCCATATTGATAGCTCACCCGTTATGGAGTTGCTTGAGCAGCACAGGTTGGATGTCATTACCGTAACCAGTGCCGAAGCATTGCAAAATTTAAGTTTAACGCTGGGTGAAAAAAATAATAATAACAAGCTATTGTCATTAATACCTCTGGTGGTAGTTAGCGATAGAATCAGGTATATAGCTGCCGATATGGGGTTTAATCGAATTACTGTGACGGATAGTCCGATCGATACAGCAATTCTTGAGACAGTAATAACGTGTGTGACAGGGGAATAGAGTGACCGAGTTTAGTGAAAAACAAGAACAGCCTGTGAGCGAAAATAACAATGCTCGCAGGTCGCGTAGCGGACTCTGGTTTGGCATCATCATGCTGCTGATTATTTTAAGTGTGGCGGGTGCGGGTTTTTATCTTTTTCAGCAATTACGCTCCCAACAGGATAATTTAGGCGGAGAAGTCAATAAGGGTGATATGCAGCTAATCGAGCTGACAAAACAGATTAGCGGCTATCAGGCGCAACTTGCAGCTATTCAATCCCAACTGGCAACCGTAGAATCCGAAGTTGCCGGAAAAGAATCCCATTATTCCAAAAATCTAGAGGATTTTTCCCGGCTTCACACCGAAAAGCTGGACAGTACGCGTAACGAATTAAATACCGCAATTCAACAGGTACAACGCCAATTGGGTAAAACGCGCGGCGACTGGTTAATTGCCGATGCGGAGTATCTGTTAAGCATAGCCAATCAACGTCTGTATCTGATGGGCGATGTCAATACCACCCGTGAAGCCTTGGAAGCGGCAGATCAACGCCTCCGGGAAAGCGGAGACGCCGGTGCATTCAAAGTGCGCGAACAGATTGCCAAGGATATTGCCGCCATCCGTAATGTCGCGGTGGTCGATACTGTGGGCATGTATGCCTCGATTCAAGCATTGCAAGATCAGGTCAGTACCTTAACCTTGTTTTTACCTTATACAGGAAAAACACTGACTCAGCCCAAACCGGCTCCTCAACAACCGACCGATAAAGAAAGCCAAGATCTGCTTGATTCTGCATTGGGACAGTTAGAAGGGGTGGTGACTCTTAGGCACACCGAACATCCGATCAAGGAAATATTAACACCGGAACAAGCCCAGTTTATCCGTGAGCAGTTAAGAGTCAAACTGGAAATGGTCAAAATTGCTCTCGTTCAGCAAAACGAGCAGCTCTATCAATCTAGTCTGGCCGATGCAAAAAAATGGACCGAACAAAACTTCGCCAAGGACGAAGCGACTAACAAATTTGTTGCCGAGCTGGACAGGTTTAATGCCATCAAAATCCGTAGCCATTTCCCTGACATCAGTCTGTCTCTGAAAATGCTGAGAGATATTACCAAACTCAGACTGGAAGCCGATAAGGCTATGGCGCCTGCGGAAAAAACCAAATCTGAACAGCCCGAAAAACCAGCTGAACCAGTAAAACCGTCCGAGACAGCACCTCCCGCTGAGCCCCAAAAACCGGTTGAAGCAGCGCCTGCCGCACAATAGTCTAGAGATTACATGATGAAAAATATAATGTATTTTCTGGGTTCGCTTCTTATTGCCATTGCCGCGGCTTTTTTTGTCAACAGATGGCTGGGCGGATTTGAGAGCCCCGGCTACGTGTTGATAGGTATCGGACATTGGTCCCTTGAAACATCGCTAATCGTTTTCTCGGTCAGCCTGATCATGGGCTTTTTTGTGTTTTATATCTTCTTTAGATTTTTAGGTTGGCTGCTCAGACTGCCGGGCCAAATCAAGAATCGCGGCAAGAGCATCAAATTTAACCGTTCGCAAGAAGCCCTGATTGCAGGCCTGGTCGATTCCGCCGAAGGTAACTGGGAAAAAGCCGAAAAAGTACTGATCAAGCATGCCTCGCACAGCGGTGCTCCGTTAATCCACTATTTGACCGCAGCCAGAGCCGCACAATCCCGTGGTGCCTATGATAAAAGGGATGAATACCTGAGAAAGGCCGCCGACCAGGCGCCGGGTTCCGATGTGGCGATAGGCCTGACTCAAGCCGAATTGCACCTTTCGGAAAAACAGTTCGAGCAAGCTCTGGAAACACTGACTCGCTTGCATTCCATCGATCCGACTCACGCCAGCGTTTTAAAACTATTGCATCAAGCTTATCAGCAAGCCGGCGATTGGCAAGGTGTACGGAACCTGATCCCGTCATTGAACAACAATAAGGTGTTGATGGAAGCCGAAATAAAACTGCTGGAAACCGAAGCGTACAGCAAATTGTTAAAGCAAGCAGCCGAGCAGGGCAGCACTGACGAAATTGATGCGCTATGGTCGGAAGTTCCCGATTACATAAGAAATATGAAAGGCGTTTCAGCGATTTATTTTGCCGCAATGATTGACGCGGGAGCAGGCGCAAAGGTTGAAGGCGGCTTGGCAAGAGCCTTGTCGACAACTTGGGACCAAACATTGGTCGTGTTGTACGGCAATACCCCGTCGAATGACGTCGCAAAACAGCTTGAAACTGCTGAGCAATGGCTGCCTATGCATCCGCGTGATCCCATATTTCTGGCTATTTTGGGCAAGTTGAGCATGAAATGCGGCGATAACCAAAAAGCGACAACCTACCTGACCAAAAGCCTTTCAATAGAGCCTACTGTTTCAGCTTACCAGCAATTCGGCGATTTATTGTTTGCTCAAGGCGATAAAGACAGGGCCAGCGAATGTTATAAGCAGGGTCTGGAATTGGCGTCTAGTGAGATT
Source organism: Methylobacter sp. (assembly GCA_036560465.1). Lineage (GTDB taxonomy): Bacteria > Pseudomonadota > Gammaproteobacteria > Methylococcales > Methylomonadaceae > Methylobacter_A. The sequence continues at coordinate 115,824 of DATBRD010000016.1, forward strand.
GTCAGTCGGATTGATTTAATTTCTGAGTAAAAATCGTTAGGGCGGTAAGATGGACAGAGGCTATAGCCGAAGCCCATCCTACAAGCTACCCATCCTACGCGCTACACGATTAGTTTATTGCAAGTGCGTACCCTAAAATAGCTGATGACTCACTCAAACCTAAAGAGAGCGAACACTAATGAAGCCACAAACCATATTTATCACTATTATCGCTTCATTATTATCCCTATCTGGATGTGCATCATTAAAATATCCAGGTTGGGAAATGGTACGAATAGAAACAAATGGTCTTCCTTCTACAAAAAACTGTGCCTATAAAGCCCAAATGTCCTGTCCACAAGGATTGTTTGCGGCCAATGATTGCTATGATTGGCACAAGAAAACTGCTACTAAATATGACGCTAACACTGTAGTTATTACCTCTTCACGCACAGTATCAACCTTATCAATTGCTAACAACTTTGCTTTTGGTGGTGAACAAACTACCTCTCTTGCTGACTATTACAATTGTAAATAAGCTGGATAAAAAAGCTGTTTACTGGAAATTGGCGACTGAGATTTTTCTTCCCGGCACAGGCTGTTGTCAGCCAGCTAACCGTAAATTTATCAATTCAAATGTTGGCATAGCCTGTATTTTCTTATTTGCACACATTGCGTGTCCTGAGCGATATTAGTAGGCTGTTACAAATCTAGGCATAGCTAATAACTAGTAGGGTGTAAGCCTGAGGTTATTAAAAATGATGAGGCAATTATGAAGGCTTTGGAGGGCGAACTGTTCCACACCGTTGAACGAACTGCCATGGTTGCAGTTGTCATAGCGCTGCTTGCCACGAATGTCATTTCAATTACGAGCGCTCCTTTTCATGAGGCGTTGTATAAACTGCTTTCGCATATTCCTTATGAAGAGCTTTTGAACAACAGTCCTACGAAGAAACAAAGGCAGATCGCAGCAGAGAACCAAAAGCTTCTGAAACAGAATCAGGAGCTCATTGCCAAATCAAGCATTCATCGCGAAAGACTTATTAAAACTCGGGATGTTTCGCAACGCATCGCTAAGAGAACAGCGAAAAATGTAGCTACTAATGTAACGTCAGTTGCAGGCGAGGCTATGCCCTACTTGGGAGCAGCATTAGTTGTTACGGTAACGGCAGCGGATGTTATTGATGGGTGCAACACTGTTCGTGACGTAAATGAAATGCTCCGAATCCTTGAAGTCGAATTGATTGACGATTATGAGAGTGAAGTGTGCGGAATGAAAGTCCCAAGCGTCGATGAAGTCCTCGCGAATATCAGGCAAGACATCGGCGGCACTGTATACCATGCGAAGGAAAGAATAACGGAAAATGCACGTAAATTCTACGATGCACTTGGCGGTTCGTTGTATGGAATATTTAAGTGAGTGGAAATTAGCTGATACCTAAGACTCCCATAAAGCATTATGAATGACCATCTTTCGAAGTTGTCCAGCCATTTATTTAGCAATTGTGATCGTCATCTTTCCAAGCGGGAAGGGGGGCAGTCTGGCCCTAATGTTTTTGCGATGCCTGAGCTAACCATGTAGGATGTGCTGAACGCAGTGCATCCTACATGGTTGCGGGCTCAAAAATGATTAAAACAACGTATCCCACATCTCATCCACCCTCTTAACCACCTCCGGCGACATCACAATAGTCCTGCCCCATTCCCGGTTAGTTTCCCCCGGCCATTTATTGGTCGCGTCAAATCCCACTTTGGAGCCCAAGCCTGAAACCGGCGAGGCGAAATCAAGATAATCGATCGGCGTGTTTTCCAGTATGGTCAAATCCCTGGCGGGGTCCATGCGGGTAGTCATCGCCCAGATCACATCCTGCCAGTTGCGGACATCGACATCGTCATCGACGACAATCACGAATTTGGTGTACATGAACTGGCGCAGGAACGACCAGGTGCCCAGCATCACGCGTTTGGCGTGTCCGGCGTATTGCTTTTTCATGCTGATTACGGCCATGCGGTACGAGCAGCCTTCCGGGGGCAAGTAGAAATCGACGATTTCCGGGAATTGTTTTTGCAAAATGGGCACGAAGACCTCGTTTAACGCAACACCCAGAATGGCCGGTTCGTCGGGCGGTCTGCCGGTATAGGTGCTGTGATAAATCGGCGCTTGGCGCTGGGTGATCCGTTCGATGGTGAACACCGGAAAATCTGCGACTTCATTGTAATAGCCGGTATGATCGCCGTAAGGGCCTTCCGCGGCGAATTCGCCGGGATAGATAAAGCCTTCCAGCACGATTTCGGCACTGGCCGGAACCTGTAAATCATTAATCAGCGATTTGGCGACTTCCGTTTTGCTGCCGCGCAATAAACCGGCGAACGCATACTCGGACAGCGAGTCCGGCACCGGTGTGACCGCAGCCAGTATCGTTGCAGGATCCGCTCCCAAGGCCACGGAAACAGGGAAAGGCTGGCCGGGATGGGCGGCCTGGAATTCCTTGAAATCCAATGCGCCGCCCCGATGCGCTAGCCAGCGCATGATGACTTTGTTTTTGCCGATGACTTGCAGGCGATAGATGCCGAGATTCTGCCTGTCTTTATTTGGGCCTTTGGTAATGACCAGCGGCCAAGTAATCAAAGGCGCGGCATCTTCCGGCCAGCAGGTTTGGATAGGGTAATCGCCAAGGTCAATCTCGTCGCCTACCCTTACCAGTTCCTGACACGGCGGTGAGCTAATTATTTTGGGCGCCATATTCAGCACTTGCTTGAACACCGGAAACTTCTCCCAGGCATCTTTCATACCCTTGGGCGGCTCCGGTTCTTTCAGGTAAGCGAGCAATTCGCCGATGCCGCGCAATTCGGTCACGGATTCAGCGCCCATGCCCATAGCAACCCGGCGCGGCGTACCGAACAGGTTGGCCAACACCGGAATATTGGCGCCTTTGGGGTTTTCGAACAGCAGCGCAGGACCGCCCTGTTTCAGGGTGCGGTCGCATATTTCAGTCATTTCCAGATAGGGATCGACTTCGACGGTAATGCGCTTGAGTTCGCCCTGTTTTTCCAGTTGCTTGATAAAGTCGCGCAGGTCTTTATAGATCATGCCGCGATGCCGTTATGTCTGAGCAAGGCGTCAATGGTGGGTTTACGACCGCGGAATTTGATGAATAATTCCATCGCATCTTGACTGCCGCCTTTTTCAAGAATGTTGGTTAAAAAGGCGTGGCCGGTCTCTTGGTCAAAAATGCCTTTTTCTTCAAATAATGAAAAAGCATCACTGGACAAGACTTCCGCCCATTTGTAGCTGTAATAACCTGCCGCATAACCGCCGGCAAAAATATGCGAGAAGCTGTGCGCAAAGCGGTTGAATTTGGGCGGACGGACGACGGCAACCTGCTCCCTGACTTGTTCCAGGGTTTCATAGATGCGGCCGCCTTTTACTGGATCGTAGTCCCGGTGTATCCTGAAATCGAATAGGCTGAATTCCAGCTGCCGTACCATGATCATACCGGCCTGAAAGTTTTTGGCAGCAATCATTTTATCGAATAAGGCATCCGGTAATTTTTCGCCGGTTTGGTAATGGCCCGACATCAGCGCCAGCGCTTCTTTTTCCCAGCACCAGTTTTCCATGAACTGACTGGGCAGCTCGACCGCATCCCATTCCACGCCGTTAATGCCGGAGACGCCCAGATGATCGACCTGGGTGAGCATGTGGTGTAAGCCGTGGCCGAACTCATGGAATAAAGTGGTCACCTCGTCATGGGTCAGTAATGCCGGGGTATCGCCGGCCGGCGGGGTAAAGTTGCAGGTCAAATAGGCGACCGGGGTTTGAATGGTTTCGTCAAATTTCTTGCGGCTGACGCAATCGTCCATCCAGGCACCGCCGCGTTTTTTGGCGCGAGCATAAAGGTCGAGATAAAACTGACCGCGTAGCTGGCCGTGTTTGTCATGAATCTCGAAAAAGCGCACATCGGGATGCCAGCTGTCAAAGCCGGTAAGCTCGGATATTTGTAGCCCGTACAATTTTTCCACAATCGCAAACAGGCCGGGCAGGACGCGGGTAATCGGAAAATAGGTTTTAACTTCTTCCTGCGACAACTGGTAAAAATGCTGGCGCATTTTTTCCGAATAATAGGCCATGTCCCAGGCTTGCAGGTCTTTGATGCCGTAGTGCTGTCTGGCGAAGTCACGCAATTCGGCCAAGTCCTTGCGCGCATGTCGCCAGGACCGGTCAGCCAAGTCTTCCAGAAAATCAGTGACGTCATCCGGCTTTTCAGCCATTTTGGTCGCCAGCGACAATTCCGCATAATTGTTGAAGCCTAGCAGGCGAGCTTTTTCATGGCGCAAAGCCAGAATTTTTTCCATGTTTTCGCTGTTATCCCACTGCCCGGCATGCGGACCTTGGTCGGAAGCGCGGGTCGAGAAAGCTTCGTAATGTTCGCGGCGTAATTCACGGTTATCGGCGTAAGTCATCACCGAAATATAGGATGGAAATTGCAGGGTGATCATCCAGCCGTGTTCATTATGGCTTTCGGCTGTCTGTTTGGCTTGGGCCAAAGCGGAGTCAGGCAGCCCAGCCAGATCCTCTTCGTCCCTGATGATCTTGTTCCAGGCGTTGGTTGCATCGAGCAGGTTTTCTTCATAGCTGCTGGCAAGGCTGGATAATTCCTGGCTGATGTCTTTGTAGCGTTGCTTTTTTTCAGCATCCAGGTCAATGCCGGACAATTTGAAGTCTCTTAAGGCATTGCGGATAATTTTTTGCTGGGCAATATCCAGTGCCGCAAATTCGTCGCTTTCGGCAATAAAGCGATAGGCTTTAAACAAGGCTTCGTTTTGCCCCATTTCAGTCGAATAGGCGCTGAGCTTGGGTAAGCAGGCATTGTAGGCGTCGCGTAACTCATCGCTGTTGACCACGGAATTCATGTGGCTGACTGGGGACCAGGCTTTGCTGAGCTTATCATCCACATCTTCCAATGGCGCGATCAGGTTTTCCCATGTGTAATTTTGCGTGGACTGGAGATGTTGTTCGACGGACGCGCGGGCTTCGGCCAATAGCTGATCAATGGCCGGTACGATGTGTTCCGGTTTGATTTGGGAAAACATTGGTAGTGTGGAGTTGGCTAATAAGGGATTATTCATAGTGGTATCAGGAAAGAAAGTTCATGGCTGCATTGATGCGATGTTTGGCTTTGTGCAGTATATCCAAAGAAAAGTCGGGGGTTAGTTTGCTGTTTTTAAGTTTAACGTAGGCAGGTATCGAGTTCATATACGGTATTTCCTTGGCCCGGTTGGTGCCGAAATAACTGTGTAACTTGGCTAGTATGACTATATCAGCCAGGTTCAACTTATCGCTGTCGCTTTCGTAGAACCAATCTTCAGCATACCGGGGAATGGCAGCTAATTCCGAAGTAAAGCCCAGTGTGTGCAATACCAAGGAGCCGACCGACGGACTTAACAGCGGGATGGCGGACTCCAATACGTCCAAGTTCGGATATTCATTCGGATTCTGCTCGGCGAAATGCAATATCGGTATCGTACCTATGTCGCTGACTAGGCCGGCTAATAAGGCATCTTCAGGATTGACCGTGACGCTTTCCTGGGCAAGCACGAAACACAAGCTGGAAAAATAGAGGCTGGTTTTCCACAAGTTTTGCATTTTTTCCATCAGTTGCGGATTTTGACACTGGAATAATTGCTTTAGGCTGATGCCCATAACCAGTTTTCGCGTTTGGTCCAGGCCCAATCGGGTAACAGCTGCGTGGCAATTAGTGATCGGTGATATGGGCGAATATAGGGGACTGTTGGCCAACTGTATCAGCTTGGCTACGATGGATGCATCTACCCCGATAATTCTGACAACCTCGCTGATGCCTAAGTCTTTTTCCAGCGCTTCTTTCAGTTTTATGGCGACATTGGGTAAGGAGGGCAGGCTTAATTTGTTTTCCCGGTAGCTCGCTGAAAAACTGGTGAAAAAACGGTTGTTGGCAATTTGCTCAGGCAATTCAATATCAATCAGCTCAACGGAAGAGGACTGTTGAAGGCTTTTATTCGACCATCGGCAAATAAATTCCCCTGAAATTGCCAAAACGGAAATGTCTGTTGCAGCAATGGCCGTTGCCCCGCAAATTTTACCGCTATTGAGCGGTAAGTTGGCCAGCGATGACTCTGCAGACAAGGTGTAGTGATTGTCGCTGTCAGGCTGAAGCTCAACGCTTCCAGTAAGCAAATAAAACACTGAATTGGCTTTTTGGCCCAGCCTGAAAATTACAGAACCCTGAGTATAATGTAGTGTTGTGTGAGCCAGTTGCTCAACATAGGCGTCATCCATGTCTCGAAGCGGAGCCAGTCTTTTTAGAGCGGCCAGCGCTAGTTTTTTATGTTCGGTGGCAACAGGCTCCGAACAGGTAAGTGTATTTGGATTAATAAGGGGGGCAATGTCAGGCTTTTTTTCCGGGGCGGAGACCTTGGGGCTTCGAAGAAGTAATTTAGTAAGCCAATTCATGATGACATCGCGGGTTATTATTTGGGAGATGTATGGCCAGGGGCTTTGTAATGCCGTGTTTCCGGAGTATTGAGAAAAAGGGCAGTTTGAGATAGATGGTCGAACCAGCTGCGCTGATTTTTATCGATAAGTATCCACAAGAAGCCTAGTCCGAAAAAGCCCCATGATATGATGGCCGCTAGAAAACGGAGCAAAGCCTGTTTCCAGCTGATGGGTTTCATATCAAAGGTAAGTACTCTTATTTTCCAAGCCCGCAGGCCCAACGTTTGTCCGCCATGCGTCCAGAACCAGGCGTAAAAGAAGAAGCTGACTAGCAGAAGATAAATGGGGAAAAAAAATTGTTGGCTAGTGAAAGCTTCGCCTGCATTTAAAGGGAGTAATACTGCAGTCGCGACAAATAAAACGGCGATCAGTAGCAGGAGGTCGTAAAATATGGCTGCCAGGCGACGGAAAAAGCCAGGCGTTGATGCGGGATCATTGCCTGGCTTTTGCGATATATTCTTTGTTGACCCAACCAATTAAATTTTGAATAAGGCTAGTTTTTGACCAAAATACATGCACATCGCCATTAGCGCTCCCAGCATTATGAGAGAAAACAAAAATGGCGGTCTGTGAAACAGAAGAATGAAGAAATCTGTTGCAAAAAGGCTGGTTAACAAAGGTTGGTCTATTAAGCTATTAAGAATCTTTTTGAACATAACAATTCCAGTCAAGCACGCTAATGTTTGTGCGATGTTTAAAAAATGGTTGTCTGATCTTTTATCTGGTATGTGCAATGTGATGTAATCTAGAATTGCCTGAAAAAATCAGAGTAATGATTCTACTCCATTCAAAAGGAATGTAAAAGAAACTTGCGGATTGGGTTAGAATTCATCTGCAATGATATAATCAAAATAATTAGAAAAATAACAAGGTGTAAAGACTATTTTAAACTTCTTTAAAAAAATTATTAAGTCAGCCAGAAATGAAGCTGAACCTGTTGGCCCACGAGTCAAAATATATTCACGCGCTGAACATAATATCTCACGCTCCCAAATCAGTGAGAACGCGCTGAAGGTTTTGTACCGTCTGCAAAAGGAAGGATTCGATGCTTACCTTGTCGGTGGCTGTGTGCGTGATTTATTGTTGGGACGGGAGCCCAAGGATTTTGATGTTGTCACCAATGCCGATCCTGATCAAGTTAGAAGAGTATTTCGGAATTGTCGATTAATCGGCCGTAGATTTCGTCTGGCTCATGTGCATTTTGGCCGGGAAATTATTGAAGTTGCGACTTTTAGAGGCGCTGGAGAAGAGCAAAGCGACAAGCAGGTACTCAACAAGGAGGGGCGGCTGTTGCGGGATAATGTCTATGGCACCATTGAAGAAGATGTATGGCGCAGGGATTTTACTGTTAACGCCCTTTATTACAATATAAAAGATTTTTCAGTAGTAGATTATGTTGGCGGTATGGACGACCATAAAGCGGGGGTGATCAGGCTTATCGGCGACCCTGATATGCGTTTTCGTGAAGACCCCGTGCGTATGCTGAGAGCGGTGCGTTTCGCTGTTAAACTCGGTTTCAATCTGGATCCTGAATGCGAGAAAGCAATACATAACGATGCCCCGCTGCTGTCCAGCATCCCGTCCGCCAGGCTTTATGATGAAGCGATCAAGTTGTTTTTATTCGGTTATGCGCTGCAAACTTTTGAAATACTTAGGCATTATGGGCTTTTCCAAGTGTTGTTTCCTGCCACTGAGAACAGTTTGGCGGTTGAAGACAGCGGTTTTCCCCGATTGCTATTGGTTAAAGCGCTGGAAAATTCGGATAACAGAATAGCGGAAGGTAAAACGGTTACGGCTTACTTTTTATTGGCAGCTTTTTTGTGGGAGCCGGTGCGGATGTTGGCCAAAGAAAAAATGGCGCAAGGCGAAATTGAATATATTGCCTATCAGGACGCGGCCAGCGAAGTTATTGCCCGGCAGGTTAGAAGCACGGCTCTTCCGCGTCATATCAGTATGGCTATGCGTGAGGTTTGGAGCATGCAGCCCAAATTTAATGCGCGTATTGGATCTAAGCCCAGTCGTTTGATCGGTCATCCTCGTTTTAGGGCGGCTTATGATTTTCTGGTATTGCGTGCCGAGACCGGAGGCGCCGATCCCGAGTTGGCTGAATGGTGGACCAAGTACCAGGATGCCAGTGATAATGAGCAAAGAAAAATGACTCAGCCTCCGCGTAGCAAAAAACCAGGGCGCAAAAGAAGCTATTCCAAAAAAGGTAAAGACAGTACTCCAAAAACAGAACCTTAAAGTATTCGATAGTTATGGAAAATTCAAAAGCTGACTTGATAACCGCTTTTATAGGTTTAGGCAGTAATCTCGAAAACCCTGCGGAACAAATTAAATCAGCGCGCACAGCAATAACGCAAATACCCGGAGTACGGGAGCTCGCATTTTCCAGTTTGTATCATAGTCCGCCTATGGGGCCACAGGATCAGCCTGATTACGTTAATGCGGTGATGTGTGTCGCGACCGGCTTGCCGCCGATAGACTTGTTGCGTCGGTTGCAGCATATCGAAAACGATCATGGTCGGGTCAGAAAAGCCGAGCGGTGGGGGGCAAGAACGCTGGATTTGGATATGTTAATCTATGGCGATCAGCTTATTGAAATGCCTGATTTAATCGTGCCGCATCCGGGTTTGTCTGAACGGGCCTTTGTCTTGTATCCCTTGTTTGAGATCGCGCCTCAATTGGTAGTGCCTGGAAAAGGCCATATTGTCGATCTGCTCGCCCAATGTCCCATGAATGACCTGAAGCGGCTGGATTGATTTTTGTTTCAGCAAACCCCATATCTCCTGGAATAAAATGAACCCATATGCTTCAGCAGCTACGTTAAAGCCGCTATCAATTATTGATCTGGCCGCCATGAAACAACGCGGCGAGAAAATTTCCTGTTTGACCGCTTATGACGCAGGATTCAGTGCTTTGATCGACAAGGTCGGCGTCGACATGATGCTGGTGGGGGATTCTCTGGGGATGATTGTTCAGGGGCATGATACCACGCTGCCGGTTACCATTAGAGATATGGTTTATCATACCCGGTGCGTTAGTAATGCTCGCCAGCGGGCATTTATCATCGCCGATATGCCGTTTATGACTTATAGCACGCCTGTTAGTGCAGCTAAAAATGCCGGCAAGTTAATGCAGGCTGGCGGAGCACAAATGGTTAAGTTGGAGGGGGCAAGAATCGATTGCGTCAGGTTCCTTGTCGATCAGGGTATTCCTGTTTGCGGGCATTTGGGCTTGTTGCCGCAGTCCATTAACCAATTGGGCAGCTATAAGGTTCAGGGTAAGGAAAAGGCGGCTGCAGAAAAATTACTGACCGATGCCCATCAATTACAGCAAGCAGGTGCCGGTCTGCTGGTTTTGGAGTGTGTTCCAGCAGCGTTGGCTAAAGAGATCAGTCTGCAGCTAACCATCCCTGTTATAGGTATTGGTGCCGGCGTAGAGTGTGATGGACAGGTGCTGGTGCTTTATGACATGCTCAATATCGGTACCATCAAGCGCCCGCGTTTTTCCAGGAATTTCATGAGTGACGCGGTGAATATCGAGGAGGCTATCAGTGCCTATCACCAAGCGGTTAAGCAGACCCTGTTTCCAACAGCTGAACATAGTTTTTAAGACTTATGCGTATAGTTAATACAGTATCAGAATTACGCGAGGCCGTTAAAGCATGGCGTTCGGCAGGACAGAGCGTTGCTTTGGTGCCAACCATGGGCAATTTGCATGCTGGGCATCTAGCGCTGGTAAGCAAAGCCAAAGAAAAAGCGGATCGGGTGGTGGTCAGTATTTTTGTCAATCCTACCCAGTTTGGTGTTGGCGAAGATTTTGAGACCTACCCGCGTACCGAGCAAGAAGATCAGGATAAGCTCAATGCATCCGGCGCAGACTTGCTATTTTTACCCTCTGTCTCAGAGGTTTATGCGTCCGATGCCAAGACAATCGTATCGATAGCCGGCCTGTCCGAGTGGTATTGTGGTGCATCAAGACCGGGGCATTTTGACGGGGTTGCGACAGTCGTTTGTAAATTATTCAATATGGTGCAGCCGGATACGGCCTTATTTGGATTAAAAGATTTTCAGCAGTTGACGGTGATACGGACAATGGTCCGGGATTTAAATTTTCCTACTGAAATAATCGGTGTAGAAACGGTTCGGGAGGTAAGCGGGCTTGCGATGAGTTCCAGAAACGGCTATTTAAGCGCAGAGGAAAAAGCGGTCGCCGCAAAACTGTATCAGTCCTTATGTATTGCACGCGATGCTATTTTAGCGGGACAGCAATCTTATGAGGAGATCGAGAACAGGGCTTTATTATATTTGCGGGATAGTGGTTTCCAACCGGAATATTTTTCTGTGTGCAGGGCTAGCGACTTAAAAAAAGCAGACGTGGATGATATGGACTTGGTTTTGTTGACGGCGGCAAGGCTTGGCAAAACCCGGCTAATCGATAATGTTTGTTTTTCCAAGTAAGCAATAGTAGGGTTTATACGGATTGAAAAATGCTAAAAGTTGATGCATTGTTGCAATTAATGGATAATGCGCGGTTCTCAAGAGTATTTATATAGTTTTTATTATGCAAATCACAATGCTTAAAGCGAAATTACATAGAGCCACTGTAACTCATTCAGAATTGGGTTATGAAGGGTCTTGTGCGATTGACGGCAATATTCTTGATTTATCGGGTATCAGAGAATACGAACAGATACAGATTTATAATGTCAACAATGGTGCGCGTTTTACGACCTATGCCATTCGTGCCGAAGAAGGGTCGGGGTTATTTTCAGTTAATGGTGCCGCTGCGCGTCTGGCATGCCCCGGCGATCTGATCATTGTTTGCGCATATGCAATATTGAACCAAAATGAAGCGGAAAATCATAAGCCTACCCTGATCTATTTTAATGAAAAGAACCAGGTTCAGCGCTCAGCCAATTCCATTCCCGTTCAGGCCGCCTCCTCTACTTGATTACCTGCGTTATTCATGGCGCAAAGCAGAATTCCTGTTGCCTCGAATAGGCTGATTTTCTGGTTAACTCTTATGTACAGCTAGACTGCCGAGTCACAAATACCTGCCCATGAAGTAGTACTCACGCTTCTTACCGATATTCTCGCAAAACTGCCGCTAAAAAGCGGCAGTAATAATTAAATTCCTTAAAGATGCAGCTAAAAACTGAATAATAGGCTCTTTTGCAGAGATATTCGTCCAAGTTTTCCTTCTACCAAGTTTTATGCGCTTTCAGAAACATTAATTTCATTGCTGATGTCGGTCAGCGTTATGCTTTGCTCCACTTGAGCAAGTATCTTCTGCAAGCCGATCCTTTTTGTGCTGTTAATCACCAGCGGGGATCTAATAGAGCCTTTAATGGTAGGTTGAGCGGATGGGTCTTTATGCAGCATTATCAGTATGAGTACGTCGCTAATATCTTCAATTCCCAGTAGGGCTTCTTCAGCATCGTTTAAGATGAAGTCATAATTGATATTGAAAATAGACGGCTGAGCGACTGAAAATATAAGGGATTCGGCATCTAAGGATTGGAGCCAGAAAATGAGGGGGTTATCGCCTTCCTGATGAAACAGTTTGAAACGGGTTTGATCTTCAAAACCTGGGATTCCGTTAGGGAAGTTAATGATGGTGCTGGGATCAATGATTTGTTCGCCGAATATGCTTGATTTAATTTCCACAATGGACTCTGTTAAAGGTTAATGTAAGTGTAAATATATAGTCGAAAGCTAACAGTATAGCAAGTCCAGTCTGTGTAATGAGCCATTTACCAGGATTGCACCCAATCTCCAATCCTGACTCCCAGATCACGGGCAGGCGCTTCCAAATTGCCAATGGAATAGCGTGGAGTTACATTAATGATGGTTACTACACCGGCAGGCTGTCTGTCTTTACCTACAAAGTTGATGCCGCCATCAAGATTTAAGTCATCACCGCTCGCGCTGTAAACCACCAGCTGATCGCCGACATTAAGTCTTTCCTGCGTACCTGCATCAACAAATACTTTGTCATCCTTGACTTCAACAATGCGCGTTGTAAAGGGGTGGCAACTTAAGGCTTGGCGTATATCAGTGCTGGCCTGATTTATAAGTTGGGCTATTTTTTCGCCGGTCGAAGTGGAGTTAAAGCGCTCACTGCCTACCGTATAAGTTGCAGGGATCCACACATCGCCTGAGACCTCGTCGATATAACGCTGTTGGAAGAGTAATGCGCCGGTATACCCGTCATGAACAAAAACATCAATCCCAATTCCTCGCGTAGCTACCATGTCACGCACTAAACTTTTGGCGTATGCCAGAGGTCCCTCTCCTCTTATGTATTGGGAAGATTCGACCTCCAAATCTCTGATGACGCCGGACAGCACCAACTGCGCACCGTTCGATGCTGCAACTTGCATGACTTTTGATGGACGATAGGCTGTCCGATCTTGCATTTCCGGCGCTAAGTCGGCTCTTGGGTATAAATTGATGTTAGTTGCGTTGCTGCCTACAAAATCGCCGGATTCGATTAAATGATTATTAAGCTCGCGTGGAATGCCGCCATATAAATCCTGTGTTTCATTGCCACTGACCTGTTCTTGTTTAGCTAAAGGGAAAGCGGTTGCGACAATACGTTTCCGATAATGGGCTGTGCAGGAATTGTCAGCAGATAACTCGACCATTGCTACAATATGATAGATATCGCCAGTCGTCCATTCCCTGATGATTTTGGTATTTTTTACCGCAGCAGCGGTGCGCATGGAAACAGTATCCAGAGCAACGTTATTCTGGTTGACCGTAGTCTGGCTATGAAGGTTAACAGACGATTGCATGGATGCCTGACGGATGGCGTCCTGCAATGCCTGCTGTTTAGCTAATAACGGCATGCTTTTGTTAATAACAGCCTGACCTTCAACAGTTACAACATCGGCATTAGGTTGAACAACGGCATACGATTGGCTTAATAAAATCAGGGATAACAGTATGCATTCAAATAATATTTTTGCCATTCATCAACTCTGTCTGTTGCTGTGCTTACAGGAGAGGTAAGCAAAAAGCGGGTACAGAAGTTGGAGGCTTTGACTAATTGCGACGCTTCTGCAAAACCATTATTAAATGCTATTTACGATGATTTTCAAAGGTAATTGTTTGTGGCCACCGTTGCCTTATAAACGCGGGCGGCACTGTAAAAAGTTATGCCAATAGTTCGTATGATTTTTGGGTGGGTTATTTGTGGCTAAATCCCTTGGTATTAGCATAACTGCTAATGCTTGATATCTTAGCGGGAGCATTGTCAATGCTGGGTGCCGGACTTTCCGTGTTTTGCTGAAGGCACTGGTTCATTAATGCACTTGGACCGTTAAGGCATTCATAGAGTTTGGGTGTTAAATCAAGCTCCACAACCGTTTCAAAAGTATCATCGCCAGCGTAAATATCGCTGCCGATAGCCGAGGTTTTTACTATCCTTGCTCCGCGTAAATAAGCATTAAGATTAATCTGATAATTGTCGTGGCTGACTTCCATATCTCCGACCGTAGTTTGCCCGTGTAATTGAATGCCATTAAGCTGCTCGGCCAAACTTCTGTAAGCATCCATTTTAGACGCCCTCATGGCCATTAATTTAATTTGCGAGCGCGAATACCGGTCACTTTTTTCGACAGTGCCGTAACCTTTTGCGGTTAGGGTTTTGTGCGGCAGAAATGCAGTTGGCGGCGCTTTGTCAGTCGTGCAAGCAGTCATTAACAGGCTGATGGTCAATCCGGCGAGCGCCAGCGGCGATGTGAATGTTGATGGCTTGGCAAGAACAGGTGTGTCAAATATTGGCTTTAAAAATTTAATGTTCACGGTAATTTCCTGTATCAGTTTGCTAATATAGCGGCTGATAAAGTTATTACTTAAGCTTTTTTTTGTAAGTTATTTTTGATGCGGGGTATGACTACCACTAGGTCGCATTGCATCACAAGCCTGTTCTCCTGTATCCTGCGCAGCATGCAAATAAATCTGATTTCAGTAGGAAACCGTATGCCGGGCTGGGTGCAGCAGGGCTATGACGAATACGCCAAACGTTTACCCCGTGAGTGCGAGCTGGTTCTTAGAGAGATTGCACCGGGCAAACGGACCAAGAACAGCGATGTCACCAGAATCGTCAAAGAAGAAGGCGAACGTATGATTGCGGCAATCCCTCAAAGCACGCATATTGTCACCTTGGATATCCCCGGCAAGCCCTGGACGACGCCCGAACTGGCGCAAGCAATGCAACGCTGGCTGGAAAGCGGGCAACATGTCTCCTTACTAGTAGGCGGGCCGGAAGGCTTGGCGGATTCTGTAAAACAACTGGCGCGGGAATCATGGAGCTTGTCGAAACTAACATTCCCTCATCCGCTGGTGCGTATCGTTGTGGCCGAACAGATTTATCGTGCCTGGAGCATTCTCAACAATCATCCCTATCATCGTTAATGGCTGCGCAGATTATCCTTGCCTCAGCCTCCCCTCGGCGCAGGGAATTGCTGGATCAGATTAAAATCGCTTACCGCGTTCACCCAGTCGATGTTGACGAGTCACCGCTGCCCAATGAGGCGCCGTTGGACTATGTCCAGCGGCTGGCTGCCGAAAAGTCCGCAGCATGCATCGCAGAGTTGAATGACAGCGTACCGGTTTTGGCAGCCGATACCGCCGTGGTTCTGAACGACTTGATTATGGGTAAGCCCAAGGACCGGGATGATGCGCTTGCCATGCTAAGGTTGTTATCCGGTAAAATGCACCAGGTTTATAGCGCAATTTCGCTCAGGGGGCGACAGCATGATCAAGCGGTAAGTATTACCGAGGTGACTTTCAGGCCGTTGGCGGAATGCGAAATAGAGGCTTACTGGCAAAGCGGCGAACCGGCCGATAAAGCCGGCAGTTATGCAATTCAAGGCCTGGGCGGCATATTTGTAGAATCGATTAGCGGCAGCTTTTCCGGCGTGGTCGGTTTGCCGTTGTTTGAAACCGCTGAACTTTTATCCAGGCAAGGCATAGGTCTTTTCAAATGAGTGAAGAAATTTTAATTAACGTTACTCCGCCTGAGACACGTGTTGCGGTTATTGAAAATGGCGTCTTACAGGAATTGATTATTGAGCGGACCCGGCAGCGAGGCTTGGTCGGTAACATTTATAAAGGTGAAGTGTGCCGGGTTCTGCCCGGTATGCAAGCAGCTTTTGTCGATATTGGCCTGCCGAGAGCAGCTTTTTTGCATCTTTCCGACTTATGCGCTAAGGATCTGGAAAAGAAAGGTTCGGAAAACATCGAGCATTACCTGCATGAAGGTCAGCATATTATCGTGCAGGTGGTCAAAGACCCTATAGGCAGCAAAGGGGCACGGTTAACCACAGAAATATCGATACCGTCGCGGTTCCAGGTTTATATGCCTTATTCGCAAAATTCCGGCGTGTCCCAGCGGATTGAATGCGAAACCGAGCGAGTCCGGCTAAGAGCCTGTCTCGACGCTTTCAGGCTGGAGCACAAATGCGGAGGATTTATCGCAAGAACAGCCGCAGAATGCATTGATGAGACGGTATTGATTGCCGATATGACATTTTTGCTGAAATTGTGGGAGTCAATCGCGGCCAAGATCGCCACCGCTAAGCCCAAGCAATTTATCCATAAGGATTTGCCGCTGAGCATCAGGACCTTAAGGGATTTATATAGAGAAGGCATTGAAAGAGTTCGGGTGGATTCAAAGGAAACCTACCAGCGGTTGGTCGAATTTGCAGAGATTTTTGTGCCGGAAATTGTGCCGGTTATTGAGCATTACACCGGCGAGTGTCCGGTATTTGATATTTACAGCGTCGAAGACGAAATCCAAAAAGCGCTGGAGCGTAAAGTTAACCTGAAATCGGGCGGGCATCTGGTGTTCGATCAGACCGAATCGATGACCACCGTCGATGTGAATACCGGCGGTTATGTCGGTGGCCGCAACCTGGAAGAAACGATTTTTAAAACCAATCTTGAAGCGGCGCAGACGATATCCCGGCAACTGAGGCTCAGGAATCTCGGCGGCATTATCATTATCGATTTTATCGATATGCAAAGTGAGGATCATAAAAAACAGGTTTTGCAGGCGTTCGAGCGGCATTTGGAAAAGGACCATGCGAAAACCAACATCACCGAAGTCTCGATATTGGGATTGGTGGAAATGACTCGCAAAAGAACCCGGGAAAGCTTGGAGCATATACTTTGCGAGCCTTGCAGCGCTTGCGGCGGCCGGGGTGTTCTGAAGACCGCGGAATCGATGTGCCTGGAAATATTCCGGGAGATTATTCGCGAAGTCAGGCAGTACAAGGTCCAGAAAATATTGGTTCTGGCCTCCAATGAGGTTGTGGAAATGCTGCTTGATGAAGAAGCGGATATGCTGGCCGAACTGGAAGTCTTTTTAAGCGTGCGCATCAAGTTCAGGGCCGAGGCTGAATACAATCAGGAGCAGTATGATGTGGTGTTGCTGTAAGACATTCTGCTTTTCAATATAAGTATACATAGATCGTAGGATGGGTAGAACGGATTGAAACCCATCACAAGTGTAATATCAATTGATGGGTTCCGCTCGCGCTCTACCCATCCTACAGGCTTTTTTAGTGATTCATCATATTACGCGCGCGACGCGGCATCTCATTTTCTGGTCTTTGATCTCGGTCGCTATCAGCTTGACCGGCGTACGCTTGCTATTGTCCGGGATTGAGCACTATAAGTCCGATCTGGCGACCAATATCGGCGACCTTATCGGTACGCCGGTAACAATAGGCCGCCTCGGCGCAAAAATGCGCGGCTTTAATCCCGAGCTGGTGTTGAAGGACATCTCGATTTCCCGGGATGCTCCTGCCGCTTCAGGTAGTACACCTGCAAATTCGCTGCCGGCGAATTCGTCAGCCCTTGTCTCAAGCAACAATGAAAAGCCCGCTATCCAGTTCACCGAAATACGCTTGGGCATGGATTTACTGGATTTCCTGGTCAGCCGAAATTTATTGTCCTCGTCCCGGGTCACCTTGGTGGGCACCAAACTGTCCATTAAACGTCAGCAAGACGGAAGTATTGCCATTGTCGGCTTAAAAGCCAGCGACGGGCAGCCTGAGTGGTTATTACAGGGCAGAAAATACGAAGTTTTGCAAAGCGAAATCACCTGGCAGGATGAAGCAAGTCATCGCAAGCCGTTGCTGTTCAATGGCGTCGATCTGGCGATCCGCAATGACGGTGATCGGCACCAGCTTAATGTGCTGATGAAGCTGCCGAAGAAAGTCGGCGATGCTTTAAGAATATCCATGGACTTCAAAGGCAATGTTTTCGAGCCTTCCACCATCGAAGGGCGGGTTTATATAAACGGCAATGCCGTTTTTTTGCCTGAATTGGCGGCATTCAGTCAAGTCTCAACCGGGGATCGGATACATATCAATAGCGGTACAGGCAATTTCCAAATCTGGGCCAATTGGCATCAATCACAGTTGGCGTCGGTGGATATTGATGCGCAAATTCAACAGATGGCGCTGGTTCGTCAGGATAAGCAGGAATTTTTTGTTAAACAGTTGAAAACAAAGCTGCACTGGGGAATGAACGATGTTCTCAAAGGATCAACTAATTCATGGCAACTCGTTGTAAACGATTTTGCACTGGAAACCCAGGATGGCGGTAAAGGCGTCATTAAAAAATGGCCGTCCGCAGTGTTCGGCGTTGCCGGACAACGCATGGACGATAACGCTTTGCATAAAATAGCGTTGTTTATAGAGAAGCTGGACTTGCAGGAAGCGTCCGGGTTGGCGCAGTTTTTCGCGCCTTTGAAGGAAAAGCAAGCTAACGCACTCGCAAAAGCCCAGATAAAAGGATTGTTGGAGAATTTCTCTCTGTTTGCCGACCTGGATGCGAAATCGGTGGAGCTGAGCGGCAGGTTTGACAAACTCGGCGTCGCGTCATTGTCGTCCGTTCCGGGCATAGAAAATTTGACTGGCCGAATCAAGGGCAGCGAAAAGCAGGGTTCCATTACTCTTACAACCAAAGATGCTTGGCTGACAGGGTCGGGTTTGTTCCGTGAGGCTTTGCCAGTCAACCGGCTTCAAGGGACGGTAAATTGGCAACAAGCTGCCAACGAACATGTCTGGTCCATGTCCAGTCCATCGATTGAATTGGACTCCTTAAGCTTCCGGAGCAACACCCGGTTCCGTCTCGATATCCCCGAGGAGTCAGGCAAGCCCGTATTTATGGATTTGCAAAGTGCATTTAGCGGCGAAGACGCCAGCGATGTCAGGCACTATTTGCCGGTGGGTATTATGGATGAAGAAGTCGTTGCCTGGCTGGATAGTGCGTTCGTTAGCGGCAGGCTGACCAACGGCGGCTTGTTGGTCTACGGCAATCTGAACGATTTTCCATTTGCCGATGCGCCGGGCGTTTTTGAAGCGGCATTTAATGGTGAACAGTTTGAACTGGCGTACGATCCGGAATGGCCTCATATCACCGGCATGAATACTGAGGTCATGTTCTCGCAGGGCGGCCTCAAGGTTAATGTCTTGCAAGGGCAGTCCGGTATGACCAAGGATACCGTGTCTGCCGCAGACCAATCGGAAGCCGACGCGGGGAATGTGATCATCAAGCAAGCCGAAGTTACCATTCCCTCACTGGAGAAGAGCGAGCAGTTGCTGATTAAGGGCGAGGTCGAAAGCGGTATTGCTCAGGTTTTGGCCTTTCTGCAGCAGACACCGCTAAGCTCGCCGGTGGATTCATTGCTGGAAGCCATTGTCCCGCAGGGAAATACGCAGGTAGCGCTGGATCTTAAAATTCCGTTAACCGCCCATGCACCGACCAAAATCGATGGAACGGCGCAACTGAAAGATGCCAAACTGACGGTAAAATCGCTGGAGCTGCCGGTCAGCAAAATTAACGGCGAGCTCAAGTTCAATGAACAGGGCGTTTATAGCGATACCATTCATGCGGCGGCCTTGGGTCATCCGATCCAAATCAACATCAAAAGCTCGGACAGCCAAACCACCGTCAATGTGGAAGGGTATGCCGGGATTAGCGACCTGCAAAAGCAGTTCGAAATACCTTGGTGGGAAATAGCTTCCGGGGCAACAGATTATCGGTTAACGTTGGATTTGCCGTATGGGGATGAGTCACCGGAGCTTGTTGTAGAGTCGATGCTCTCCGGCGTAGCCCTGGATTTGCCGGAATCATTGGCCAAGACACGGGAGCAAAAAACACCTTTGTCTTTGACGTTCAACCTGGGCGAGCAACAGTT
Source organism: Methylobacter sp. (assembly GCA_036560465.1). GTDB lineage: Bacteria > Pseudomonadota > Gammaproteobacteria > Methylococcales > Methylomonadaceae > Methylobacter_A. The sequence continues at coordinate 135,559 of DATBRD010000016.1, forward strand.
AATGCCGGTGCTGCTAAGTTACGACAACAAGCTGAAAGCGGCGATTCAGTTGGATACCAAGCAAAAGACCATCTATTCGGGCCATGTACTGGTCGGTGACGGTGAGGTCGCCCAGACTCAGGATGCGGGATTAAAGCTGGAACTCAACCGAAGCCGGCTAGTATTGCAAGACTGGCTGGGTTTGGCCGTTGGCCAAGGTGCTGGAGACGGCGATAGCGCTGGTTCTCTGCCGGTTCCGCTCCCTGCATCATTAGCAGCCGATCGCGTCGGTTCCCTATCAACTGCAACACTCCCACCATCCCTGGCGGTCGGTCGCACCGGTTCCCTACCGACTGCGACACTTCCACCATCCCTGGCGGTCGTCAGGGAGCTGAAGATTCATGGCGATCATGCAGTATGGAATAAAACCGATATGGGCGCTTTGGATCTGGCTTTGAAGCGCAATGGCAACTTTTGGACAGGGACTATCGCCGGTCCGGTCGCGAAGGGGAACGTCAAAGTTCCTGTCGACTTTAAGAGCGCCGACAGAATCAGTCTGGATATGGAGGTGCTGGATATTTCGGCATTAAAGCAAATGGAATCGAAAGACTCTTTCCGGGCTGTTTCCACCCGGCCTCTTGCGGACGCTTCGGATGCAGATCCGCGACAGACCTTATCGCCGGAACGCATGCCTTTATTGACGGTTACCAGTCGGAAAACGCTATGGAGGTCGATTGATCTGGGACAGCTGGCATTGAAAACCGAGCATATACCGGGCGGCATGGGGTTTGATGATGTGAAGCTGACCGGAGAAAATCAAAATCTTATCTTTTCAGGTAACTGGCAAATAAACGGCGGGCAGTCAGTAACACATACCCGAGGCTATCTGGAAGTGCCTCATGCCGGGAAACTGCTGGAACAGCTGGGTATTACCAAAGACTTGACCGAAACCAGTGCGGCTGTCTATTTTTCCGCCAGTTGGAACGCGGCGCCTTATCAATTCTCGCTGGCGGATTTGAAAGGCCAGCTGGACATTAATTTCAAAAACGGACGGATTTTAAGCATAGAGCCAGGATTCGGCAGGCTGTTGGGAATGTTGGCAATGGCTCAGTGGATAAAAAGGGCGCAGCTTGATTTCAGTGATATTTATGAGGAAGGGTTGACCTTTAACAGCATCAAAGGGCATTTCGATTTGGCAGGCGGAATTGCCTCAACTCATAATTTAGTTGTTGACGCGGTTCCTGCAAAAATCGCCATTAGCGGCGATACCGATCTTGTCAGTCAAACTGTTGATCATATTATTAATGTCACACCTAAAAGTGCCGATGCCGTGCCTATTGCTGGTACAATTATGGGTAAAGTAGCGGCCCTGGTAGGGCGATCTTTGACCGGTAAAGATCAGGAGGGATTTTTCTTTGGTTCCCAATATCTGGTAAAAGGCGCTTGGGGAAAAGCGGAAATCATTCCGATGCATAAAAATGACGGGTTATTACAAAAAACCTGGAATGGCATTACCGATTTTCCGTGGTTAAGACAGCAAGAAGAGAATTAAGGTAAAACTACAGCGATCGGTAAAACAATATGCAGCCGGCATGTCAGTTTGCATTTGCTGAGTCGTCATAAATTGAAGAGAGATAAATATGAGTAGATGTGCAGCCATACAAATGGCATCAAGTCCCAGTATCAGCGCTAATTTGCTGGAAGCCGACAAGCTTATCGGAGAAGCGGTCAAAGCCGGTGCAAAGCTGGTGGCTTTGCCGGAAAACTTTGCCTTGATGGGCGACCATGAACTGGACAAAATCAAAGCCAAGGAGGTCGACGGTTCAGGACCCATCCAGAATTTTTTGTCGGCGACTGCAAAAAAATATGGAGTCTGGGTAGTTGGCGGGACTATTCCTATCGTGGGCGACGACAGCAATAAAGTACGGGCGGCCTGTCTGGTTTATAACGATCAAGGCGAACGGGTTGCACGCTACGATAAAGTGCATTTGTTTGATGTCAGCGTTCCTGGCAGCAATGACGTTTACCGCGAATCCGACTCGATTGAACCAGGCACTGACATGCTGGTGATTGACACGCCGTTTGGCCGGATGGGTGTCGCTGTTTGTTACGATCTGCGCTTCCCCGAATTTTTCCGCAAGATGGGGATGGAGATACTGGTCATTCCGTCGGCATTTACCGCAGAAACCGGGGCCGCTCACTGGGAATTGCTGTTACGGGCGCGTGCCGTGGAAAACCTGTGCTATGTGATTGCGCCGAATCAGGGCGGATTCCATCTCAATGGGCGTAAAACTTTCGGGCACAGCATGGTTATCGATCCGTGGGGCGTGGTGCTGGATTGCTACAAAACGGGCGGCGGTTTTGTTTCTGCAGAAATAGATATCGAACGTCTGGAAAAAGTCCGGGGTGCATTTCCGGCGCTGGATCATCGTCGTTTTTTTTGAGATTAATATGTTCTTAATAATTAGAAGCTTATTCTTGATCAGTTTTCTGATTTCCTGCGGGACCACGCAGGAAAATCGCTACCGCGATACCGAAGCTTTGGAGCGTCCGCCAACTGTAGCTAGCAGCAGTCCAACCCGGGAGCAGCGCGTAGTCGATACCAGTTCGATTCCGAAGAAAAAAGACAGGACGGGGCTGGGCTCGGATGTTTACCAGAATACGCGAACGCAACTGACGATCAAGCAGCCTTTTGATGAAGCATGGAACACCTTAGGTCGGGCATTGAAGCAAAGCGGTATCAAAGTAACCGATCATGAGCGTGATAAGGGACTTTATTATGTTACCCAGGATGACACAGCCGACAGCAACGGTTTTTTTGCGAAAGCGACGGCCTTTTTAAGCAGTGATTCCACTACTTATCTTCTAACCGTGAAATCAGAAGGTGAGGAAACAACGGTGACCGCGACCGTAGCCAATGAGGCAGAACAAAGCAGTGCAGCGGCTAAGGACGATACGCCGGAATCTAGGGCGGGAAGCGCAGAAGACCTGATGCAGTTATTGTTTAACACCTTGCGTGATAAGCTGGAAGAATAACAAAGCAGGGATATTGCGGCGCCTCTACCCTTTTATTTGAACTTTTATTACGAATTTTTGATGGAAATACTAAACCTTGCAAGACAAGCTATCTTGATACCGGCCGGCATTCAGGATGGCGATATTGAAAAGATTATGAACCGGTTACTGAGCTCACCGGTTGATGCGGCGGATATTTACTTTCAATCCAGCCATTTCGAATCTTGGGTCATGGAAGGCGGAATCATTAAAGAAGGCAGTCATAATATCGAACAGGGCGCCGGGGTGCGCGCGGTATTTGGCGAAAAAACAGGCTTTGCCTACAGTGACCGGATTGAACTGCCGGTGCTGCTGGAAGCGGCCAATAATGTTAAGGCTATCGTTCGGCAAGGACAGGAAGCAGATCCCTCGCGCTGCAAGGTTGCTATAAAAGCAGCTGATTGGCCGAAGCATTACGCGATGCAAAACCCGTTAAAATCACTGGAAGATCAGCAAAAAATAGATTTATTGCGCAGGGTCGACAGCGAAACGCGCAAACTGGACAGCCGGATTGAAGAAGTTATCGTCAGCCTGGTCGGCGTGCATGAACATATTCTGGTAGCCCGGCAAGACGGCTCCCTGGTTGCCGACGTGCGGCCTTTAGTGCGGATGAATGTAACGGTCATCGTCGAGCAAAACGGCCAGCGCGAACAGGGCAGCATGGGCGGCGGCGGGCGTAGCGATTACAGCTATTTCATTGACCAGGATACCGCGCTGGCATATGGCCGTGAAGCCGTCAGGCAGGCATTGGTTAACCTGGAAGCCGTCGAAGCGCCGGCCGGCAATATGACGGTCGTGCTGGGTTCGGGCTGGCCGGGCATTTTGCTGCATGAGGCCATTGGCCACGGCCTGGAAGGCGACTTTAACCGCAAAGGCACTTCGGCATTCAGCGGCCGCGTCGGCGAGCGGGTTGCTTCCGATTTGTGCACGGTCGTCGATGACGGCACCCTCCTTGGCCGGCGCGGCTCGCTGACTATCGATGACGAAGGCACGCCGACAGAAAAGACCGTATTGATCGAAAACGGCATCCTCAAAGGCTACATGCAGGATCAACTCAATGCCCGGTTAATGGGCGTTAACCCTACCGGTAACGGGCGGCGCGAGTCCTACGCACATCTGCCGATGCCGCGTATGACCAACACCTATATGCTGCCAGGCCAGCATGATCCCGAAGAAATCATAAGATCGGTGAAAAACGGCTTGTATGCCAAGAACTTCGGCGGCGGGCAGGTCGATATCACCTCGGGCAAATTCGTATTTTCCGCCAGCGAAGCCTACCTGATCGAAAACGGTAAAATAACTCGTGCCGTAAAAGGTGCAACTTTGATTGGTAACGGGCCGGAGGTCTTGACCAAAGTGTCTATGGTCGGCACCGACCTGGAGCTGGATAGCGGCGTCGGTAGTTGCGGCAAGGACGGACAAAGCGTGCCGGTCGGCGTCGGGCAGCCTACGTTGAAGATTGACGGCTTGACGGTTGGCGGAACCAGCGTTTAGATGAGATTTACCCAACCTACACAAAATTAGAGATCACAGTGCAAAACCACGAACAAATCAACCGCTTAAAAAGCACCGTTCAGGACATCCTGGACGAGGCTGTCAAACAGGGCGCCAGTGCCGCAGAAGCAGGCTTGAGTCAGGAAAATGGCTTGTCAGTATCGGTGCGGCTGGGCGATGTCGAAACCATAGAGCATCACCGCGACCAGGGACTGGGCGTAACGGTCTATTTCGGGCAGCGAAAGGGCTCAGCCAGCACCACGGATTTGTCAGCCGCTTCAATCAAGGAAACGGTCAGCGCAGCATGCAGCATTGCCCGTTACACCAGCGAAGACGAGTATGCCGGGTTGCCGGACAAAGAACTGTTGGCTACCGAATTTCCCGATCTGGATCTTAACCATCCGTGGGGCATCGGTGTCGATGGAGCCATTACGCTGGCTATTGAGTGCGAAGATGCGGCGCGGTTTTATCATGAAGAAATCAGCAATTCCGAAGGCGCTTCGGTTAACACGCATCAAGGTATCAGGGTGATGGGGAATACCTTGGGTTTTCTTCAGGGCTATGCCTCAACCCGTCATTCTTTGAGCTGTTCGGTACTGGCGCAACGCGGCGACAGCATGCAGCGCGATTACTGGTACACCGTAGCAAGAAATGCACGCGACTTGGAATCCGCTGCCCTCGTGGGCCAAAAAGCGGCCGAGCGGACGCTCCGCCGTTTAGGAGCGCGCAGCTTAAGTACGCGGCAGTGTCCGGTAATGTATTGCGCGGAAACGGCTTCGGGTTTGCTCAGTTCGTTTATCGGCGCAATCAGCGGCGGCAATCTATACCGCAAGTCGTCATTTTTGCTGGATGCCTTGAATACCCGAGTCTTCCCTGAATTTGTCCGCATTCATGAGCAGCCGTATTTAAAAGGCGCTTTGGGCAGCGGTGCATATGACGGCGAAGGCGTCGCTACCCAAACACGCGATATCGTCAGCGAGGGCATTTTGCGCGGTTATGTATTAAGCACTTATTCCGCCCGTAAATTGGGCCTTCGCAGCACAGGCAATGCCGGTGGCGTGCATAATTTAGCGATCGATCCGGGCAAGCTGGATTATCAAGGCATGTTGAAAGAGCTGAATACCGGCTTGCTGGTTACCGAATTGATGGGGCAGGGAGTCAATATGGTGACCGGTGATTACTCACGCGGTGCGGCGGGATTCTGGGTGGAAAACGGAGAAATCCAATATCCGGTCGAGGAAATCACCATCGCCGGTAACCTGAAAGACATGCTGAAAAACATCGTTGCCGTGGGTAATGATGTCGATTATCGTGGCAATATCCGTACCGGTTCGATACTGGTCGAGCGGATGTCGATTGCCGGGGAATAAGACTGTTGTTACGCTGTCTGGTATGACTTGGTCGTTTGATAGCAGAGGAAATTGCATGTCGGCAAATTTACCATCGCCTGATGCCCGGATTAGCGAGGAAGATTACTTGGCTTGCTTCCTGAGTCAAATGTTGTGAGTTTTCTTCGATATACCGGAAACGATCGTATCTCGCTTATTTGTAACTATTCAGCGCATTCCCAATAGACACGGGTGCCAAGAGTAAGGTGCCTTGAGGCGCACGGATAGGGCGGATTTACACGGATATTTAGCCGAAACCAAGTTCGATGGCGCTAATCCCTGTTTATCCGTTTAATCTGTGTCGCCTCAAGCGCCTACTTTTGATGCTTGCGCTTGCAGGAACAGTTGCCGAGGAGCAAATATCTGTCCCTGTAGGCAAAGCCTGCACTCCCGTTATGGCAACTTGCTCAAGTTATTTCGTACACAACCCTAACTTTGACAAGAGTAGTCATTCAATCCAAGAAATCCTTTCTTTTGGCTACGTGCTTTGGACTTTAAACCAAATAGCGTAAAGAGTCGGCAGGAACACCAATGTCAAGATCGTACCAACGGCAGTTCCTCCGATGAGTGTATAAGCCATCGACCCCCAGAATACAGAATGGGTCAGCGGGATAAAGGCTAATATGGCCGCAAGCGCCGTCAATACCACCGGCCGCGCCCGCTGAACGGTAGCTTCAACCACGGCATTGAAAGTATCCAAGCCTTTATCTTCGTTGTGCTTAATTTGATCGATCAGGATCAATGTATTTCGCATCAGAATACCCGACAGCCCTATCAAACCTAGAATCGCATTGAATCCAAAAGGCTGATGAAATAACAGCAGGATAGGCACCGTTCCTACCAAGCCAAGTGGTCCGGTCAGGAACACCATGGTCATGGCTGAAAACGACCTTACCTGAAAGATAATGGCTGTTAAAATCAGTATCAACATAACCGGAAAGATCGGCAGCAACGCCTTATTGGCCTTCTCGGCTTCTTCGATGGAGCCTGCCATTTCGATTTTGTAACCGGATGGAAGCGCTTGAATGATTGGCTCCAACGCCTGCCGGATTTCCATGGAAACCTGGGGTGGTTGCAGCGTTTCATCAATATCCCCTCGCACGGTGATCGTTACAAAGCGATCACGACGCCTCATTAAAGGCTCCTCGGGCTGGAATTCAATCCTTCCGACTTGTCGAAGGGGAATAGTCTTCCCATCTCTATTGGTTAAGTTGAAATCCGCAATGCGGGCGGGGTCGAGCCGTTGTCCGCCAGCGCTTCTGGCAATAATATCCACCGTCCGGATATTTTCCCGCACTTGCGTAACGGGAACGCCGGTCAGTAGGAATTGCAATTGTCCAGCCACATCGTTCGGCGCCATGCCGATTAGTTTCAGTCGCTCCTGATCCAAAACGAAATGCAAGGTTGGCTGGAGATTCCCCCAATCCTGGTTTACTTGGCGCATGTTGGGGTTTTTCCGCATCAGATCAGCCACTTCGTTACTGATGGCTCGCACTTTATCGGGATCGGAACCCATGACCCGGAACGCAACCGGAAAAGGTGACGGTGGGCCAAATACAAGCTGTGTCGCACGGACTTTTGCTTCCGGCGCCAGTCCATTCTGTATCGATTCCCGTAAACGAGATTTCAGCGTTTCTCGAGCTTCCTGGTCAGGGGTCAGAACAATAATTTTGGCGAATGAAGGATCAGGCAATTCCGGAGAGAATGCCAGGAAAAATCTTGGCGCTCCCTGGCCAATATAACTGGTCACGACTTTAGACTCCGGTTGTTGTTTCAACCATTGTTCCACTTTGGCGGCAGCGGCGCTTGTCGCTTCAATAGTTGTACCAAAAGGCATCTGAATTTCTACCAGCATTTCCGGGCGATCCGAGCTTGGAAAAAATTGCTGCTTCAGGCTTCCCATGCCGGCTATTGCGGCAAAGAATGACAGCAGAACAGCTGTAGCCACTTTTTTCTTGTTGACCACGGACCATGTGACAAGAGCGCGAAAACGGCGGTAATTCGGGGTAGAGTAGATCGCCTGATGCCCACCTTCGACCGGCTTGATGTCAGGCAGCAGCTTGACGCCCAAATACGGCGTAAAAAAGACTGCCACGAACCAGGAGGTCAGCAATGCGAATCCCACGATCCAGAATATATTGCCGGCATATTCACCCGCTGTTGACTTTGCAAAACCTACCGGTGTGAAGCCAATGACAGTGACTAATGTACCGGTTAGCATGGGAGCTGCGGTATTGCTCCAGGCATAGGCCGCTGCTTTGATGCGGTCAACCCCTTCTTCCATTTTGACGACCATGATCTCGATAGCAATGATGGCATCGTCTACCAACAACCCCAGCGAGATAATCAATGCGCCCAAGGTAATCCGGTCAAACATACGGTCGGTGATCATCATTACCACAAGAACGGCGGCCAGTGTCAGCGGAACAGCCGCCGCGACCACAATACCTACCCGCCATCCCATGCTCAGCAGGCTAACGAGCACCACGACTCCGAGCGCCACGAAGAACTTAAGCATGAATTCATTGACGGATTCCGCGATGTTCACTGACTGATCCGTGATCTTCTTAAGTTGGTACCCCAACGCTAATTCTCTACTGATTTTCTTTTCCTCAGCATCCAGCGTTTCACCCAGTTTAAGACCATTCCATCCCTCCTGCATCACAACGCCCAGCACTAATGCCGGCTTGCCGTCATGCCGAATAAGAAATGTCGCGGGATCCTCGTAACCTCTTTTAACTTCTGCAATATCTGAAAGCTTGAAAGATTGTCCGGCTGCTATTATCGGTGTGTTGCGAATTTTATCGAGACTATCGTAAGCGCCATCAAGACGAACAAACATCTGCGGACCGGAAGTTTCGATCGATCCCGCAGGCGTGAGGGCGTTTTGCTTGTGCAGCGCATCGAGAATCTGGTACGCATTCACCCCAAGATTGGCCAACCGCTCATTGGATATTTCAACGAAAATGCGTTCCGGACGCTCCCCAAATAGGTCGACCTTTTTTACGCCAGGTACATGGAGTAGCTTTTGCCGGACATTTTCCGCTTCTCTCGTCAGTAACGGGAGCGGTAGCCCATCAGCCTGAAGCGCATACAACGCAAAAGTAACATCAGAATATTCATCATTGATAAAAGGCCCAAGCGTTCCTTGGGGAAGCTTATGCGCTTCATCGCCCAGTTTCTTTCTTGCCTGATAGAACTGCTCCGGAACGTCCCTTGGCGGAATGTTATCTTTCAGGGTCAGCGTCATCAAGGCCAGACCGGGACGCGTCATCGTTTCGACGCGGTCGTACCAGCGCAATTCCTGCAAGCGATTTTCATAGGGTTCGGCAACAAGATCTTGCATTTCTTGAGCCGTCGCACCTGGCCAAGCTGCGCTAATGACCATCTGCTTAATGGTAAAGGGAGGATCCTCTGCTCGACCGAGATTGAGGAAGGCGTATATGCCGGCCCCTGTGATGGCGATGATTAGGAAAAGCGTAATTGCGCGTTCTCGGACGGCGAATGCGGATAAGTTAAAACGATTCATTTGAGAGCCACCGCGCTAGTGTCGGCAGCTTTAACCAATTCGCCTTCATGTAGAAGATGTGCGCCTAGCACAACTATCTGCTCATCTTGGCTGACTTCGCCTGCCACGAACGCAAATTCCGAAGAGACTTGTTTGACACTGATTTTACGGAGAGATACAGCGGAATTATTAGGATTGACGATCCAAATACCCACCGTTCGCCCGTCATCATAAATGGACGATAAAGGTACCTGTAGCGGCGTTTCACCTGCTCCGTTTAACTCGACGGAAACAGTAGAGCCCAAGGGAATAGAAGACGAATCAGGAATGACATATCTGGCTGTAAAAGTTCGGGAGATTGGAGTGGCGGCTTTACTCAATTCTCGCAAGTGAACTTTGTATTTTTTCGACTGTTCGCTATAAATCATGGCAGTTGCTTCGCTACCAATGGCAGGCCTGATGCTCTCCGGTAAATACACTTCTGCCTCGCGAGGACCGTTTTTAGCGAGGCGCACCACAGCTTGCCCTGACGCTACAACTTGTCCGGGTTCAACAAATACTCCGACAACAATGCCGTCAGCATCAGCAACAAGGTTTGCATAGGAATCTGCATTTTTAGCGATGCCGGCTTGTGCTTTGGCTGCATCAAGTGCTGCCTTGGTTGCATCCAACGCCGCTTTGGCGGCGTCGTAAGCCTGAGCGGAGATAGCGCCCTGTTCACTCAAACCATTCAACCGAGTTTCATCCGCTACAGCCTGGGTATATTTGGCTTGGGCAGTTGCAACTGCTGCTTCCTGAGCAGAATAGTTAAGCACGAGGTCGTTACGGTCAAGACGCATCAGTATCTGCCCCTTACGTACCTCCTGTCCCACATCCACTATTCTTTCAATCACTTTACCGGTAACACGGAAGCCAATATTGCTTTCGACTCGAGCTGTCACCACCCCCGTGTAAACAGGATGGTCTCCGGCTGAAGAAGCTGCTTTTGAAACCACTACCAGCGGTGGCTCAAGCCGCGCGTCAGTTGCCGGAGCCTTGGAGCAGCCCATGGACAAAGAAAGTATTAATAGAAGAATTTTCCTCATAGGGAAGTGGCAAAAAGTTTTCATGGATACTGCTCCGCATAAAAGTAACGAATTTATTATCAGTTACAAGTTACGAATTTGTCAAATCGTTACTTTGTGGGCAGTAAAATACTTCAAAGGGCGCTTCTGGAAATCAGGGGGCTAGGCTTCTGAGCACGAGATTTGAGACCGCTACAGCGCGCTGATGCAACACATCCGGCTCCGACTGTTGCAAGAGAATGGGATGAGAAAAAGGGTGCAGCGTTTCGACGATAGCTATGACCACCTCATCTAAGGGTGTCTTTCTTTCGAATTCCCCGGATGCCCTGCCGTCCTTCAGGATTTTAGTGACGACTTCGTATTTTGTTTCGTGATATTGGGTGGTAGCACACCAATGTTCGTCAATGGCCTCAATGGTGATCTCATGCAATTTTCGCTCGTTGAAAAATATCTCTAACCCCATGTCAAGCAAGGTAGTGTAGAGCTTTCTAAGCCGATTGGATGCCGACATGTCGCTATTGGCTACTTCGTGCATGGAGGCAATAATTTTGCCAAGCGCCATGCCGCAAATCGCCTCGCCAATAGCCTGCTTAGATTCAAAAAAGCGATATACATAGGCGCTAGAAACGCCAATAGCCTTAGCCAGATCGGCTACAGAGGTTTTTTTATAGCCATTTTTACGAAAGTGTTCACTAGCCGACTGGATAATCTGTATACGCCTCTCATGAGATGCGGGGCCGCGTTGTCCACTGACTGCTATTGTGGGATCTGAAATTTCTTTTTCCATAGAGGTATTACCTAGCTTAATTTTAAACGAATAGGAGGATGTTACAAAAATTCAAAAGTGTTGACAATAAGTAACGATTACATATAATCGTAACCACTAATCGCTTTTGGACTCTATTATGAACCAGCTGACCAAAACGGCGCTTTGCCTAGCTATCGTTACGGCGTTGAACGGATGCATGGTTGGACCGAACTATGAGAAACCACCCCATGTTTCGGAAAACAATTTCATTCATTCCGCTGAGCTAGACCTAGAAAACGCTAAATCGAAGAAAACTATTGCCGATATGACGCAGTGGTGGCGTAGCTTTAATGATACGCTGCTCGTTCAATTCATTGAACAGGCATTGGATCAAAACCTGACACTAAAACAAGCGATAGCTCGGGTTAACCAAGCAGACGCACAGGTCGCCAGTCTTCGCTCGCAGTTACTTCCGTCAGGGCAGTTCAACGCTCAGGCAACGAAAGCGCATATTTCCCTCGACGATTTGACCGGGCGAGTTCTCAATTCCATGCCTGGCTTTAATCGCAACGTTAATCTTTACGACTTAAACGCCAGCTTGAACTGGGAGGTTGACATCTTTGGCGGCACGCGCAGAGGTGTCGAGGCCGCGACGGCGGAGTACCAAGCCTCTCGGGCTTCTGTTATTGCGGTACAGCTGAAAATCACGTCGGAAGTGGCTGATACCTATGTCGCCATTCGCACGCTCCAAGCGCGTATTGCTATCGCCAAAGGAAGAGCAAGCACTCAAGGCAAACTTGTAGATTTGGTTAAATTGCAGCTTTCTCGAGGCATAGTGCCGGAATTCCGGTTAGGACAAGCCGAAGGATCATTGGCCGAAGTACAAGCCACTATCCCCGCGCTTGAAAACGGACTTGAAATGGCTATGAATGCTTTCGATGTGCTGATGGGCGATCAGCCTGGAACCTATCGGGCTAAACTTGAAAAACTCCAGGCTATTCCGATTGCGCCTGGTATAGACACCGCAACCGGTCCTACCGAACTATTAAGGCGACGCCCCGACATTATTGTTGCTGAACGGAAGTTGGCTGCGAGCAATGCACAAATAGGTCAAGCCATCTCGGAATACTACCCCAAAATTTCCATATCAGGCCTTATCGGGACTATCACGACTAAGTACGGTGTTCTGTTTAGCTCAGATGCCAATCGAGCAGCAGGCGTTGTTGGCATACGGTGGCGTCTATTTGACTTTGGCCGGGTTGAGGCGGAAGTGGCAGCGGCCGAAGGCGTCAATGAAGAGGCATTAGCCTCATACCGACTGACAGTATTGAAAGCCGCTGAAGAGGTTGAAAACGCATTTTCAACCATTGTGAAGAAAAGTGACGAACAGCGCATTCTTGCTTCCGGCGAAGCTTCGTTAGCAAAATCAAGAGATGCCACTCTTGCTGGCTATAAAAGCGGAGTTTTGAGTTTACTGGAAGTGCTTGATACAGACGAACGCCTACTGAGAATGCAAGATGCCATGATACGAGCGCAATCGGATTCAGTGCGGGCGACCATACAATCATTCAAAGCACTCGGCGGAGGCTGGGATGCGCAATCATTCTCATGATTCCGGGGCTGGGCAAAGTTTCAATCGCCACCCTACTCTCATTTCTTTCAGGCTTGGTAGATGTTGCCATGCTTCGCCCTTGCCTGATGCATGAAACCCTTTGGCGCTTCGCCAAAGTCACGAAGGAAGGCGCGGTGCATAAGCTCCTCCTCGTCGCCAAGACCAGTTGTCTCAAACATTTTAACAAAAGGACATCATCATGAAGCTCAGCGACAACACCATCTTTATCACTGGCGGTACTTCCGGTATCGGACGCGGCATTGCCGAGGCTTCCCTTGGGGCCCTGTCGCACTGATTAAATTAGATAACGCGGGAGTCGTCGAGTGAATCGATGGCTTCTCGAAATACAAAAATCACACCTATGGAGTTTTTATGTCTAACCCTTCAGTTGTAATCGTAACCGGCGTGTCGTCGGGTATTGGCCGTGTAGCCGCGGAAAAGTTTGCCCAGCGGGGATGCCAAGTGTTCGGTACGGTGCGCAGCATCGCCAAAGCCCAGACTATCCCTGGAGTAAAGTTCGTCGAGATGGATGTTCGAGACGAAACATCTATTCAAAAAGGCATTCAAACTATCATTGAACAAACCAAACGAATCGATGTACTGGTCAATAATGCCGGTTTTTTGCTTTCAGGTTCAGTTGAAGAAACTTCGCTTACGGAAGCAGCATCTCTGTTTGATACCAATGTGTTAGGTATCCTTAGAATAACTAAAGCAGTACTACCGCATATGCGCGCCCAGCACTCGGGAAGAATCGTCAATGTCAGTTCGGTGTTAGGCTTTTTGCCGGCACCTTATGCAGGCATTTATTCGGCTTCCAAGCATGCTGTTGAGGGATTATCCGAGTCGCTGGATCATGAAGTGCGTCAGTTTGGAATCCGTGTGGTACTCGTCGAACCTGGTTATACCAAGACCCATTTGGATGCCAACTCGCCACAGGCCGCTTCATTAATCTCTGCATATGACGAGGAACGCGGGAGAGTATCAAAGGCTATTCATAAGAATTTGAGTAAAGCCCCCGGACCCGATGGAGTTGCGGATACGATCGTCGAGGCAGCTTTCGGATCATGGAGAATGCGACGTCCCCCTAAAGGCCGGGCGTCATTATTGAGCAAATTACGGCGTTTCATGCCCGCAGGTGCCGTGGATTCAAGTTTAAGGAAGGATTTTGGTCTAAATTGACGGCTTTTCCCCCGGAAACATCAGGTGCAAAGCGGCGGTGAAATAACTCATTCTCGCCAGCGCCTAGCGTAAGTGCGCATCGCAAATGGCGGATGAATGTTGCAGAGCGGCTTTTGGATGAAACGCGACAAGGCATCGGCGAGATCGCCGCCGATGTGGGTTACGATAATGTGGCCGCGTTCGCAAGAGGGTTTAAACGGCATTTGGGAGTTCCGCCCGGCGCATGGCGTACTCGACAACATTAATCAAATGGGTAACTATTCAGCATGTTTCTCCGTGTTCTATTTTTCAATACGCTGAATAGTTACGAAAAACTCGTCTGTAGGAAGTCTATTTTGGATAGACAGCGTTTTTCTTTAAAATATCAACTCGGTTTTCGGTAGGGCTTGAACTTGCCGCTTTTTTCAACATCATAATCTTTTAACAATATCTTCGATTAGCTGTGGCCCGCGATAAATAAGGCCGCTGTATATCTGCACCAGACTCGCTCCAGCTTCTAATTTTTCCTGTGCATCTTCGGCAGATAAAATCCCTCCCGCCGCAATAACCGGAATCTTGCCGTTCAATTCCGCAGCCAATCCCTGCACGACTAAAGTAGATTTTTCCTTAACCGGCGCGCCGCTTAAACCACCGGCTTCATTGGCAAGCGGATGGCCTGCAATCATGTTGCGAGCAATCGTCGTGTTGGTTGCAATCACGCCGTCAATCTCAAACGCCAGCAGCAGCTTGGCAATATGGGATATTTCTTCATCGGTCAGGTCGGGCGCGATTTTCAGGACCAAAGGCGCGTATTTGCCGTGTTCCTGTTGCAGTTTTAGTTGCTCTTCTTTTAGGGTGGAAATAAGGGCTTTGATTTCATCTCCCTGTTGTAATTGACGCAGATTCTTGGTATTTGGCGATGAGATATTAATGGTGATGTAGCTGGCTAAGGTGTAAGCCTTGCGCAAACCGATCAAATAATCGTCAGCCGCGTTTTCAATCGGCGTATCGAAGTTCTTGCCGATGTTGATGCCCAAAATGCCGGAGTAAGCGCTTTGCTTTACCTGAGCCAGTAGATGATCTATGCCCAGATTATTAAAGCCCATGCGATTGATAATAGCCTGGTGCTCAGGCAGCCTGAACAAGCGCGGTTTCGGGTTGCCGGGTTGCGGGCGCGGCGTTACTGTACCTATTTCGACGAAGCCGAAACCCAGTGCGGCCAGCGCATTAATATAGTCGCCGTTCTTATCCAGGCCGGCGGCAAGGCCAACCGGATTTTTAAAGTCCAGCCCCATGACCTTGACGGGTTTGGGGTCAATTTCGGGGTAGACCAGCTTTGACAAGCCCGAAACATAGGCTACATTCAGCAGCTTAAGCGTCACTTCGTGGGCGGTTTCAGGGGCCAGGGAAAATAACAAAGGGCGTAGTAATGGATAAAGATTCATAGGTTTGACCCCGTGTAGGAGGAGAGACCGGCGGGCCTCCCGTTAAAATTTAGTGTTCGCTGGTTAGTTTGTAGGGCTCCGGCGCTACCTGCGGCCTGCGCTCCAAAACAAGGTCGGCCATCAGTTGCGCCGATGCTGGACCCATTGCCAGACCGTTCCTAAAATGACCGGCATTGATAAATAAATTACCGATCTCGGGATGCCTGTCGATATACGGTATGCCGTGTTTTGTGCCCGGCCTTAGTCCGGCCCAGTGGTTAATGACTGGGAAGTTTTTAAGCGACGGCAGCAAGCCTATTGCAAATGCATTCAGACGGTCTCGTGCTTCTGCTGTAGTGGTCTTGCTGAAGTCATCTTGTTCTACTGTGCTGCCCGCCAGTATCTTGCCGTCATGTCGCGGAATCAGGTATTGATCGCCATCCAGTACCATATGACTCAGCGTGTCCGGCTGGGCATCAAATAACAGCATTTGTCCTTTGACAGGTGTTATTTTTGGGGCGTTAGCAATAGCTGAAGGAAATAACTGTTGAAACAGCCGACCGGTCCAGGCACCTGCAGCAATAATCAACTGATTGGCGGTGAACTGGCCGGACGTGGTATTGATTGCCGCAATGCGGTTTTTATCGAGCTTAATAGACGTTAACTCGCAATGCTCAATCAGCGTAACGCCTTTGTTAATCAGGTCTTGTTTTAGTGATTTAATTAATCTTGGATTTCGCACCTGGGCAATCTCGGGCAACCAAAGCGGCTGGTCTGGGATTGTGTTAAGCGTGTCAAAAAATTCTGCACCAGCAGGCCGGTATAAAATATCGTTAGCGTCACACCAGTTAACAGCCGCAGCGATGTCAGGATTTTTAACGATCAGTAACCCGCAGGGATTCCACTCCGGGTCTATCTGCGTTTCGGTAGTCAGCTGCGAAGCCAAAGATGGATACAGCTTCAGGCTTTGTAACACTAAGCGGGTAATAGCGTCCGGCTGTCGCCAAGGATAAAGCGGCAGCAAAATGCCGCCGCCTGCCCAGGATGACTCCCGGCCCAAGCCATTTTTTTCAATAATCGTAACGGTAGCGCCAGCCTTAATAAGTTCGCGGGCAGTTAGCAAGCCGATAACGCCGCCGCCAACGATAGTAATATCCGGGATTTTGGTCATGTCTATGATTAAAAGATTAATGCAAAATAAATATTCATTTAGAGGGGATAATGTTAATTATAACTGGCCGCAGCTGTGGCCGATCTTTTCTTAGCAAGCTAATTGAACGGTCAAGCTCATGTAAATTATTAATCCCAGCACTTAGGATTATGAGCTGGTGGATAGTCGCCAGTTAAGAATTGTTAGAGTCAATAAGTAAATCGTGGTCATTTAAATTCGCAGGGATTTTGCCATATTGCTCAGCATTAAATTCATTTTATTTGGTTCGAAGAATTGCTAGAAATTTTTACCCAAGCCTTAGTTGTCTAGGTCGAATAATATGTTGTTTTTTGCGTACAATGTAATGCATGAAGTTAACAATGCTTTATGAGTTATTGAAAAATAAGGGTTATTCAATATTAAAAAAATGTCGTTAAAACTTGTAGGTATTTAGTTTAGCTGCTACTATTATTCCCGGAAGATTGGCTTTGTTGCATTAAAGCAAATTTCTGTAAAATAACAACCTCATGAGGGGGATTAATGAATAATAACACTAAACTAGTGCTGGGCATTGCAACCGCAACGTTAACAATGGCCGGCGTATTGGTATCTCCACAAGCTGCTGCTGGTACAAAGGCGAAGCATCACGTTGAAGAAGCGGGCGTAAATAGCAAAGTTGACGCATTAGAAGCGCAAATGCAAGCCATGCAAGCTGAAATCAGCCGCTTAAGAGCTGAAGCAAACCGCCCGCGCACTAGCGGCGCAGAGACTGCAAAAGTCCAGGAACTGGATCAATGGATGAATTCGGTTAAGGCGGCTCCAAAAGAAAAGAAATCAAAAGATGAGCACATGTTGTTCTTCCGTGGCGGTTATGCTCATGCTAATAATCAACGCGGCGGTACGTTGGATCCTACAACAGTCGCAGGTGTAGGGAGTAATTCAAACGGTGTATCAGTGGGTCCAATTAACGACAAAGACGCGTGGTATATGGGTGCCGGTTTTGACTTCAGTTTGGATGATAACCTTTTCGGCCTAATGGATAACACCGAAGTGTTAGGTGAGTTGATGTTTGACTATAAAGAATATGCTAAACACAAATCTAATGGTTTGTCTGGAGCAGAAGTCGGGGTAGTGAACACTCTTACTGGAACTGTAAATGGCGCTCCTGCTACTTTCAACATGCCTAATGCCAATACCCAGTCTGCAACTGTCAGCCAGTTCACTTTGGCGGCTTCACCAAAAATCAAATTCCTGAAAGGCAAAGCTTTTAGACCTTGGCTGATTCCTGTCGGTTTCGAAATCAACGTAATCAGCCCTCCATCTAATGCTATTACTGTATTAAGCCCAGGTATGCAGTTCGGCGCTGGTGCTGATTACAAGATCTGGAAAGATCTTTACGTAGGTGCTGACGCTCGTTATCACCTGACTACAGGTAATACTGATGGTATTAACACAGATGGCGTTACCGCCGGTGGTTACGTTGGTGTCGGTTTCTAAGCTAAACGCTTAAAAACAAGTCCAAAAAAAGGGAGGGTTTCAAACCCCTCCCTTTTTTTATGCTTGAAGCATTAAAAAGAGGTGCATGGCGAAAGCTAAGGTAAAATAGCGCCTTTCTGGCTCTTGCCGGGAAATAAATTAAATTAGACGCTCAAGCCATGAAAGTCCTTTATCCTGAAATTCAGCCCTATCAAACATTTTTCCTCGAAACCGGCAGCAAACATGTGGTGTATGTGGAGCAAAGCGGCAATCCGGAGGGCATTCCTGTTATTTTTCTGCACGGTGGGCCATGCTCAGGTACCAAACCCGATCACCGGCGTTTTTTTAATCCCGAGCTTTATCGCATTATTCTATTCGATCAGCGTGGCTGCGGCCTGTCGTTGCCATTTGGCGAATTGGAAAACAATACCACTCAGAATTTAATCGACGATATGGAGCGTATCCGTAACCAGTTGGCCATTGAGCGATGGCTGGTGTTTGGCGGTTCGTGGGGAGGTGCATTGGCTTTGCTGTATGCCGGGCAGCATAAAGATAGGGTAATGGGTTTGATTCTTCGCGCGGTATTTCTGGCGCGGCAGCAGGATTTGGATTGGTTTGCCAAAGATGGTGCAAGCAGAATTTATCCGGAGCAATGGCAAAGGCTGATTGAAAGCATTCCGGAGCAGAGTCGAGGCAATCTGGTGCAAGGGCTATGCGATATATTATGGGGTGAAGACGAGGTGGCGCAGAGGCGGGCTGCCAAGGAATGGATGGCCTGGGGTTCGCAAGTATCTTTAGGCAACGATTATCAGCCGGGTCCGAAAGGCGAGCATGCAACGGAGAAGATGGTTAAACAGGCGCGCATGGAATTGCATTATGCCAAGTACCATTATTTTATTGACGACTGCACGGACGCAGGAGGTAGAGCAACGCATGGAGCGGTTGCCGAGGAAAACCAGATACTGGACAGCTGTGGCGCGCTGGATAAAATTCCAGCGGTTATTATTCATGGGCGTCATGATTTTGTATGTCCGATGGAAGCCGGCTACAGTTTGCATAAAGCGCTGCCGAACGCCGAATATGTCGTATTGCCCAACGCCGGACATATTGCCCAAGGTGCGGAAATGGTCAATGCATTAGTTGCTGCAACCGACAGGTTTGCTGGGTGCGGCGATAATAAGCAAAATTAGCTTTAATTTACATTCAACTGTCCCATAAAGCCGTAAATGCTTTATCATTACGCAGTTTGTAAGCCTTCCAGGGTAAACTCGTTTGAAACGCTGAACTTGAGCGGGTCGAACATATTTTTATACAGATAAATGAAATTAGATGATGAAAAGCTCCGGAAATTGGGCTTAGCTGTTATTCAGGTGGAAACACAGGCAATTGCCGCGTTGGCCGATCAGATTAATGATGATTTTGTGATTGCCTGCAAGTTGATGTTCAATTGTAAAGGTCGCGTTGTGGTTACCGGCATGGGTAAATCAGGGCATATTGCCGGTAAAATTGCGGCGACCTTAGCCAGTACCGGAACACCTGCTTTTTTTGTGCATTCGGGCGAAGCCAGTCATGGCGATTTGGGTATGATTACCCGGCAAGACGTCGTGCTGGCGCTATCAAATTCCGGGGAAACCGAAGAAGTCTTAACGATATTGCCAATTATTAAACGGTTAGGCGTGCCGTTGATAGCCATGACCGGGAACCCGGATTCAACGCTGGCCAAGTTCGCCACCACCCATATCAACGTGGCTGTTGAGCAAGAAGCTTGTCCGCTGGGACTCGCGCCTACTTCCAGCACCACGGCGGCATTGGTGATGGGAGATGCGCTGGCGGTCTCCTTGCTCGAAGCGCGCGGCTTTACGCGCGATGATTTTGCCTTGTCTCATCCCGGCGGTAGTTTAGGTAGGCGGCTGTTATTAATGGTCGGCGATATTATGCATGCCGATGAAAAAGTGCCATCGGTACCGGAGTCTGCGCTTATTAGTCATGCCTTGCTGGAAATGACCGAAAAAAAATTGGGTATGACGGCGATTGTCGATGCGGATAATCGCGTTACCGGCATTTTTACAGATGGCGATTTGCGGCGGATGCTGAGCAGAAATCTTGACGTGCACAAGACTTCTATTGCTGAAGTCATGACCCCGAATTGTGCGGTTATTTCGGCGGATATCTTAGCGGCTGAAGCCATGCAAATTATGGAGCGGAAAAAAATTAACGCACTAATTGTTGTTGATAATCAGCAAAGAGCAATAGGGGCTTTGAATATGCATGATCTGGTTCGGGCAGGAATTGTATGATGACGGATATACAAAATAAGTTGGCTATTTTAGAAAAGGCCAAGAAACTCAAATTGCTGATTCTCGATGTAGATGGGGTATTGACGGATGGCCGGTTGTTTTTCGATAGCGAGGGCAACGAATACAAGTCGTTTCACTCAAGAGACGGTCACGGTATCAAGCTGTTGAGGCAGACGGGTGTCGAGGTCGCGGTTATTTCCGGGCGTAAATCAACCTCGGTTGCACTGCGCATGAAAAGCTTGGGCATTGAACATGTGTATCAGGGCCATGAAAATAAGGTCGCTGCATTTAATGAAGTTATTAAAAAAGTAGGCATAACACACGACCAAGCGGCGTACGCCGGCGATGATCTGTTGGATTTGCCTATAATGATTAGAGTGGGGCTGGCAATTGCGGTGAATGATGCCAACTTTGCTGTCAAACAACACGCCGATTGGTGCACGACATTGCCTGGAGGGCAGGGTGCTGTCAGGGAAATATGCGATTTGATTATGCAGGCGCAAGGGAGTTTTGATGAAGTCTTGAATGCTTACCTGGCCTGCTAGAGCGGATTGAAATGACCAGGCTAAATGGGAATTATAGTTATGTGTACCTGATTATTATCGCTGCGATGAGCTGGTGGCTGATTAAATTGACCGGCTCGGGTGAGTTGGGTCGTGTAACGGTTCCTGCTCACAGTCCTGATTATTTGAGCAAAGGTTATACGAAATGGGAAATGAGTGAGCTTGGCAAGCCTAAAAGTAAATTAGTGGCCGATGAAATGACTCACTATAGCGATGACAGCACTACGCATATGGTGAACCCATTAATGTTTTTTTATAACGACAGAACACCGCCGTGGGTAGTTAAGTCAGAGACCGGTGTATTGTCCGCTGACGGCAAGGATTTATTATTAAACGGCAAGGTTTATGTCGACAGGGCTGCTGCTGAGGGTGTCAGGGAGCTTAAAATTTATACCTTCAATTTAAAAGTAAAGCCGGAAACCAGTTATGCGGAAACGGATGAGTGGGCGGAATTAATCAGCCTGCCAAGCTGGACTACAGGGGTCGGTATGAAGCTGACTTTTGCGGAGCCGATTCATCTGGAATTGCTCTCTAATGTAAAGGGTAACTATGAAACAAAATAAAAACCTTCGCAGTCGCATGTTACGTGGGAGCAGCTGCTGTTTACTGTTGTTGGCGCTTTATAGCGTCGGTGTTTGCGCATTGGAAAGCGATGCCGACCAGCCGATAATTATCGATTCCAATACGGCGACTTATGATGATGTCAAAGCTATCAGTACTTATACAGGTAATGTAATCTCAATTCAGGGCAGTATTCGAGTGAATTCGGATAAGCTGGTGGTTTATTTTATAAACGGTGAGGCTGATAAACTGGTTTTTACCGGCACTCCTGCAAAATTTAAGCAAACACCTAATGAAGGAGCCCAAGATATAACCGGCGAGGCGCTAACAGGCGAATATTATCCTAAAAAGAATTTGTTGATTCTGATTGATAAGGCCACTGTCTGGCGAGAAAGCGGGGCTTACTCCAGTGATTTTATTGAATACGATCTGAGAACTTCGCTGGTTAAAGCAGGGGAAAAAGAATCGGCTACCAAACGCGTCCATGTCATATTGCAGCCAAAAGCTAAAGAACAGCCAACGGCAGGGCAACCGGCTTCGAAGGAAAATAGCAAATGATGGGGCGCAGTGCTGAGGGTGCGAAGTGTAGAGCACAGGATACCGGTCAATATTCTTTTTATTTTTCATCGTCTACCCTTTAAATATGACCAGACTAGCGGCAGAACAGCTGATTAAGAATTACAATAAGCGTAATGTGGTTAACGGTGTCTCATTGCACGTTGATACCGGCGAAGTTGTTGGTTTACTCGGTCCTAACGGTGCGGGAAAGACCACCAGTTTTTACATGATGGTAGGCCTGATTAAGGCCGATGAAGGTGAAATTACACTGGATTCACAAGTTATCACCCATCATCCCATGCATTTGCGGGCGCAATTAGGGATAGGCTATTTGCCTCAAGAACCCTCGGTTTTTCGAAAACTGAGCGTGGCTGATAACTTGCGTGCGGTTTTACAAATCCGCTCTGATTTAACTCAGGGGCAAGCTGAGTTGGTGATTGACGAATTGTTAGAGGAATTTCATATTACTCATTTACGTGACCAAATTGCCTTGGGCTTGTCAGGCGGTGAACGGCGGCGTGTTGAAATTGCCAGAGCATTGGCGACCAATCCCCAGTTTATATTGCTGGACGAGCCTTTTGCAGGCGTTGATCCGATATCGGTAGATGATATAAAAAAAATTATTGAGCATTTGAAATATCGCGGTATCGGCGTATTAATTACCGAACATAATGTCAGGGAAACACTAGGCATTTGTGACCGCGCGTATATACTTAACGATGGCAGGGTGATTGCCGAAGGTGGCGCGCAAGCTATCGTTGCCAATAAGGAAGTGCGTAAAGTTTATTTAGGCGATAACTTTAGTCTTTAATGTAGAGGCAAGTTCTTGTAATTGTCTAAAATAGAATAATCACAGGGGCTACCCCTACTAAACTGTGTAATCGAATGAAACAATCCTTACATCTTCGACTGGGTCAACAATTGGCAATGACGCCGCAATTGCAGCAGGCGATTAAATTGTTGCAGATGTCGACATTAGAGTTGCAGCAGGAAATTCAACAGGCTCTTGAGTCTAATATGATGTTGGAAGTTAGCGAGGAAGAAAGCACTGTTCAGGAAACCGAAATAACGCCCGAGAAAAAAATTGATAATTCAGATTTGCTGACCAGCCAAGGCTCGCAAACAGAAATACCGGATGAGCTGCCCATTGATTCTTCTTGGGATGATGTTTATGAATATGCCATGGAGGCCGGTGCCAATTCCTCTGAAACGGTTGAATTTGAAACGCAGCGTAGTAAATCCTCAACCTTGCTGGATCATTTATTATGGCAACTGGAGTTGACCTCGTTCTCAGAGCGGGATCATGCCATTGCGATGGCAATTATTGATTCAATCAATGAAGACGGTTACCTGATTAGCAAACCGGAAGAAATTTTTCAGGGGCTGCAGGCCCAGCTAGACGATCTGGACTTCGATGAAGTGATCGCTGTACTGCACAGAGTGCAAAATTTTGACCCGGCTGGCGTCGCAGCCATTGATTTAAAAGATTGTTTGAGATTACAGATACAGCAGTTGCCGGAGGCTACGCCTTATAAAGAAGAGGCGCTGACTCTCGTTACCCGGTATTTGGACTTATTAGCTACGCATGAGCAGTCAAAACTGATGCGTAAGCTGGGTGTGACAGAGCGGCAACTGGGTGAGGTGGTGGCGTTAATCAGAACCTTGGATCCCAAGCCGGGCGCGCAGATACAAGAATCGGACTCCGAATATGTTATTCCTGATGTTTACGTCGTTAAACAAAACGGTACATGGCGGGTCAACCTGAATCCTGACATAGCCCCTAAATTGCGCATCAATCCTTTTTATTCAAGCATGATAAAAAGAGCGGATAACAGCAAGGATAATACTTGCATGAAAGATCATTTGCAGGAAGCCAGATGGTTTATCAAAAGTCTTCAGAGTCGCAATGAAACCTTGTTGCGTGTTGCCCAGTGCATCGTGGAAAAGCAGGTCGGATTTCTTGAGCATGGCTCCATAGCCATGAAGTCGATGGTATTGAGGGATATTGCTGAAGAACTGGAATTGCATGAGTCAACTATATCCAGAGTGACTACGCAGAAATTTATGCATACCCCCAATGGTATTGTCGAATTTAAGTATTTTTTTTCCAGTCATGTTTCAACAGAAGGAGGAGGAGAATGTTCATCCACAGCCATAAGGGCGTTTATTAAAGAGCTAATCAGCAATGAAAATCTGGCAAAACCGTTAAGTGATAGTAAAATAGCCGAGCTATTAAAAGAAAAAGGCATTAATGTTGCTAGAAGGACAATTGCCAAGTATCGTGAAGCGATGCTTATTTCATCATCAAGTCAGCGTAAGCGTATTTTATAACGTCCCTGACAAAGATTATTCATCATTAAGGAGTTTATCTCATGCAAGTCATCGTAACAGGCCATCATCTTGAAGTAACTGACGCTTTAAAAGCACATACCGATTCAAAATTTGAAAAATTAGCACGTCATTTTGACAATGTTACCGATGTGCATGTCATTTTAAGCGTGGAAAAGTTGATTCAAAAGGCTGAGGCAACGCTGCAGTTGAGTGGCGCTAAGTTATTTGCCGAAGACCATCAGGAAGATATGTATGTGGCTATAGATAACATGGTTGATAAGCTGGATCGTCAAATTATCAAGCATAAAGAAAAAACAGGGCAGCATAGATAAGGTAATTGGCCCAGAGTGAAAGAAGTGAAGATCATGACGATATGGGATGCTTTATTCCATACAAAATATGTATTCTCTGCATTCCTGTGGACTATACAGTAAGTATGACCCCCAGGGATGGGGAATCATGTCTAGTGCAGCGATTGATAGCGGCGAATGTGCAGTTCTCTGGAGCGATTGATCTTTGAGCGTCCAATTATGAAATTAATAATTGTTAGTGGTCTTTCCGGGTCGGGTAAAAGTATAGCTTTAGATACATTGGAAGATTGCGGCTTTTACTGTATCGATAATCTGCCTGTGACATTGCTGGAAGATTTTATTAACCATGTCATGCTGGTGGATAAGAAAACTTATGCAAAAACAGCAATTGGGATTGATGCCAGGAATCAGAGCGAAAGCCTGGCCAATTTTTCAGAGAGCCTGGAGCTAATACGCAATAAACAGATTGATTGCGAAATCATCTTTATGCAGGCTGAAGAAACTACCTTGTTGAAGCGGTACAGTGAAACAAGGCGGCGGCATCCGTTAACGGATTCGAATGTGCCGCTAAGAGAAGCGTTAAAAATTGAAAAGGAAATGCTGACGCCGATTGCCAGGCACGCCAGCGTCGTCATTGATACTAGTCGAACTCATTACCACGAGTTGCGTGAACTTATCAGAGATCAAGTCGGAGAAAGGGATGTCAGGCATATCTCTTTACAATTTCAATCATTTGGCTACAAGCATGGCGTCCCGTTGGATGCTGATTTTGTATTTGATGCCCGTAGTTTGCCAAATCCTTACTGGATCCCGGAATTGCGTGGATTAACAGGAAAAGATCGGCCGGTAATCGACTTTCTTAATGAACAAGAACTGGTTGCCGAGCTTTTTAAAGATATTACGGATTTTCTTGAGCGCTGGATCCCCCGGTTTGAGGCCGAAGGGCGTAGCTATTTGACGGTTGCTATAGGCTGTACAGGTGGTCAGCATCGCTCGGTTTATCTGGTGGATGCGTTCGCCAAGCAGTTCAAAGGCCCTTTCTTAAATGTCATTGTCCGCCACCGGGAATTACAATAAGTTTATTTGGAAGCGGTTTATCAATCCAAAACAATATCATCATGGTAGTGTAAAGACGTTGGATTACAACGTCTTTACAGCTGACTTATTTCAACGATAGCGTTTCAGCTCGGCCTACCATCTCAATGGATAGCTTGCCTTCCTTGCTCAGCCAACCGATGGCGCGCTGAACATCATTTTTACTGATGCCTGTTTCAGTAGTAATTTTATTCACACTGGAGGGTCCGTTCTTATCTAAATATTTCCAGACTATTCCTGCTGCTTCACCGATTGTATTAGACATAGGTCACCTTTAGTTTGAATTGTTGTATTAAGAAGTCTTGGTTGGATGATCCGGAAGCACGATATTCAATTCCAGCGTTTCCTGAGTGTCGTTTTGTTCAAAATTAACGGATATGGCATCCTGGCCTACGTTAACGTATTTTCGGATGACTTCCAGCAATTCTTTTTGCAATTGGGGAAGGTAGGAAGGTTGGTTTCTGGAGGTGCGCTCGTGAGCAACCAGAATTTGCAGCCTTTCCTTGGCAAGCGACGCCGAGCTGGCTTTAGATATCCTAAAATAATCCAGTAAACTCATTATCTGCCCCCGAAAAGCTTCCCAAACAGGCCTTTCTTCTCATCAATGAAGCGATGGGGTCTATCTTCGCCCAAATAGCGGGCAACAATATCCGCATAGGCTTGGCCTGCGTCGCTTTTTTCGTCAAGAATAACGGGTGTGCCTGAGTTTGATGCATTTAATACCGATTTTGATTCAGGAATAACGCCGAGTAAATGCAATGATAAAATTTCCTGTACATCATCCACGCTCAGCATTTCGCCTAACTTCACTCTATCCGGCGAGTAGCGTGACAGCAACAGGTATTCCTTGATAGGTTCTTCGCTTTGTTCAGCTCTGCGTGACTTGCTTGATAAGATGCCTAGCATGCGATCAGAATCCCGCACTGAAGAGACTTCGGGATTGGTTACAATAAACGCGTCGTCGGCAAAATACATTGCCAAATGAGCGCCTTTTTCAATACCGGCCGGAGAGTCGCAGACGATGTACTTAAATTCCTTTTTGAGTTCATCCAAGATTTTGCCAACGCCTTCCTGGGTCAGGGCGTCTTTATCACGAGTTTGTGATGCGGGCAAAATATACAGCTGATTGCAGTTTTTATCTCGTATCAATGCCTGGTTAAGAGTCGCTTCGCCGTTGATGACATTGACAAAATCATAAACAACGCGACGCTCGCAACCCATGATTAAATCCAGATTACGTAAGCCCACATCAAAATCGATGACCGCTGTTTTGTGGCCTTTTTTTGCAAGCCCCATGGCAATAGCGGCGCTTGTGGTTGTTTTACCAACGCCACCTTTACCCGATGTTACGACTATGATTCGTGCCACAAATTTTTCCTCCAAAGAGCAATATAAGTTAAATATCTTTAATAACTAAAGTATGGTTTTGTAAATAGATCTGAACGGGCTGGTTGAGAACGGCGCCGTTCAGGTCTTCGCTAATCTTGTAGTTCCCAGCAATTGAAATAAGTTCAGCCTGTAAATCGGAACAGAAAATACGCGCTTCCGTGTTGCCTTGTACACCCGCCAGGGCGCGGCCTCTTAGTGAGCCGTAGACATGGATATTGCCTTCGGCCAAGATTTCAGCCCCGGCACTGACTTGAGCTAAAATAATCAGATCGCCGGAAGCATAAATGCGTTGGCCGGAACGGACAGGGTGGGTAAGCAGCACCGTAGATGCCGCGGCAGCTTGTGGGTCGGGAGCTGCTTCAGGCTCGGGAGCTTGCTGTTTTTGCGATCCGGAAGCGGCCGCAGTGCTCGTAGCGCCAGTTCCCAGTTGGCTTGCAGCATGCACACCATCCCTGGCGCTATGGCCGGAATGTACGGGGATTCCGAGCTCCAACGCCTGTTGGTTCTGCCGTGCAACACCGCCGCGTATTCCTATCGGCAATAAGCCCAGCTTGCGGATCATGTTGATGAGACTAGTGACATCAATGTCGAGATCAAGACTGTTCAGTTCCTGCAAGTCAAACACCAACGGCGAATTCTTGAAAAACTCAGGTGCCAAACGGATTTTTTCTTGTAATTGCTGTTCGATAGTAATGATGTCGTTACTGGCTAAAACCAAAACAGGCACGGAAAAAGTGCTGCTTTTAAATTCCAATACCGGTAAGTGATGAATGTTCTGTTGAGAGTCTGTTGACATCCGTTAAATCTGGCTAGTCAGGAAGTGCATTGATTCTAACATTGCTGGTAAAAAAAATCATTTTTACAATGTTGATAAATAGTTTCTTCAGCAGGTCGAGGCGCTTTTAAGATAAGCATTCGACATTAAAGCTTTCCGTAACTCTCTGTCTTTGAATATTTCAAGAAGTATATATTTTGTCCTAATATCAGCAGATAGGCTGGCGTTGGCTGTAAAAAAGACTTTAGAAATAGTCTTGGTTGTCAAAACCATCTGTTTTATAAGGTGTTTATTGTTCCGGTGATGCGGTCCAAGCTTGCAATCTTCGGCGTTATCCTTTAACTTACAAATATATCCGTAAAGGCTAGGGGTGCTTGCTTGTTTCCATCTGTTATATGGGCAGGAAGGCTGAGAAAAACCCTTTGAACCTGACCCCGGTTAATACCGGCGTAGGAAAGCCGTGACTTCCCTGCGCCATATTGTTTTATTGTTGGAGATAACATGAGCGCTGTCCTTAAAGAAATTACGTCTGCTGAATCCAGTAGCGTAAAGATTGATTCCTACCCCGCATCGGAAAAAATATATGTTCAAGGCAGCCGCCCCGACATACAGGTCCCCATGCGCAAAATTACTTTATCCGATACCCCGCTGCATTTTGGCTCGGAAAAAGGCGCAGAAAAAAATCCACCACTTTATGTTTATGATACCTCGGGAGTTTATACCGATCCCAATGTTGAAGTCGACTTAAAAAAAGGTCTCGGCGCCATTCGTTCTGCTTGGATAGCTGAAAGAAACGACACCGAAGAACTGTCCGGCCCCAGTTCGGAGTACGGCCGTCAGCGTCTTGAAGATCCCGCTACCGCCGAGCTGCGTTTTGAGCATATCCGCAAACCGCGCAAAGCCAAAGCAGGAAAAAACGTATCACAAATGCACTATGCCAGACAGGGCATCATCACGCCGGAGATGGAATTCATCGCCATCCGCGAGAACCAGAAAATGGAAGAAATGTGCCATTTGTGGAAAGACCAGCATCCCGGTGATTCTTTTGGCGCATCCATTCCCGATGTGATTACGCCTGAGTTCGTCCGTTCCGAGGTGGCAAGAGGCCGGGCGATTATTCCATGCAATATCAACCATCCTGAATTGGAGCCGATGATTATCGGCCGCAATTTCCTGGTTAAGATTAACGGCAATTTGGGCAACTCAGCGGTTACCTCGTCTATCGAGGAAGAAGTTGAAAAAATGCTCTGGGGTATTCGTTGGGGCGGCGACACCATCATGGATTTGTCCACGGGTAAAAACATCCACGAAACCCGCGAATGGATTTTGCGCAACTCTCCGGTACCTATCGGCACCGTGCCTATTTATCAAGCCCTGGAAAAAGTCAACGGCAAAGCCGAAGACCTGACTTGGGAAATCTTCCGTGATACTTTGATCGAACAAGCCGAGCAGGGCGTGGATTACTTTACGATCCATGCCGGTGTGCGCTTGCACCATGTGCCGCTTACCGCAAAACGCATGACCGGCATTGTATCGCGCGGCGGCTCGATCATGGCTAAATGGTGTTTGGCGCATCACACCGAAAGCTTCTTGTATACGCATTTTGAAGAAATCTGCGAAATCATGAAAGCCTATGATGTGGCTTTTTCATTAGGAGACGGCCTGCGTCCCGGTTCAATCTATGACGCCAATGATGCGGCGCAATTCGGCGAACTGGAAACGCTGGGTGAATTGACCAAAATCGCCTGGAAGCACGACGTACAAACCATGATCGAAGGCCCTGGCCACGTGCCGTTGCATATGATCAAGGTCAATATGGACAAACAGTTGGAAGAATGCGGCGAAGCGCCTTTTTACACTTTAGGTCCGCTGACCACCGACATTGCTCCCGGCTACGACCATATCACCTCGGCGATAGGCGCGGCCAATATCGGCTGGTACGGTTGCGCGATGCTGTGCTACGTGACCCAAAAAGAACATTTGGGCTTGCCGAACAAGCAGGACGTCCGTGAAGGCATCGTGACTTATAAAATCGCCGCCCATGCCGCCGATCTGGCTAAAGGCCATCCCGGCGCACAGGCGCGCGACAATGCGATGTCCAAAGCACGTTTTGAATTCCGCTGGGAAGACCAATTCAACATTGGCCTTGATCCTGAAAAAGCTCGCGAATTTCATGATGAAACTTTGCCTAAAGAATCCGCTAAAGTCGCGCATTTTTGCTCGATGTGCGGCCCGCATTTTTGCTCGATGAAAATCAGCCAGGATGTCCGCGATTATGCGGCGGAAAAGGGCCTCGAAGAAGAAGAGGCATTGTTAAAAGGTATGGATGAAAAATCCAAACAGTTCCTTGAAGAAGGCGCCGATATTTATCGCAAAGTTTAAGCATATCAAGCCCTTCCTTCCTAGAGGGAAGGGCTTTAATATACTTTCTGTTTATCTCTTTGTTGTTATCCTTTTAAAGTGAGCTTTAGAAGCCGGCGGCAACTCTTATATACTCATCCAATATCAATAATTTTCATAAGGCGAAAACAATGGATGCTTATCAGCACATTTTACTGGCCGTCGATTATTCCGAGCACGACGACAGGGTTGCCCTGAGAGCAAAGGATTTGGCCAAAAAACACCAAGCCAAATTGAGCATTATTCATGTGCTGGATAACATTCCGATGCCGGATACCGGTTATGGAACAGTGATTTCGCTAACTGAAGATTCAGGCTATGAGCTGCTCGAAGCCGAGAAGGCTAGGCTAATGCAGATTGGCGATCAGCTGGATATAGCTTCGGCTAACCGCTGGATGATTTGGGGCACGCCCAAACAGGAGATTGTCCGACTCGCCGAGCAGGAGAGCGTTGATTTAATCGTTGTCGGCTCTCATGGGCGGTATGGACTATCGTTATTGCTGGGTTCAACGGCAAATAGCATTCTGCATCATGCAGGATGTGATGTGATGACGATTCGGCTGTTGGATGATTAGGGTTAGATAATTTGGCCTATGCTTCATTTCTTGCTTAAAGCCTGTTTTGCCTGATCCCATAAAGCATCCAATTCGGCCAATTCGCAATCTTTCAGATTCAGTCCGGATGCTTTAACCTGTTGTTCAATATGTTGAAAGCGTCTGGAGAACTTTTTAGTACTTTCCTTAAGTGCGACTTCGGCATTAACATTTAAATGGCGGGCTAAATTGACTGCAACCAGCAACAAATCGCCGATTTCCTCCTGAATATGCGCCTGATCCCCGGATTGCCAAGCTTCTTTTACTTCATCCAGCTCTTCCAGCACTTTATCGAAAACCGGCAATGCATCCGGCCAATCAAAACCGTAATGTGCGGCGCGATCCTGTATTTTCTCACACTCAATCAATGCCGGAAGATTACGAGCCACGCCTGATAACACGCTGTCGTGTTCTGCTGTTTTATTTTTTTTCTGGCGCTCGATAGCCTTTTCCTGTTCCCAAGCCTGATGACGTTCTTCATCGGTGGTAAAAACGGCATCGGAAAAAACATGCGGATGGCGGCGGATCAGCTTGTCGCAGATGCCTGCTGAAACCTGCTCAAAGTTAAATAGACCTTGTTCGTCGGCGATCTGGGAATGGAACACCACCTGTAATAGCAAGTCGCCTAATTCCGAACGCAAATCATCCAGGTCATTGCGTTCAATCGCATCGGCAACTTCGTAGGCTTCTTCGATCAGGTAAGGAATCAAACTGGTGAAATCCTGTTTGACATCCCACGCACAGCCATCTTCCGGGTGGCGCAGACGCGACATGATATCTAATAGTTTTTGGGTGTTTTTCAGCATGGAGGCTTGTTGTAATCTAGTAAGGGATGGTTATGTGGTCAGTGCAACCCGACACAACAAAAAAGCAGTGTCGGGCTGATTAGGCGGATTTTGACGGGCGTTTTAAGTTATCTTAAACTCTTATCCGTATTTATCGGGCAAATCCATGGCATCCGCGTTCTGTTATTTTAACTGCCGAGCCGTTGAAAATTAAAGCGAAGAGTCGAAATTTTCGCGGTATCGCTGTTTGAAACTATCCATGTCGAAGGTATGATTCTGGGTGCCGTTATTTTCGATTTTAATGGCTCCCATCAATGAGGCGACCCTGCCGGTCACTTCCCAGTCCAATTCATTCATCAGACCGTATAAAAGTCCTGCACGATAGGCATCGCCGCATCCTGTAGGGTCGAGTATCGCTTTAGGCTCCGCGGCTGGAATGGTAATGCATTTGCCGCGAGTATAAATTTGAGAACCTTGGCCGCCAAGAGTAATAATCAGCGCGTCGACCCGCTCAGCCATCTGCTCCAGGGACAGGCCGGTACGTTCCTGCATTAACTCGGACTCATAGTCATTCAATGTGACCCAGGTGGCTTGGTCTATAAACTGGAGCAGTTCTTCGCCGTTGAACATCGGCATGCCCTGACCCGGATCAAAAATAAAAGGAATATTCAGCTCTACGAACTGCTCGGCATGCAATTGCATGCCTTCCTTGCCATCGGGTGATACGATGCCAATGCTGATTTTTCTGTCAGTCGGCACTGAATTTAAATGCGAAAAATTCATCGCGCCAGGATGGAAGGCAGTAATTTGGTTGGCCTCTTCATCGGTAGTGATATAGGCTTGGCCGGTATAGCTGTTGTCCAGAATTTGAATATATTCGCTGGATAACTGATTTTGAGCCAGCCACTGGGCATACGGTTCAAAATCATGCCCGACTGTCGCCATGATTAACGGTTCTTCATCCAGCAATTTCAAGTTGTAGGCAATGTTGCCGGCACAACCGCCGTATTCGCGCCGCATCACCGGCACCAGGAACGATACATTCAGTATATGGATTTTTTCCGGCAAAATGTGATGCTTAAATTTATCATGAAAAACCATGATAGTATCGTAAGCCATTGATCCGCATATTAATGCACTCATTGTGTTCTTTCCTTTTTATTGCTAGTGATGTGTATGCCGCAAGGCTGCCGGAGCAGTTGCTGCTAAAGTAAAATTAGTGCCCAGGTCACGGCTGCCCAAACCAGTGACATCATAACAGCGGCCGAACCAATATCCTTGGCGCGTCCCGATAATTCATGATGCTCAAGGCCGACCCGGTCGACCACAGCTTCAACCGCTGAATTTAATAATTCGACCAGCATGACTAAAACGATACTGCCGATCAACAACAGTTTTTCAATATGGGTTTCCCCCAGCCAGATTGCCAAAGGGGTCGTTATTACAAACAGGAGTACTTCCTGTCTGAATGCTTCTTCATGCGTCCAGGTTGCCTTAAAACCGGCAACAGAAAAAAAGCAAGCATTAATCAGGCGCTTAAAGCCTTTTGCATTTTGGTTTGCCATTATTTGTACGAATGTTTGTAATTGAAAAAGTAAATATTACACAAATATGTGTGTCAGCTTCGTTACAAGTAGATAAACCGGGTTATTGCTCGATCAATTGCTGATAAGCATCCGCGCTCATTAATGCATCCAGTTCGGAAAGATCATCCGCTTTCACGCAAAACAACCAGGCTCCATAAGCATCGTCATTGACCTGCTCAGGTTCATTGACCACGGCCTCGTTGATAGCGACCACTTCGCCGGTAACCGGGCTGAACAAATCGGATGCGGTTTTCACCGATTCGACTACCGCGCATTGCTCTTGAGCGTTAACTTTACGCCCCAGTTCCGGCAGCTCAACATAAACCAAATCACCTAATTCTTCCTGCGCAAAATCAGTTATGCCGACACGAATGATGTTATCGTCTTCCAGTTGCGCCCATTCGTGGGTTTTTGCGTACTTTAAGTTACCTGGTACGTCACTCATGATAATCTCCAAATATTATAGATAGTTACTTTGTTTTAGGATAACGCGCAATTTTTTAAAAACAACAAAAAAATGCATTAAAGAATGGAAATCTTATAACATGAACGAACCTACAGACTTACTTTATTATCCACATGAAAGCTCTTTTAATAGCCTGTTTTCTTATACTCAGCGTTGCTCCCGTTATTGCGGATGATGACGATAAGCCAGTTGCCGACGCAGGGCAAGGGACTATTGCCCTGACTGCTAAAGCCCAAGCGCTATCTGGCTTGCAGACAATAACGCTTACCTCGGTCAGCAATCATCCTGAATTCACGGCTTATGGAAAAGCAGTCAACGTCCAACCGCTGATCGAGCTGCGGAATCGGTATTTAGTCGCATTAACTGAGCGCAATGGCGCTACGGCGAGGTTTAAGCAGGCTGAGCAGAATATCAAGCGGCAACAGGATTTGTACCGTGAAGGTGTGGCTTCAAAACATAACCTGCAAGTTCAGCAAGCCCAATGGCAAACCGATAAAGCCCTATTTGATGCCAGCGGCGTTCAAGGCAAGGCCATCATTGATGAAGCCCGGCTCAACTGGGGTAAAAAATTGACTGAATGGGCGCTATCTGCCGACTCCGACCAGCTGAGCGGCTTTTTATCCGGCAAGAAAACCTTGTTGCATATTACCTTGCCGGTTAATAAACAACTGGCGAACGAGATTCAAAATATTGAGGTTGAAGCCTCGGGTAACCGCAGTGCGGCGATTAAAGCCGAGCTGATCTCGGCGGCGCCGCAAACGGATGCTACCGCGCAAGGGGAAAGCTATTTTTTTCAGGCTGGCGGCAATCGTATCAGGACCGGCATGCGCGTTGCGGCGTGGATACCTGAACAAGGCGAAAACCAGTCTGGAGTTGTTATACCGAAGTCCGCGTTAATCTGGTATATGGATCAGGCGTTTGTTTATATTAAAACCACTGAAGAGCAATTCAGCCGTCGCTCTATCGGCCACTATTCAGCAACAGCCGGCGGCTACTTTGTCGATCACGGCCTCAGAGCAGGCGAGCAGTTGGTGGTTTCCGGAGGGCAAATGTTGCTGTCGGAAGAATTTAGGGGGCAAATCCCGGATGAGGACGAGTAATTCACTGTCCGGCTTGCTCCGTTAATCGACCTTTTTTCAAGCAGTCGAAACATAAGAAGAGCGCATCCTCTGGTACTGATAGCTCAATGCCCGCCAACGGCTTCACTGGATGGTGCCGATACTTTTCTGACCCAAGGCATCAATAGCAAGGCCAGTAAAAAAGTCAGCGCCAAGATATGGAACAGGGTATTCAAGGTCAGCACTTCAGCTTCGCGCATCAACAATCCATAAACCTGCTTTAGCGCGGCCGATTCTGCGTCCGGCACGCCGACGCCGGACAAGCGCTCCTGAAAACTGCCCAATAGCGCTTGTGTCTGCGGCGAGCCGGGCGTTACATGCTCGCGCAACAGCGCATAATTCTGCTTGCTGAGATGTATCTGCAAGGTATTCGCCAAGGCCAAGCCAATTGCACCGCCCAGGTTGCGCGTCAGGTTATAAAGTCCGCTGGCATTCTTCACTTCCTCAGGCGGTAGGGTGCCTAACGCCAGGGAATTGATCGGCAGGAAACAATACATCAACGAAAAGCCCCGAATCGCCTGCGGCCAGAAGAATTCCCAGTAGCCGGATTCATAGGTCAGATTGCCGTTCATCCAGCTACCCAGCGCAAAGCCGGATAAGCCCAGCGCCAGCATCAGCCGAGAGTCGATGCGTTTCGCCAATGGGCCGGCGACGAATGCGGACAATAACTGAAACAGGCCGGTGACCATTATGTACTGGCCGATCTGCAAGCTGTTCAAGCCTTTGACGCTGGCCAGATACACCGGCATCAGATACATCAGCGTGAACATGCCAACGCCGAGTATGAAACTGAATGTGCAGCCGACCGCGAAATTGCGATTACGGAATGCCCACAGATCGATGATGGGATGCTCTATGGTCAGTTCGCGATGGAATAGCGCGATGCCTGATAGCACCGTGATCAGACTGAAAAACACGATCTCCCGGCTTTCGAACCATTGTTCGCGTACCCCTTCTTCCAGCACGAATTGCAAGCTGCCGAGAAAGACCACGATGTAGAAGATGCCGAGAAAATCGATTTTTTGCAGTAGCTCCCACTCCGGTTCATCGACCCGGACGAATCGCCACGTAGCCAAACACACCAGCACGCCCGGCACCAGATTGATCAGAAACAGCGCTTTCCAGGACACGACTTCGGTCAGATAACCGCCCAGCACCGGACCCGCGGTCGGGGCAATCATTACCACCATGCCGACCACAATCACCATTGCCGACTGCAGCCTGGGCGGGAACAGCGTGTAAATCACCGCAAACACGGTCGGTATCATCGCGCCGCCGAACAGGCCCTGGAAGGCGCGGAACACCACCATGGACGGCAGGTTCCAAGCGAATACGCAGCACAGACTCATTAAAGTGAAACCGCCGCAGGACAGCACGAACAAGATACGCGTGGAAAAGGCCCTTGCCAACCAGCCGGACAGCGGGATGATCACCACCTCCGCTACCAGGTAGGCGGTTTGCACCCAGGTGATTTCGGCCGGAGTCGCCGATAGCCCGGCCTGAATCTGCTCCAGCGAACTGGCAACAATCTGGATGTCCAGAATCGCCATGAAAATGCCGAACACCATTGCGAAAAAACCAATCCATTGCTCGGTGCTGACCGATTGATGCTCCGGCGCGGCGTTACCGTCTATGGCTGTTGACTCTGTTGTCGTTGTCATGCCTGCTTACAGCACCTTGACCTTGATCACCGTGGAAAGTCCCGGCCGTAACAGGCTCAGATCGGCGCCTGGCTGGAAAGCAATCTTCAACGGCACCCGCCGCACGATTTTGGTAAAGTTGCCGGTAGCGTTTTCCGGCGGCAGCAAGCTGAATTCGGAGCCCGACGCCGGAGCGAAACTATCCACTACGCCTTCAAAAACCTGATCGGGATAAGCATCGACGCTGATTTCCACCGCTTGCCCCGGCCGCATCCTGGCGATCTGGGTTTCCTTGAAATTGGCTTCCACGAACAGCCCTTTGGCCGGAATTAGATGGCCAAGCACGCTGCCGGGTTTGACCAGTTGCCCGAGCTGTACGCTACGGTTGCCGATAATGCCGGTCATGGGCGCCATGATGCGAGTATTTGCCAGATCGATGCGAGCCAGTTCCAGATTGGCTTCGGCAGCTTTGAGCCGTGCGCGCGACTCCTCAATCTGGGCATCCAAAGACGCTAGTTGGCTTTCCGCTTCCTGCCGGGCGGAACGGACTTTATCCCGCTGGGCATTCGCCTGTTTATGAGTGGATTCGGCAGCATCCCGGGTCTGCGTCGAAACCGCACCCTCCTCGGCCAAATTGCCGAAGCGCTTCAAATCTTTCGCGGCCTTTTCCAGATCGGCCTCGGAGGCGGCAATGTTAGCGGCTTCCTGACGAATCTTGGCGCTTTGTGTGTGCTTGTCAGTTTCCAGCGTTTGGATGTGCGCTTTCTCTAATGACACTTGTGCTTCGGCCTGGGCCAGCTTGACCTGAAAATCATGATCGTCAATCACCGCCAGCAAATCGCCCTGCAAGACCTGCTGGTTATCCTGAAACAATACTTCCTTGACGTAGCCGGCTTCCTTGGGGCTGATCAGGCTAGTGTGTGCCTTCAAATAGGCGTTATCGGTGCTCTCGTAAGGGTGGATGGCTTGCAGCCAATAAAGAAATCCTCCGGCGCTCGCGGCCAGGATTAAGACAAGGATTAAGATTTTTTTGCTGGATGGCATAAAGGCACGAAAGGCTATTGATTAACTAAACGGTGTAGTTTATTCTAATCATCAAGCTCTTCCTGATGCAACAAATTTATTCAGTGATACCATGAACAAACTCCACAATCCCAAACGACAAGCCATACTCGACGCGGCGACACGCGCTTTCATTGCCCACGGTTACAGCGGCGCCAGCATGGAAGCCATCGCCGAGGCGGCGCCGGTTTCCAAACCCACGCTATACAATCATTTCAAAAGTAAACAGGACTTGTTCGCCGCCGTGATCGAGTGTCGATGCGAGGTCTTGCTCAGCACGCTCAGCAGCGTACAAACCGAACTCAACGACCCGGTGGCTGGCTTGAGCGCTATCGCCGGTGCGTTCATCGATCTGGTGTATGCAGACGAAGCTTTGCAGCTTTACCGGCTGATCATCGCTGAACAGCAACAGTTTCCGGAACTGGGCGAACGGATTTACCGTTCC
Organism: Methylobacter sp.; assembly: GCA_036560465.1. GTDB lineage: Bacteria > Pseudomonadota > Gammaproteobacteria > Methylococcales > Methylomonadaceae > Methylobacter_A. The sequence continues at coordinate 173,589 of DATBRD010000016.1, forward strand.
GGCCCCGAGCCGGTGTTGCGGCAAATGGCCTCTTATCTGTCCGAGCTCAATGCCCGAGGCATACTGAAGATTGCCGACTTGGAGACATCGAGCTGTCTATTTCTGGATATGCTGAAAGGCGATCAACATTTTCGCTGCCTGCTAGGCTTGCAATCCGGCCTGAGTGAAACGGTAAAACAACGATTGATCGCTACAGTCGTTTCTTTCTTCCTGAAAGGACATGGCTATGAGGCGTAACCCTTATTGGCTTTTACTCCTGAGCGGACTGAGCGGTTGCGCGATGGGGCCTGACTATCAGGAAAAAGTCCCGACAGTACCGGAAAATTGGCAAGCCGAGCAACAAACTTCAAAGTCTGCCTCGCGTTTGAATAGCGAATCAACAAACCCGGAAGCATTGAAAACCTGGTGGAAAAGTTTTGGCGATGCCGGACTGAACCGCCTTATGAATAAAGCCCTGGCCGGGAACCTGGATATCAAGATGGCGCTGGCCCGGATCGATCAGGCCCGCGCCGAGCGCCGCAGCACCCGAGCTGAGCTGTTCCCGACCGTCAACGGCGTAGCCGGCGCCCAGAGTAACGAAAATCCATTTCCCGGCTTTGCGCCCGGCCTCAAGTTCAATCTATTCGAGGTGGGGTTTGACGCGTTATGGGAAATCGATCTGTTCGGCCGCCAGCAACGGCGACTGGAAGCGGCGACTGCCGATCTCGATGCGGCGGGCGAAGAGTATCGTCAATCCTTGGTGACGCTGACTGCGGAGCTGGCACGCAGTTACATCGATTACCGCAGCTTACAAAATCAGTTACGGATCACTCATTCGAATCTGGATGCGCAACAACATACACTCAAACTAACCGACAAACTGTTCAAGGAAGGCGTGGGCACCCGCCATGACGTGGTACGCGCCAGGGCTCAGACGGAAGCCACAGAAGCTCAGATTCCAGCGCTGGAAGCCAGCCTAATTTCCGCATTGCATCAACTGGAAGTGCTCATTGGGCAACAGCCCGGTACATTGACGGCTGAACTCAATCAACCGGCCGCGGTTCCGCCGGCACCGACACAAACGATATTGACTTCACCCGCCGAAACCATTCGCCAGCGGCCCGACATTCGCATTGCCGAACGTCAGTTGGCGGCTGCCACCGCGATGCAAGGCGCCGCAATCGCCGAACTGTTCCCGAAAGTATCGCTGTCGGCCTTTTTGGGGCTGCGCAACACCGATATCGAAAGCCTGTTCAAATCTGCGTCTTTTTCCTACGGCACCGCCGCCAACCTGATGCAGCCGTTGCTGAATTTCGGCCGCATTCAGGCCGGTATTGATCTGGCCGAAGCCCAGCAAAGAGAGGCGTATCTGGGTTATCAAAAAGCCGTGCTTGATGCGCTTCAGGAAACCGAAACGGCGCTGACCCATTATCTGAAAGAAGAAATCCGCCGGCAGGCGCTGAGCCGCTCGGTCGCCGATTTGCAAGAATCGGTGCGCTTGTCGCAACTGCGTTTTAAGGAAGGGGTCATATCCTTTTTGGATGTACTGGATGCCCAACGCGTCCTTTATGCAGCCGAAATCGAGCTGGCCCGCTCGGAAGCCGCCGCCTCCACTCATCTTGTCGCGGTTTACAAGGCCTTGGGTGGCGGTGCAAAAGCAACAGTGTCGCAATCATAAAATTCAGAGACGACGATGCCAAACGCAAGATGCCAAATTTGGTCCGTCATAAGCGGGTAGCCGAGTCTTTTTCCAGATCGGCCAGAAATTCTGATAATACTTCCCGGTTTACATGCGGCATCACTACAACATGCGCATAATCCTGTTTTGCATGATTTAACTCTAGATGCATGGTTGCCAGTGAATATTTTTTTACAATCCGGTCGCTGGGTTTTCTAAAAAAAATGGTATTGGAAAGATTGTTAACGCGCGTAGGTTGCCAATGGGAAAAGCGAGCTTGCATTTGTTCCATCAGGTAAGCCGTGTTTTGCAGCATAGACTGCGCGTCTTCAGTTAGTTTGGCGATGGCCGATGGTGTTGAGTAAAAATAGAATTCCGCTGGTTTTACAGCATCTCTGGAGCAGGTTATCGTTCCCGGCACATGATGAATATATTCGGGATTATGAATTTGACTAAAAAACCCATTAAACTCATCAAAATGGCTTTTGGTGGTAATGAATAGACCGGCGGGCGAGGGGAAGCCGAAAAATTTATGACAGGAAACGGCTATCGAATCATATCGAGCCAGAGCTGGGTTGCTTCTGGATTGATATGACACTTCTCCTGCATGAGAGGTGAATGGCAAGTAGCCGCCAAATAATGCCGCGTCCAAATGCAGATAACTTGGATGGCCTTTTAACGCTTCCTGAATACTGTCAACCTGATCAATAGCGCCTTTGAAGGTGGTCCCGATCGTCGCTATCACTAATGCCGGATGGGATGGGGCATCGGCTAGCCTCTGCCTTAAGTCATTGGGATCCATGCCGCCGTCCGGTAATGTCCTTACAAAGACGGTTTCAAGCCCTAACAAGTCCCGTAAAATCTGTACCGAATAATGGGCTTCTTTGGTGAAATAAGCTTTCGGCAGCATTCCGGTACGGCCTTTTAAAATGGTCCGGCCCATGTACATGCCATGCATATTACTGTCAGTGCCGCTATGTGAAAGAAAGCCCCATGTGTTGGTTGGAGGAAACCCATATAACTTGCCGAATCTTAGGATGAGCTCCTGTTCAAAATCGTGGGTATTGAATGGGATAGGACTATCCTTGAACGGGTTGCCCACATTGTTGTAGGCAAAAGTATTGATTCCCGCATCGAGTAGTTGCTGTCGCCAGGCGAAAAAATCCTCGGACGGGGTATTCATATTGATTGGATACCCTAAAAAAAGCTGCTTCAGCTTCTTAAATTTTGCCTTGTCCGCCAGCGACAGGTTTATATTTGAATTTGAAGAGGCCTCTTCCTGATTTAGCAGCCAATTGACATTTTGAGGGCTACAGCCGGCAGTAGCAGCTAGTATCCCTGCACCGCTATAACTTAGAAAACGACGTCGTGTTAGCATGGCCGATACCTTTAAAATCTGTTGATCTTTCGAACTTGGATTTATTGGATAATTTCAGCTTCTCAAGTTCATGCAAGCAAGTCAAGAGAAAAGAGACGCTTAAAACTTAGGTTCTGTCGCGACTTAATGATAGGCGGAAAATCCCGGCAATTGGCTGGTGAGGTAAGCGTGATAACTGATACGAAACTTGGTTTGAGCTATTGGTTCTCTTTGACTAAAGGGTTGCCATTGCCGAAGCAAAGGTTAATTCCATGGCGGTACGTCACCATTATAGGCAGCAAAATCTTTAATCGTTGCATGGGTTTTGACGCCGGCTGTCTTTTTGGGAGAAGAACCGGTAACGGGGGATGAAGCCTTCGCTATTGATTCCACAGCGCCGGACTCAGTTTGCCATCGGGCAAAGAGCGTAATGTCCTTATTTGCTGTTGCATACCATTTCTTTTTGACGGCATCCCATCTCGCGCCAAGCGCTTTCGCCTTATCCTTTTGGGCAAAAGGAACATTCAGGTAAATTTTTGAGTCTGGCATTATGTAATTAAGTGGTGCGGGCTGATAGAGTTAATTGCGTATTATAAGGCATTGACGACACAACTGGATTAGATAAAGAAGCCTTGTGCTGCTTTAGTGTGCAAAGTATGGGTGTGGATTGAAAACAGGATGGATAAAGTAAAAAATACTGGTGCCGAAAGCTTGAGAGCAAATCCCGAATGAGGGCGATTAATCGGCATCCCGTAACAGGATAAGCGTGAGCAAACAGGAGGACTTTTGCTCACGCTTGGGCATTAACTTTTTCCGGGCAACATTCCGACTGAACCGGGTTTGATGCGTTTGCAGGTAACAACCACATCTTCCAGGTGGCACTGACTTTTACCTTTATTGGCGCCATCACAGGGGGTGCAGGTAGCCTTGCCTTCATCTTTTACCTTTTCAACATGCCAGCCGTAACCTTGCGACTGACAAAATGTTTTGGAGTATCGGGTGATATTATAAGGCTTGGCTGCCGTTGCTTTGGCTTCGGATTCTACGTCACAGGTCGCCGAGGGCAGAGTGTTAGCCATCAGGTCCCGGTAAATATATTCTGTCGCCGACGCTGCACCGGAAAAAAAAGCTAACGTTGCACACAGGCATATCAATTTGAGTTTCATAGTTCTCTCCTCGTTGTTATTAAGTAGTGTATGAGGCTGCGGTTTATTCATGGGCAAGTGCACAAACTAATCAAAAGCTGATGTAGCCGCTAAAATTAAGAATAACGCCTTGTCATGAAGTAATGGCCGTTCAGTTCAATACACGGATGTTCATTTGAGCTGTTTCCTCTTCCAGCTGCTGTTTGATAGGTGCGAATTTTTCATTCTCGCTTTGTTTGACCATCGCAATGACCACTAATAAAGTAATTATTGTGCCGCCAACGTACAGCCAGAATCTGTCTTTTACTGGTGCTTCTTCTACTTGTGCTCTTTGGTTCATTTTTTATACCTCTTATAAGTTTGAATCATCAATGGATGCGCCAATGCTGATATGAAAAATCACGGCTTTCCATCAACACTGGGGCTGCTTCTTCCTGATAACTACTTCATCTTGATATTTTTATGTGATCAACCATTTCAACCGCCAAGTTACGGAGCGTGTCGGCAGTAGGTGGATCGCGCGTAAAATATTCTTTTTTATTGTAGTAGCGGATCAATACTATAAAAGAAGCTCAAGTGCTGTCAACAAAATATCGATTCGATACGAACAATACGTATTAAACCGTTTCGTTAATTTTTAAGTTCAAATAGCAAGCTCAGCGCCAAGACAGTGCATCCAGAACTGCATCCTGAAGCAAATTCTGCGATAATAGGCGTTAGTTTTCTGTCTATAAATTGCCGGACTTGATGCCGGCTATAACTATTTATTTCAACAACGCATCCATGAACGAACAAACAGCATTTAAACCTTGTGACTTGGTTATTTTCGGCGCTCTGGGCGATTTATCCCGTCGCAAGTTGCTCATTTCCTTGTATCGGCTTGAAAAAGCCAATTTGATTGAAGCCGATACCCGAATCATAGGCATAGATCAGCACGAGAGCGACAGTTCAGGGTTCGTCGGAATCATCCATAAAAGTTTGCAGGAGTTTTTAAATGAAACAATTGATGAACAAATATGGGCTCGGTATGCTGCGCGGTTTTCATATTTGAAAATAGATTTAACTCAGATGGATCAATATCAGTTGTTGAATAACGTTGTTGACGGCCAATCCAGGGTTATGGTGAATTATTTTGCCGTTGCTCCTTTCTTGTTTACCAATATTTGTCAGGGCTTGGCTAAATGCGGGGTTCTGAATGAAGAATCGCGCATGGTGATGGAAAAGCCGATAGGCCACGACCTCAAGTCCTCAAAGGACATTAATGATGCCGTTGCCGAGGTGTTTAGCGAGAAACAGGTTTATCGCATCGATCATTATCTGGGTAAAGAAACGGTACTCAATTTATTGGCGTTGCGCTTTGCCAATTCCATTTTTACTACTAACTGGAACCACAATACCATCGATCATATCCAAATTACCGTGGCTGAAGAAGTCGGTATTGAAGGACGCTGGGACTATTTTGACAAAACCGGCCAGTTGCGCGACATGCTGCAAAATCACCTGTTGCAGATTCTGACTTTTGTCGCGATGGAGCCGCCGGTCAATTTGGAAGCGCAAAGCATCCACAATGAAAAAATAAAAGTTCTTTCCGCGTTGCGGCCGATCACCAGAGAAAATGTCGCACAGAAAACCGTTCGCGGACTGTACACGGCAGGAGAGCTCAAGGGCAAGCCGGTGCCGGGCTATCTTGAAGAAGATGGGGCAAATACTGACAGCACTACGGAAAGCTTTGTCGCCGTGAAAGTGGCTATCGATAACTGGCGCTGGGCCGGTGTGCCGTTTTATTTGCGTACCGGCAAACGCATGAAATATAAACGCACTGAAATCGTTGTTAATTTTAAGCAATTGCCGCATAACATTTTTAAAGAAAGCTTTCAAGATTTGCCATCAAATAAACTGATCATCCATTTGCAGCCGAATGAAGGCGTGGAAATCCAGATACTCAACAAAATACCGGGTATCGACGAAAACATTAAGCTGCAAAAAACCAAGCTGGATTTGAGCTTTTTTGAAACCTTTAAAAACAGCAAAATTTTCGGCGGTTACGAGAAATTGGTGCTGGAAGCCATGCGCGGCAACCCCACGCTGTTTCTCAGTCGGGAGGAAATTGAACAAGCATGGACCTGGATTGATTCTATACAGGATGCGTGGGCGCATATCGATGCCGCTCCGCAACCCTATGCTGCGGGTACATGGGGACCTGATGCTGCGAATGAATTAATTGCCAGAGATGAACGAGCCTGGGAAGACGAAGCCTAAAAATCAATGTAAGGCTAATGTCTTAATCTGGCTCAGATTAACGTAGAAATACTTATCGCTCATCAAGATTTAATAGCTATGTAGGGTACGCATCGCGTACCATTTTTCAAGTACCATTCCAAGCTCAATAAAGGTACGCGATGCGTACCCTACCTGCCGGGGAAGGTTCAGAATTAAGCTTTGATAAACCGAATCTTGATGTGCAAACATTACAGCAAGGAACAACAATGCATCCTGTATTAGAAAAAGTCACTAACGAAGTAATTGAGCGCAGCCGCGAGACTCGTTCAGCCTATTTGGCACGTGTTGATGCGGCTGCAAAGAAAGAGCCGCATCGCGCCGAGCTTGCTTGCGGCAATCTGGCTCACGCCTTTGCCGCTTGCGGAGCCGGTGAGAAAATCGATTTGACCGGACAGCAAAAGGCCAATATCGCGATTGTCTCTTCTTATAACGACATGCTGTCGGCGCATGAACCTTATAAAGACGCGCCTGCGCTGATCAAGGCCGCCATCAAGGAAGCCGGCGGCGTTGCCCAGTTTGCTGCGGGCGTACCGGCCATGTGCGACGGCGTTACGCAAGGGCGGCCTGGCATGGAATTGTCGTTGTTCAGCCGCGATGTGATTGCGATGGCGACTGCCGTGGGTTTGAGCCACAATATGTTTGACGGTGCGCTGTACTTGGGTGTCTGCGACAAAATCGTGCCGGGACTGCTGATCGGCGCGTTGAGTTTCGGTCATTTGCCCGCCGTGTTCGTACCGGCGGGACCGATGCCCAGCGGTCTGTCCAACAAGGAAAAAGTGCGTATCCGCCAGCTTTACGCCGAGGGCAAAGTTGGCCGTAAGGAACTGTTGGAGTCCGAGGCCGCGTCCTATCACAGTGCCGGTACCTGTACCTTCTACGGCACCGCAAACAGCAACGAGATGATGGTTGAGATTATGGGTCTGCATCTGCCGGGCAGTTCGTTCATCAACCCTTACACGCCGCTGCGCGATGAATTGACCAAAGCCGCGGCCAAGCAAGTCTTGAAATTTACTGCGATGGGCAGCGATTTCCGTCCGATCGGGCATATGATCGATGAAAAAGCGATTATAAATGCGATCATCGGCTTATTGACAACGGGCGGTTCCACCAATCACACCATCCATCTGGTCGCCATTGCGCGTGCGGCCGGTATCATTATCAATTGGGACGATTTTGACAAGCTATCCAGAGTGGTGCCGTTGTTAACCCGTATTTACCCGAACGGCCAGGCGGACATCAATCACTTCCAGGCCGCTGGCGGCATGGGTGTGTTAATTGCCGAACTGTTGAAGAACGGCCTGTTACATGAAGATATACTGACGGTTGCCGATCAACGCGGTATGAACAGCTATCATCAGGAGCCGAAACTGGTTGACGGTAAGTTGATCTGGGAACCTTGTCCCGAAGCCTCCTTGGATCCGGAAGTTATCAGTACCGTCGCCAAGCCTTTTGCAGCCGGTGGCGGCTTGCATGTGATGCACGGCAATTTGGGGCGTGGGGTGTCCAAAGTTTCTGCAGTAGCTGAAAAGCATCAGGTTGTTGAGGCGCCTGCAATGGTGTTTGATGACCAGGACGATGTAGTTGCGGCTTTCAAACGCGGCGAAATGGAGAAAGATGTGATTGTGGTGCTGCGCTTTCAGGGGCCGAAATCCAATGGTATGCCCGAGTTGCATAAATTGACGCCATCTCTGGGCGTGCTGCAGGATAAAGGCTTCAAGGTCGGTTTGGTTACGGATGGACGGATGTCCGGCGCATCGGGTAAAGTACCTTCAGCTATCCATATGTGTCCTGAGTGTGAAGACGGCGGCCCGTTAACAAAAGTGCGTACCGGTGACATCATCCATTTGAACACGCAGACCGGTGAGGTCAATGTGCTGGTAGATGCGGATGAATTTAATGCCCGCATTCCGGCAGCGAACAGCGCCAAGGGTCACCATTTCGGCATGGGCCGCGAATTATTCGGCGGTTTTCGTCTGGGCGCGTCTTCTGCTGAAACCGGCGCCTGCAACCTGTTTGTTGCCGATTAATAACTATAAAAATTTGGTAAAACAATGACTAAAAATAACTGGAAAATCCAACCTAACACAATTTTAAATGCTTGCCCGGTGATGCCTGTGATGGTCATCCAGAATCTGGAGGATGCTGTTCCTCTGGCCAAAGCCTTGGTCGCGGGCGGCATTACCGTGTTGGAAATAACGTTGCGTACTCCGATAGCGCTTGATGCGGTAAGGCTTATCAGTCAGGAAGTCAAAGACGCGATTGTCGGGGCAGGCACTATTACTACGCCGGAACAACTAAAGGCAGCGGAAGAAGCGGGTGCCGTTTTTGCGATTAGTCCCGGATTAACACCGAAGCTGCTGGCCGCCGCCAACGACGGAAATATAGCATTGATTCCAGGCATATCAACGCTGTCTGAACTCATGCTGGGCATGGAGTATGGGTTGGATCATTTCAAATTCTTCCCGGCCGAAGCGGCAGGCGGCATACCCATGCTAAAATCTATTGCAGGGCCTATTCCTAGTGTGACTTTTTGTCCGACAGGCGGGATCTCACCGGAAAATTACAATAATTATTTACAGTTGAGCAATGTGGCCTGCGTTGGCGGATCATGGCTGGCGCCTGTGGATGTGGTAAAATCAAAAAATTGGGCTAAGGTGACCGAATTAGCAAAACAAGCTATAGATAGGGCGGCTTTGGTTAAATAGCCGCATAGCCGTTCATATACTGCAAAGACGCAGGAGCTAGAGCGCCGACAGTAGGCGCTTTACGACTGCAAGGATGCAGGAGCTAGAGCGCCGACAGTAGGCGCTTTACGACTGCAAGGATGCAGGAGGTAGAGCAACGCAGGGAGCGGTTGCCGAGGCGACGCAAGAGCAATTGCCGACGACTGCAAGGATGCAGGAGGTAGAGCACCAACAGTAGGCGCTTAAGGCTATGCAGGGAGCGGTTGCCGACGACTGCATGGAGGCAGAAGGTACGACTCCACGGATGGAGGAGGTAGAATCGCGTCTGGAGCAGCGATCGAGAGCAATGCAGGTGCAATTGCCGAGAATAAAGATTTTCCGGAGTTTGTTATTGTATAAACAAATTCCCTTTAAAATACCAGTCAAGATTAATCACATTCAAGTGGCCGGCTAAACTGTGAAACTGCGCAGTTTAGTCGGCTTTCTGATGATGCTACAGACTATGTTTCAAAACCGAGAAGAACCCATGACTAAATTGCGCAGTGTTACCTTAAATGAGAAAACACAGTCTTTATGTGAGTTGCCTATTTTATCTGGAACTACGGGGCCTGATGTAATAGATATCCAAGCTCTGTATCAAAAGACCGGCATGTTTACTTATGATCCCGGATTTACTTCCACAGCCAGTTGCAGTTCATCGATAACTTATATAGATGGTGAAAAAGGGATATTGCTTTATCGCGGTTACCCTATTGAGCAACTTGCAGAGCATTGTACTTTTCTGGAAGTTTGCTATTTGTTGCTGAACGGTGAATTGCCCAGCAATGAAGAAATGCAGCGGTTCGAAAGCACCATAACCAGGCACACAATGGTGCATGATCAACTGACAAATTTTTTTAAAGGCTTTCGTCGGGATGCCCACCCTATGGCTATTATGGTGGCTGTCGTCGGTGCATTGTCAGCGTTCTATCATGACGCGCTGGACATTAAATCCAAGAAGGATCGTGACCTAAGCGCCATCCGCCTGATTGCCAAAGTACCGACCATTGTAGCGATGTGCCATAAATACAGCACTGGCTTACCGTTCATGTACCCGCAAAACAAGCTAAGTTATGTTGAAAACTTTATGCGCATGATGCTCAGCACGCCTTGTGACGATTTCGAGCCCAATCCCGTCTTGGTAAAAGCGCTGGACAGAATCCTGATTCTTCATGCCGATCATGAACAAAATGCCTCGACGTCAACAGTACGTTTGGCGGGTTCCAGTGGCGCCAATCCTTATGCCTGCATTACTGCCGGTATTGCCTGTCTTTGGGGAGCCGCTCATGGTGGTGCCAATGAAGCCGTACTCAACATGCTTGAGGAGATTGGCGATGTTTCGAATATTTCCAAATTTATAAGCAAGGCCAAGGACAAAAACGATCCGTTCAGGCTGATGGGTTTCGGGCACCGGGTTTATAAAAATTATGATCCGCGCGCCAAACTGATGCGCGAAACCTGTCATGAGGTGCTTACTGAGCTTGGTCTGCATGATGACAAAATATTTAAACTGGCGCTGGAGTTGGAGCGCATTGCCCTTGAAGATGAATACTTCATCGAGAAAAAGCTTTACCCGAACGTCGATTATTATTCAGGCATCGTGTTGCATGCCTTAGGCATTCCAACCAACATGTTTACCGCAATGTTCGCGATGGGCCGAACTGTGGGCTGGATTTCCCATTGGGATGAAATGATAGCGGATCCGGATCAAAAAATAGGACGGCCAAGGCAGCTTTATACCGGCGCCACAAGACGCGATATACCGCCGCAGCATACAAAACGCCCATAGCCCGCATCAAAAGTTATACTCGATTAAGACTCAAGCCCCGGCAAGGACGGCCTTTGCCGGGCGAGTTGATCGGGTATGATTTATCATCGTTGCATAGAAGCCTTATGATTGTACGTCATAAAAAATTGAACTCATAAACTCTGATATATGTTCAATTTCTTCAATGCAAACACTATGTTCCATTACGTAATCATGCCATTCAATATCGTAGTTCATAGCTTTTAGCTGGTCAAATGCGGCCTTGCCGGATTCAACTGCTACGATAGGATCTAGGATGCCGTGAGCCATAAATATCGGTATGCCGTTGTTGGCCGCTGAACGCTCGGTTTTTAATTGCTCAAGGGTAGGTAAATAAGTCGACAGGGCGATAATTCCGGCCAGTTTATGTGGGTGCCTTAGTCCTGCATGAAGCGCAATTACGCCCCCTTGAGAAAACCCGGCCAATAAAATATTGGTCGATGGAATACCCTTGTCAATTTCCTGCAAGATCAAGGGCTCAATCGAGCTGGCTGATTTATAAATGCCGTCGATGTCGACTCTGTGATCCATAGACATATCCAAAATGTCATACCAGGAGCGCATGGATATTCCGTTATTGATGGTAACAGGCTGAATAGGCGCATTGGGAAAGATGAAATGGATATTCGCTTCTGCGGCTAAATGCAGTGTGGGGATAAGGCTTTCAAAATCATGGCCATCCGCGCCTAAGCCATGCATCCATATTACTGAATATTTATGTGCTGCTTCGGGCTGTATTTCGATGGTGCTAAGTTGTCTGGAATTCATAAAGTCTCCAAGATAAATAAAAATTGCAGTTAGCTTATCTCAATGCCAGGGATTGCCGTCAAATTTTGGTAAATCTGGGTTCATATAGTCCCATGGCTGGGCATTTGCCACCCAAATATCTTTTTGCGGATGAAAAATACTTGGATCATCAAGAGTTGCGGCGGCAACCGGTCTGATGTCGGTAAAGGTGCTGTTTCTGCCGAACAGAGAGGTCCCGCACTCAGGGCAAAAGGCGCGGTAAACTGTGTGGCCGCTTGCCGCAATGGTTGCGTATTCTTTATAGTTCCCGGTTATAGTCAAGGCGGAAGCCTGAACAAACATACCTGCAAAATAGGGGGCTCCGATAGATTTTTGACAGGTTCGGCAATGGCAGTTAAAGCCTCCGATGGGTTTGGATAAGATGTTATATCGGACTGCGCCGCAAAGACAGCCGCCGGTAATGGGAAAATTCATGCTTTTCTCCTTCGACTATAGAGGCAGATATTTGCTTCTCGGCAATTTTTGCTGAATTACTTTACCTCATGCATCTATGCAGTCGCGCAATATCTGCATTCACTATATTCCTGTGGATCGTGCAGGAGGTGGGGCAATGCAGCAAAAATTGCCGAGAATGTTTGCCGGTAAATCTTAGTACAATAGGCCAGTATGCCTAAACTTTGTTTAATAACACCAAATCACAAACAATGCTGGATGACCTTATCTTAATAGTTTTATTGCTAAGCGCATACCTGTACTGGTTTAACGCGCAACAAGTGAAGGAGATTGCGCTTAAGGCTGTCAGGGCGAATTGCCTGAATCTTGAAGTTCAAATGCTGGATGGGTATGTTGCTTTAGACAGTATCTGGGTAAAAAGGGATCAAACCGGAAAAATGCGGGTGCAACGGATATTTTTGTTTGAGTTTTCTTCAACCGGAAATGAGCGTTATAACGGTGTTTGTATTATGCTGGGACGGCGGGTCGAAGTCATTCAGATGGAGCCGTACCGGTTTGACGACTGAATGTCCGGGCATTGCATAATGCCAAGGATGGCGTGTAGTAGAGCATCAACAGTAGGCGCTTTAGGCGACGCAGGGAGCGGTTGCCGAGGCGATGCAAGAGCAGCGTGGCGGTATGCTGAAGAATTTTGAAAAGATGATTTTTGTGGAGTATTAAGATGAATAAATGTTCAGTATGTGGTCACGAACGTAATGATCATGATATGAAATGTCCGGAATGCGGCAGTTATTATTCAAAAATTACCGAGATTATTGCCGAGCAGGAGGCGCAGGAGGAAATGAAAACGTTCCGTGGGCGGTGCAAAAGAATTTTTAATTCGGATGATATCAAGCATGAGCTGTTGGCCGAACTGAAGTTGATAAGGTCGCGGTTGACCAATAGAGGAATGTTCGCGCTTTTTGTGATTTTTGTTTTTGTGTTTGCTTTAGTTGTTTCTGTTTTGTAGTTCCACAACTCTTATCATCCAAAGCCGAAATGTCAGGTAGTAAAAAGTGGTTGCCCGACATTTCGGCTCTTTTCAAAGTTCTCTATCTTTTGGTAAAGCCAGACGAGAGCGGTGTTTTGTATGTGTACTTCAATTCTTGTTGCTCTGTATCCGCGTGGCTGTTTTAGTCAGCGGCAGAGGCCGAGGAGCAACGCTGAAACAGGCAATAAAACAAGTTTTACTTTTCCAGCAGATCGAGTTTGCCTGGTTTACCATTCCAGTCATCAGCATCAGGTAGAGGCGGTTTTACATCCGTAATAACAGGCCATTGTTTAGATAGCTCTGCATTTAATGCGATAAAATTTTCTTGTCCTTCTGGCACTTCATCTTCCGCAAAAATTGCGTTGGCAGGGCATTCAGGTTCGCATAACGTGCAATCTATACACTCGTCTGGATCAATAACCAGAAAGTTTGGGCCTTCACGAAAGCAATCTACAGGGCATACATCTACACAATCAGTAAATTTGCATTTAATACAGTTTTCGGTGACTACAAAAGCCATAATTCTTACCACGAAAGTTAATTTTTAATTTAGAGCATTATTCTAGCAGAAAGCATTACATGATTGAATCCTGAGTTTGTTAAAGGGGGGCATTTAACAGGATTGTGCAATTGTGGGTATAAAGCTTACTTTGCGCTTGTCGGATTAAAGACGGATAAAAGCATGCTTTTTTCGTCGCTGATTTTTCCTTTTTGAGTATTCTGTAATGCGCGCTTTGCTTCCGCTTTTAGTTGATTGTCAGCATAAAGTTGTTCGGCGCGCGCCGGAGCAGAAGTTGCTCTTTCAAGGTAGATCGCCGCATCGCTGAGCTTGTTATGTAGCAATAGGAATTCACCGTAAAAATAGTTGGTATCAATGCCGTTTGGATTGATTTTAAGCGCGGTTTCCAGCATTTGCTTGGCGGTATCGTCATCGCCAAACGAGACCGGCCATTTGGGCACCATATAATAAAGTGTGCCTAAAGTCACATAGGCTGACCCATCCATGGTTTTCGGGTTGATTTTAATGGCTTTAATCAGTAAATCACGAGCCTCATGAATAGCGCTAAGCGCAGAAAAGGGATCTTGCTGATCGGCATAGGTCGCCTTTACCACGGCCTGCCAGAAAAGAGGTTCGGCGGCGTTGGAGTATTGTCGGACCAAATTTGTAGTCTTGGTCAACAGTTGAGCATAAGCAGGTCCTTGTTTGCTTTTGGGGGTACTGTAGTAAATAGACGCCCATTCGGCTTCAATGTTTTTTATGGAGTCTTCAAGACTCTCCGAAAAACATTGGGTTGATAGTAGCAATAAAACAACAAAAAATAATTTTTTCATACTGAAAATATAGAGTAAAACTCATAATATTTCAATATGTGTATGAAATATTTACTATTAGCGCCATTCTGAATATGGGTGAATGGCGATATTATTGTTGTAATAACGCAAATCGCTGGTGACTTCCAGGCCTAGCCAAGACGGTTTTGAGAAAGATTGTCCTGTTTCGTCTAATTCGATTTCAGCAACTATCAAACCTTGATTGTCACCTTCAAACTCATCTATTTCCCAAAGATTGGCATCATGGGTAACGAAATGGCGAGTTTTTTCGATAAGTGGCTTTCTGCAAAGATTGTCTAGTATTTCGTTTGCATCACTCATCGGGATTTCATATTCATATTCATGCCGATGAGTGCCAATAGTCGCTGTTTTTATATTTAGCCAAGCGTGATCATCACTGATCCGCACCCTAATTGAGCTGGTTGCCTGAGAGCTTAAATAACCTTGCCGATATTTCACCGAGTGGCTAACCTGCTTGCGCCAGTCATCGTTGGCAAGCAAAAATTTGTGTTCTATTTCTATAGCCATGATTAGGATTCCTTATAGTGACTGCCCTAGGCAGGTTGAGTGTTTTTATACGGAGCGTGGAAAGTATTTCGATTTTACGGGCAGTAATGTTAGCAGCAAGTGGGGCGCTAATTTTGTCGCCAAGTCATGTGCTGTTAATTGAGGAAAGAAAGCTATAGAACGACAATACAAAGAGGTGACTCTAAAGCCAAGCTTGAGTGGGCATTTTGGGATGAGCTCGACTAGGCTAGCGGTAGTCTGGATCATCATAAGTATGAGCTTCGAGCAGTTTGTAATCGGGCGAGTCTTGTCGAGCCGTTGGTGATACTCGGTTAGTGAAAAAAAGTATCGTCCTCGTCATCGTTTTCCTGTGACACGGATTGTCCGGGAATCCTCTTTTCTTCCATTGCCCATTCTCCTAGGTCAATCAATTTACAACGTTCAGAACAGAATGGTTTGTATTGTTGTTCAGGAACCCAAGGCACGGGGCGTCCACAGTTAGGACATTTAACAATGAGCGGCTTAGTGGAGGACGGCATTAGAAAAGGCAGCAGGTCAAGGCAAAAGGAATGTCATCAGGGCTTTGTGTCGGGCGCTTGTTATCGGAAGATGGCACCATAAACCGGATAGTGCAACGGTGTTTGCCGCCGCTGATTTCTGCAAAGCAGTGTATAGATTTATCCAGGCTTAATTTAAGCAGTTGAGGGGATTGGGTAGTGTCCAGCAAAAATTGAAAAAAACCTGCTTCCGCCACTTCTTGAGTGGGTGAGCTGCAATTACGAATAAAGTTAAGGATCAAGTCAATTGCGGTACGAATGTCGGCAAATGGGCTACTCCAGTGTTCCAGGTCTTTTAATCGAATAGCTTCGTCCTGTTCCAGCCAGTAATGGAACTCGGGTAAATCAAAAGAGCAGGTTCCACCAGGGATGGAACTGCGTTGAGCTATGCTTTGGAATAGGTCGCTCTCCATGACACGAGTGCCGATCTTACCGCTAGTGTCATAAAGTTTTTTGCTGGTTTCATTTAATTTGTTAAGCAGTTCTTGCAGTTTTTGGCTGTCGACACCCTCATTATGAGCGATTTTATTTAGCACCTTGGCGTGACGATCCAACTCTTTTAATATTTCTGATTTTAAATCATTGCGCCTGAAAATTGTCATGATATCAAGCAAAATATTAATAGCGGCGCGTTTATCAGCAACTGTTTCTCCCGTTAAGAAATGGCTGAATTGTTGGAATAGCTGTTCTAGCCGTATGAAGACCCGGATGCGTTCATTGAGTGGAAATTCATAGGTAATCGTGGTGTTCACAGACAAGTTAATCCTGGCAAGCGCTTAATGAAAGATATAAATTGTGCAGTTTTTTTACCTGTTCTGCAAGTCTATAATCAGTAGTTGAGTTATCGATCAAATCATCGGCATTTGCTTTTCTGAATACACGCGATACTTGATTATCAATTATGGATTGTATTCTTTCAACGGTCAGATTATCCCGAGTTTTGACGCGTTCAATCTGTGTTTCAACGGGGCAATCGATAACAAGTATTCGGTCAACAAAATGTGTCATGGCAGTTTCGAATAATAATGGAATACTGATGATGCAGTACGGGGCATTCAGTTGTTCAAGTTCTGTTTGTAGGTTCTTGTAGATTAAGGGATGAAGTATCGATTCGAGTTTCTGTTTCTGCTTGATATCGGAAAAAACCAGCTCCCTGAGATTCTTCCTATTTAACGAACCATCCGGGTTGAGTATAGCAGTGCCAAAAACCTGTTGTATCTGATTCAGGGCGGGCTGTCCTTTTTCGACCAGCTGCTGGGCTACCTGGTCAGCGTCCAGCACAGGGACATTTAAGTTAGCGAAAATCTTCGCAACCGTCGATTTCCCGCAGCCTATGCCGCCGGTGAGTCCGACTTTCAGCATGATCTTATAAGCCTACGGTGTTTAAATAGAGGTGGTTCAGGTCATGTCCCCATAACAGCGCGATCCAGCCGGCAGCGGCTAAGTAGGGGCCGAAAGGGATAGGGACGTTATGATCGTGTTTGACAAAAATGATCATACCGAGGCCAATGACTGCTCCGACTAGAGATGATAACAAGATAATAATCGGCAGGTATTGCCAGCCCAGCCAAGCGCCAAATAAAGCCAGCAATTTGAAATCGCCATAGCCCATGCCTTCTTTGCCCGTTGCCAGTTTAAACAGATGGAAAACGGCCCAAAGAGCAAGATAGCCGGCAACAGCGCCGATAATACTGGCGTGGGTATCAGTATAGACATTAAAAAGGCTTAGGCACATCCCGAACCAAAGCATGGGCAGGATAATGGAGTCGGGTAATAGCTGATGGTCGACATCAATAAAGGTCAGTGCAATCAATGCCCAGGTCAACAGCAAGGCAAAGGCAGCTTCGGGTGTGTAGCCGAAATGCCATGCGACTATGAATGAGCTTATCGCCGTGAGTGCTTCTATGATCGGATAGCGTATCGAAATGCGGCAACCACATTCTGCGCATTGGCCTCTTAAAAAAAGATAGCTGATGATCGGAATGTTTTGGTAGGGCTTAATGGGCGTATTGCAGCCGGGGCAGCGGGATAAGGGGAGAACCAAGTTGAAGGGCTTCTCGGCAACTGTTCCAGCATCCCCGGAGCCGCCGGCAACCGCCTCCGGGCTTATTTGCAAATATTCCAGGCATTCCTTGCGCCATCCGCGTTGCATCATGATCGGTAATCTATAAATGACAACATTAAGAAAGCTCCCGACAAGCAAGCCGATGACACCAGCTAGAGCTGAAAATAGAGCGGGTGTAGATAAAAGTATACTGAATTGTTGCATCTGCGTGTTTTTGAGAGTCGATATTTTAGGAGCGCACTTTTAAGCTTAACCCGACAGTCTTTCCCTGGGCTGAAAGACTGTTTAGTCGTGCGTTGGGTTTAATAAATTTGAACTATTTTGACAGTTAATGCAACCTTAGCCGACCGCAGCGCCCATTTTGAAAATAGGTAAATACATGGCGACAACCAGGCCACCGACTAAAATACCTAAAATACACATAATAATAGGCTCCATTAAGCTGCTCAAATTGTCGACAAGGTTATCGACTTCCTCGTCAAAAAAATCGGCGACTTTTAATAGCATGGAATCCATGGCTCCAGACTCTTCGCCGATAGCTACCATCTGTATCACCATATTCGGCCAAAGATCCACTTGCTGCATGGCAAACTGAAGTCTTTGCCCGGTAGCCACTTCTTCACGCATTTTTAAAACGGCTTCGGTATAGATAATGTTGCCGCAGGCACCGGCAACCGACTCCAGGGCTTCTACTAACGGTACCCCAGCGGCAGACATGGTTGCTAAGGTTCTGGCAAAACGCGCAACCGCAGACTTATTTAAAATAATCCCAACTATGGGTAATTTAAGCAGGGTTTTATCCAGGAAGTGATTAAACGGTCTGGAGCGTTTTTTAAAATAGCTGAACACGTAAACGGTGCCAACAACAATACCAACAACGATATACCACCATGCCTGCATCCACTCAGACATGGCGACCACCATCTTGGTGAAGGCGGGCAAATCTGCGCCAAAGCTTTTGAACATGTCGGCAAAAACCGGTACCACAAAAATCAGCAGAATGGTGGTGACGATAAAGGCTACGACTATGACCGCGATTGGGTAGGTCAGAGCCTTTTTGATCTTTTTCTTCATCGACTCGGTCTTTTCCTTGTAGGAGGCGATCTTATCCAGTAGCGTTTCCAACACCCCGGCCTGTTCACCTGCTGCAACCAAGTTACAAAATAATTCATCAAAATACAGCGGCCGTTTGTTGAGGGCTTCGGCTAAAGTGTCGCCGCTTTCAATGTCGGCTTTGATGCCCAACAGTAGCGCTTCCATGCTTGCATTGTCGTGGCCTTTGCCGACAATATCGAATGATTGAACCAAAGGAACGCCCGCTTTAAGCATAGTGGCTAGTTGTCTGGCAAAAATGGCTATATCGCCCGGCGTGATAGTTTGGACTTTTGCAGAGAATAACGGTTTGGGCTTTTGTTTGAATTTAGTAACGCGATAACCTTGCCGCCGCAGTTCGGCTTTCGCAATAGCTTCGCTTTTTGCCGAGATTATTCCTCCGCTTTTTTGCTTGTTTTTGCCGATTCCTGCCCAGATGAAATCTATTTGTTCAGCTTGCTCTGCCATGTTTATTCCTTGGTGATTCGGTCAATTTCTTCCAGGCTGGTTATACCCATGCGTACTTTGTTGAGTCCTGATCTACGCAAATCATTAAAACCTTCAGCCAGGGCGCACTCTGCCAGTTGGTCGGTATTACCACCGTTGAGGATGAGTGAGCGCATTTTCTCAGTCAGCGTCAGCACTTGATAAACACCGACCCGACCTTTATAGCCGTTCGTGCAATGCTCACAACCCACAGCACTGAATATTTTAAGGTCGCGCAACTCTTCTTCTTTAAACCCGGCAGTGAGGAGGACCTTATCGGGCAAATCAGCGGGGACTTTACAATGTTCGCAGAGCCGTCGGCCCAAACGCTGCGCCATAATCAAATTGACCGCTGAGACAATATTGAACGGAGGGATGCCCATTTGCAGAAGTCGATTCAAGGTTTGCGGCGCGTCATTAGTATGCAGCGTTGATAATACCAAGTGCCCTGTTTGTGCGGCTTTAACGGCGATTTCGGCGGTTTCCAAATCTCGAATCTCACCCACCATGATGATGTCAGGATCCTGCCGCAAAAAGGCACGTAAAGCACTGGCAAAGGTCAGGCCCGCTTTAGGGTTCATATTGACCTGGTTGATGCCTTCTACGGTAATTTCCACAGGGTCTTCGGCTGTGGAGATATTACGCTCCATGGTGTTAAGAATATTGAGGCCGGTATAGAGCGAAACTGTTTTACCGCTACCCGTTGGCCCGGTCACCAGTACTAAACCGTAGGGTTTGTTAATGGCTTCAAGGAAAATCCTTTGTTGTTCCGGTTCAAAACCCAGTTTTTCGATACCCAACTGGGCGCTGGTGGGATCCAGAATACGCAATACGACTTTTTCGCCGAACAGGGTAGGGCAGGTATTGACCCGGAAATCAATGGCACGATTCTTGGATAAGGTCATTTTGATACGGCCATCCTGTGGAACCCGGCGTTCGGCAATATCCATTTTAGACATGACCTTCAGGCGGGATACCAGCCTGTTGGCAATACTGGCAGGCGGTGTGGCAACCTGGCGGAGTATGCCGTCTGATCTATAGCGGATGCGGAAAATTTTTTCGTAGGGCTCCATGTGTATATCGGATACCCCTTGTTTAATAGAATCCAACAGTATTTTGTTGACGTAACGAACAATCGGCGCGTCATCAATATCCGAAGTAACTTCGGCTTTAGAGGTATCTTCTTCCCCCCCGGTGATGTCCAGATTGTCCAGATCCTCATCAAGCATATCAGTCATTGAGTTATCGGCGGCCTCTAGGGCGGCCTCAATGGCTTTGATAAGCTTGTCTTCTTCGACCAGAATGGCCTCGGGATTAAGACGACTGTGAAACTTGAAGTCATCCAGAGCGCGAAAGTCGGTCGGGTCTGATACGGCGACAAACAGTGTTTTGCCCCGGGAAAATAGAGGCAGCGCATGGCATTTGCGGATCAGCTTTTCTCCTACCAGATTGACAGGAAGCCTGCGGCAGTCAAAGGCATCCAGGTCAAAAAAAGGTACGCCAAATTCAATCGAGGCTTGAGTAGCCAATGCTTTGCTGTCAATGAGCTTATTGCTAACGAGGTAGCGTATTAGGGGGATTTGGTTTTTTTGCGCTTCCTGGCTATGAATTTGCGCATCCGCCTCAGTTAGCAGACCTTTCGCAATCAAGCACCGTGTAAGGCCACTAAAATGTAAATCTTTTGATGCGGTATTCATAGAATGATTGTTTTGTCAGTTGTTTAGACAAATATAGATTAAAAATACAAGGCTGCAAGGACGAATCTATCCGCTCCAGCAGCCGTGCCTGTTTTTCTTTATAAAGCCCGGATTTTGCGTTGTTGTTCTTCAAGGTTGTTCAGCATTGAACGTAAATCGGTCAGCTTGGCTTTTTCCTTATCAATAACTTCCGGCGGCGCTTTATCGACAAACGCCGGATTATTTAACTTGCCTTCGACTCTGGGCAGATCGTTATGGATTTTTTGTATTTCCTTTTCCAGTCGCGCCAGCTCCGCTTCCTTGTCGATCAAGCCGGCCATGGGAATCAGGATCTTCATCTCGCCAACTAACGCCATCGCCGATTCCGGCGTAGTTTCATCACTGTCTAGCCAAGTGATGGATTCCAGTCTGCCCAGCTTTTGCAAATAAGTCCGATTGTTGGCTAAGCTCTTCTTATCAGCATCCGAGCCGTCTTGCAACAATACTGGCAGCGGCTTGCTCGGGGCGATATTCATTTCGCCGCGAATGCGTCTTACACCCAGAATAAAGTTCATCACCCAGTTGGTTTCGGCAATCGCGTTGTCGTCGATTTGCGCTTCATCGGCAACCGGGTAAGGTTGCAACATGATGGTAGTCGCTTCAATTCCCGCCAATGGCGCGACCCGCTGCCAGATTTCTTCGGTAATAAACGGCATGATCGGGTGCGCCAAACGCAAAATCGACTCTAAAACCGTCAGCAAGGTTTTACGTGTACCGCGTTGTAGCGCCTCATCATCCGATTGCAGGGATATTTTTGCCAACTCCAGATACCAGTCGCAGTATTCGTTCCAGGTAAACTCATAAATAGCTTGAGCAGCCAGGTCAAAACGGTAGTTGTCGATCGCGTTGGAGGTTACGGCAGTTACTTGGTGCCGTCGGGAAGTAATCCAGCGATCCACTTGGCTATATTCGCAGGGCGCGCCGGATAAGCCGCAATCTTGCTCCTCGGTATTCATCAACACATAACGCGCCGCATTCCAGAGTTTATTGCAGAAGTTGCGGTAACCTTCGGTACGGGCCAAGTCAAAACGAATATCCCGCCCTGTCGATGCTAGTGATGCAAAAGTAAAACGCAGTGCATCGGTACCGTATGACTGGATTCCGTCCGGAAAATGTTTGCGGGTATCCTGTTCGATTTTCTTTGCCAAATGCGGCTGCATCATGCCGGAGGTACGTTTCGCGACTAACGCATCCAGGTCTATGCCATCGATGATGTCGATTGGGTCGAGCACGTTGCCTTTGGATTTGGACATTTTTTGCCCTTCCGCATCGCGCACCAAGCCGTGGATGTAAACTTCCCTGAACGGCACTTCGCCTTGGAATTTCAGGCCCATCATGATCATTCGGGCAACCCAGAAGAAAATGATGTCAAAGCCGGTCACCAGTACGCTGGTTGGGTAATGCTTGGCCAATTCCGGGGTTTGCTCCGGCCAACCCAGCGTCGAGAACGGCCACAGCGCGGAAGAAAACCAGGTATCCAGCACGTCTTCGTCCTGTTTAAGCGCATAGTCGGCGGGCAGGTTATGCTTGGCGCGGATGTCCTGCTCGGAGTTGCCAACGTAAACGTTGCCCAATTCGTCATACCAAGCCGGGATACGGTGTCCCCACCAGATTTGCCGCGAGATGCACCAGTCCTGAATATTGCGCATCCATTCGAAATAGGTATTTTTCCAATTGTCCGGCACAAACTTGATGTCGCCGTTTTCAACGGCGGCAATCGCAGGTTCGGCCAGCGGCGCGACCTTGACATACCATTGGTCGGTTAAAAAGGGTTCGATCACGCTGTTAGTGCGGTCGCCGCGCGGCACCATCAATTTGTGGTCGGCAATTTTTTCCAGCAAGCCTGCGGCGTCAAGATCGGCAACTATCTGCTTACGTGCCTCAAAGCGGTCAAGGCCTTGATATTTACCAGGGACTAACGCATCGTTACAGATGCTTGCGTTGACAGTTAAAATATTAATCAAGCCGCCATGCGGTAAATCCTGAATAACCGAAGTATGACGATGGCGGGTCCAAACCTCGTAATCGTTAAAATCGTGGGCCGGAGTAATCTTGACGCAGCCGGTGCCGAATTCAGGATCGACATATTCATCGGCAATAATCGGTATGCGGCGACCGGTCAGCGGCAGCTCCACAAACTCGCCGAGCAGATGCTTGTAGCGTTCATCGTTGGGATGAATTGCAACGGCAGCATCGCCAAGCATGGTCTCAGGACGGGTCGTAGCGACGATCAGATGTCCTTGGCCGTTCGACAGCGGATAACGCAAATGCCACATGGAGCCGTTTTCTTCTTCGGACAGCACTTCCAGGTCGGAAACGGCGGTATGCAAGACCGGATCCCAGTTGACCAGGCGCTTGCCGCGATAAATCAGGCCTTCTTCATACAAGCGTATGAACACTTCCTGCACCGCATCGGACATGCCTTCATCCATCGTGAAGCGCTCCTTGTCCCAGTCCAGCGAAGAGCCCATGCGCCGCAACTGACGAGTGATCGTGCCGCCCGATTCTTCCTTCCATTCCCAGATTTTTTCGATGAATTTTTCCCGGCCATAATCATGGCGGGTTTTTCCTTCCGCATTGCATAAGCGCTCTACCACCATTTGCGTAGCAATACCTGCATGATCGGTGCCCGGCTGCCACAAAGTACTGTAGCCTTTCATGCGGTGGTAGCGGGTCAAGGCGTCCATGATGGTATCCTGAAACGCGTGGCCCATATGCAAACTGCCGGTAACGTTCGGCGGCGGGATCATGATGCAATAAGATTCACCGTCCGGTTTGGCCGCAAAATAACCTTTTTCTTCCCAGGTTTGATACCAGCGTTGTTCAATTGAATGCGGGGCGTAAGTTTTTTCCATGGATGGGGCTCTTTATTTTTGTAAAAGTTGATGCGTATGATGATTTATTTGTTACCAGTCTTTATGGGTAATAACCTTCATGCCTGACTGCTGATATTGGCGATAGCGGTCTCTGCCCGCTGCTTTGGTCGTTTCACTGTTATCCAGTATTTCAAGAATGCGCTCGGTTTGCGGCCCTAAGTCAGGATAGTGCGAAGACAGATTGAACAGGACTTTTTGCCAGTGCTCGGGCGCATTCAGCGAGCCGATCAGGATGACTTGCTCAATCTCGGGCAACTCCCCGGTGTATATCTGGTGCGGAATAAAACTGCCTGCCCTGAACGTCCAGAGCAGATCGTCTATGATTCGGCTCTGTTCGGCAGAATCGGTGAGCACATAACAAAAACTGCCGCTACGATAGGCTTTTTCAATCAGTTTGCAGGCGAACAGATACCTGTCGTCCAGCGATTCTGTCGGCAGTATGTAAAAGCTGACTTCAGCCACTGATGTTCTGTGACGTATGCGCGCGGTTAATTAAATATTGGCTTAATAACGATACAGGGCGACCGGTCGCGCCTTTGGTTTGGCCGGTGCGCCAGGCGGTGGCGGCAATGTCCAGGTGCGCCCAATGGAATTTCTCGGCAAACCGTGCCAGAAAGCAGGCAGCGGTAATGGTGCCGCCATCTTTGCCGCCGACGTTGGCCATATCGGCAAAATTGGATTTAAGCTGTTCCTGGTATTCTTCCCACAGCGGTAAGCGCCAGATGGGGTCATTGGCGATTTCGCCGGCCGCTGTCAGCTCGTTGCATAAAGCGTCATCGTTGCCGAGCAGACCGCTGACCACGCGTCCCAAAGCGATTCCGCATGCGCCGGTCAAGGTGGCAATGTCGATCACTGCCTCGGGGTTGTAACGTTCCGCGTAGGTTAAAGTATCACAAAGCAGTAGGCGGCCTTCAGCGTCGGTATTCAGTATTTCAATGGTTTTGCCGGACATGCTGGTTACAATGTCGCCCGGCTTGTTGGCATCGCCATCGGGCAGGTTTTCCGATGATGGGATCAGGCCGATAATATTCAACGGCAGTTGCAATTGAGCAGCTGCGAGCAACGTGCCTAGAACGGTCGCGCCGCCGCACATGTCGTATTTCATTTCATCCATGCCGGGCGCCTGCTTTAATGAAATGCCGCCCGCATCAAAAGTCAGGCCCTTACCGATCAGTACGATAGGCTTGGCGTTTTTCTCGCCGCCTTGATATTCCAAAGTAATTAATTTTGCGGGTTGACGGCTGCCGCGCGAGACAGACAGAAGTGCACCCATGCCCAGCGCCGCCATTTCGGGTTCTTCTACTACTTTGACAGCCAGACTGGGGTATTTTTTGCCCAGTTCAATCGTCTGTTCGGCAAGATAGGCCGGGGTGCAGATGTTACCCGGTAAGTCGGCCAAATGTTTGGCCAAATCCATGCCTTCGGCAACAGCCTTACCTTGCAGCAAGCCTGCATGGGCCAAAGCGCGGCCGGTTTCAGTGGAGGAAACGGAAATTTTTTCAATCTTGCTTTCGGTTTCTTTATCCGACTTTGTTTGGATGAATTGATAAATGGCGTCGCTAAAAACTTCGATGATATGTCGGGATTTCCACTGCGAGTCACGGCCTTCAACTTCACATTCCGCCAAGCAACAAACGACCGATTTTATTTGCGGCTTTTTCAGGCTATTGATGGCGGCAAGAAGCGCTTTTTTGTAGTTTTTGCCGGATAACGGTTTGTTTTCGCCCAGTCCGACCAGCAACACTCGCTCAATCTTGCTGTTTGGAATCGCGTTGATTAATACGGTTTCGCCGTTTTTGCCGCTCAGGTCGCCTCGGTTGACGATGTTATCAATAAGTCCGTTGGTGCTGTTGTTAAGGACAGTTGCCGATGGGCTGAGCTGTTGGTCTTGATAAATGCCGACAATAATGCAGTCGCATTGCAGTTCTTCGAGTGGCGCGGTTTCTATTGAATAGTCCATAACTTAACTCCGTTATTTGTTAGATAGAACAATATCTTGAGCAGGTCGAAAAAATAGGGCGCTACAAGATGGGTCGTTTAACTGGGATTATACAACACAAATATCGGTTTTTGACTGGAGAGCTAAGGTTGGCGGTAAATCGGATTTTATAGATCATCCGAAGACATGAAGTTTTTGCTCAGCCTCCCTGAGAGCATATGGGTTTATTTAAAGATGACAGCTAACTGTGATAGTGCCGTCGAGCGACAGAACGATAATATAGTTTGAAAAGCGATTGATAAAGCCATATTCTGCATGGCTTTTTGACCATCATAAACTTCACGGCAGTGAAGTTATTCAACCTCCCACCATTGCACTTACAGGGGCAGCAAGTTTTGAGTTTACACAGTTATCAATCGGTAGATCGTGAGCAATTGGCCAAAGACATCGGCGAAATTCACCAACAAGCTTTAGCCAATATCGATATTGGCGATTTTGAGCATTTAACAAGAATGGAGCGCTGGGGAAAAATTTGTTCCATTCTCGGCTATGGCACGGCTTGGGTTTTTCCCAATCCGATTTCCGCGCTGTTAATCAGCCAAGGCAGTTTCACGCGCTGGACACAAGTAGGGCATCCGATTGTTCATAGAGCTTACGACAAACTTAAAGGTGTCGATAAAAATTACACCAGCAAAAAGTTCGCACAAGGTTGGCGACGGTTTATGGACTGGCCGGACTGGTTTACTGTCGAGGGCTGGCATCATGAGCATGACGTATTGCACCATTATAGTTTGGGTGAAAAAGCCGATCCCAATAATGCGCAACACAATATGGAATGGTTAAGGCAATCAAACCTGCCGATGTGGCAACGCTATGTGATAGTGGCGCTTTTTTCCGGGATTTGGAAGATTAGCTATTACACGCCCAGAACCCATAAGGAATTACGCTTAAATTCCGCCAGACAGCAGAGAGAGCTTGAACCTGTGATGACCCGCCTCGGGGCATGGAGTTTATTTACCAAGCAGGGCCGAGGATTATGGCTGCATAGCATTTTGCCTTACATCGCCTATCGCTTTGTGTTGCTGCCTTTGCTGTTTTCCCCATTAGGCAGTTTTGCCGTTATCAGTGTATTGATTAATTCAATTCTGGCGGAAATTTTTACCAATATGCACAGTTTTCTGGTGATGATCCCAAATCATGCCGGAGATGATGTGATGATGTTTGACGAAAAAGCCAAAGGCAAAGGCGAATTTTACCTGCGGCAGATTTTAGGATCGGTCAATTATCCGACGGGCTCTAATTTGAATGATTTTTTTTACGGCTGGTTGAATTATCAAGTCGAGCATCATTTGTGGCCGGATATGCCGTTAAGTCAATATCAAAAAGTTCAACCGCAAGTCATGGCATTGTGTAAAAAACATAATATTCCTTATCTACAACAGTCAGTTTTTAAAAGGTTGTTGAAAGCGGTGGATGTTATGGTGGGGAAAACTTCGATGTTGAAGCCGGCTGTTGCGTAAAAGTGTAGAGTGAGGTGGCGTTTCCGGCAGATTCGCAGAGTGTTTGCTGGAATAAGCCCGTTTTCGCTGCCGCTCAAACAGGCTTATTCCGGCCTACAAACTATTTTGTTTGATTGGTAATGATAAGCTAGTCTTTTTTCTTAGGCTCTCTTGAAGGTACTCGCGTTTTTAGTTGTTCAATTTTGTTTTTGTGAAGATAGATGGTTTTGATTATGTGTTCTGTAATATCTATTAGGGTTATCACGTCTTCAGTTGTTGGAGAGTATGACCTATGAATGGTTGCATGACCTGCGTCAAGAATTGCCTCAAGATGTTCTCGTTGAAATTTCGATACATAGCCGAGTTCCTCGAATTTGGCGATGTTTTGTTTAAATGTTCCATTGTCACCTACTTTATCGATCATCACCTTTTCGATTAGCGACCGTACACCCATTGCCGCTAGGTTAGGTAAGTTGTTTTGTAGGGCTATGTATATTTCTTTTATGAGCGTTTTTACGAAATGGTCAAAAATCCAAATCTGATTGATCCAGTTTGGTTGTTGTCGAAATATTTTGGGCGGGAAATAATTGATTGTTTTTTCTGGTTCTTCGCCTTGATAGACAAAAAGAGATACATGGCGCAATTTGATGCTTTCGCACCCCATGCATTTGAGTGTTTCGTATGTGTCATTGCCTTCCATGCCACATTCGTAGTCATCCCAATATGTTTTTTCTTTGTGGAGTACTTCGTGGTTTTTTTCCCCACTACATACATTGCAGTGTGCTTTAATTGAACTCATAAACGTAGGGTTTCCAGTGTTGAATAATAGCGCGTAGGAGGATGGGTAGAACGCAGTGAACCCATCATCTAACCGTATGTGACGTTTTTGATGGGTTTCGTTAACGCTCTACCCCTTACCCTGGGGTGCGTCAGTTCAGTAGCAGATTCGTGCGGTGTGTGCAAAACGCCCCTTTTCGCAGCCGCTCAAATAGGCTTCGCGGCCTATGAGCCGATCTTTTTGCCTTGCACAGCCAATACACCGGAACGCCCCTCTATTTCTGACATAACCAGTTCATGGCAAGGCAATGTCGCGGTATCAAGGTCGGCGGCATAATCTGCCAGCGTACCGATGTCATCTTCGGCTTTTTGCCACAATTGCAGTAGTTTTTCCATGACCGGCAGCAATTTCATGCCTTCCAGTTCCGCATGCAAGGTATAGACATGGCCTTCCGGGGCGGGCTTGCGGCTGGCGGCGAATACCGCTTCATGTACGTTGGCTTCGGTGATGCCGTTGCAGCCGAGCAGTTCGTCCAGTGTCGGCAGGGTGGTGGGAATTTGCGGGCATTGGAAGGTCTCGCCTTCCATCTGAGGAATAAACGGAGACTGGCCGCGGCAATCGCTGGCATAACGAAAACCCAGTTGTTGTTCTAGTTGTAACGTATGTTTGTTCAGCTGCCAGCCGGCTGCGCCATGCACGGAAGGCTGATGGCCGAATATTTCCTGAAACGAATCAATGCCCGCCTGCATTTCATTTCGGGTCCACTCGGCATCGCGGTTGGCGACAAAATCCTGCCAGCGGATGTGGTCGTGGCAATGAACGCCTATTTCATGTCCGGCCTGTTCGACTTGACGCATGATGGCGCGGCCCCGGCGGCCGATATGCGGGCCGGGAAGCAAGGTGCCGTAGAGCAAGGTTTTTAGACCGTAGTGACTAAGCACCGAGGTACGTTGAACTTTGCTGAAAAATCCGGGCCTGAATATCCGGCGCAACGCCCGACCGGTATGGTCGGGGCCGAGGCTGAAAAGAAAGGTGGCTTTCACTCCGTAGCGTTGATACAGCTCCAGCAATGCGGGCACGCCTTCAAGCGTACCACGCAGTGTATCCACATCGACTTTCAGCGCGATTTTCATAGTGTTGAGTCTTGATCAATCAGTTCTCTCGCGGCTGCAACTTCATGACTGTAAGCATCGAAGATTTTGCGTAATGCGTCTTCTACGCTGATTTCCGGTTTCCAGCCCAGGTCTTCCATGGTGTTGTTAATCCAGGGCACACGGGTTTTAACGTCCTGGTAGCCTGCACCATAGTATTCATTGGCGCTGGTGTCGATTAATTCGACTTTGGCAGCCAGTTCTTTATATTCGGGATGTTCCTTGGCGATTTTCAGCATCAGTTCGGCAAGTTCCCTGATTGATAGGTCGTTCACCGGATTGCCGATGTTATAGATATTGCCGGTCGCTTTGCCGCCTTCATTTTTGATGATGCGCACCAAAGCATCGATACCGTCGCTGACGAAAGTAAAGCTGCGGCGTTGTTGTCCTCCGTCGACCAGCTTAATGGATTCGCCTCGGGCGATATGGCCCAGGAACTGAGTTACTACGCGTGAACTGCCTTCTTTTGGCGTATGGATGCTGTCGAGGCCTGGTCCAATCCAGTTAAAAGGCCTGAATAGAGTGTAATCAAGGCCTTGTTCCTGGCCGTAAGCGCAGATGACCCGGTCCAGCAATTGTTTAGAGCAAGAGTAAATCCAGCGCGGTTTGTTCAACGGCCCCAAGACCAGCTCGGATTCATAAGGATGGAATTCATCGTCCTTGCACATGCCGTACACTTCTGAGGTCGAAGGGAACAATACGCGTTTTCTGTATTTCACACAGGCGCGGATAATCGGTAGGTTGGCTTCGAAATCCAGTTCAAACACCGCCAGCGGGTGGGTCACATAAGTCGCAGGCGTGGCGATAGCAACCAGCGGCAGAATCACGTCGCATTTTTTAATGTGATATTCCATCCATTCATGATTAATGGTGATATCGCCTTCAAAGAAATGGAAGCGTTCATTGTCGCGGAATGCTTCGACCCGGTTGGATTGCATGTCCATGCCGTAGACATGCCAATCGGTAGTTTCGAGTATGCGCTTTGAAAGGTGATGGCCGATAAAACCATTTACACCCAGTATGAGTACGTTCATAAGTTCCTGAGGGGTTATATTAAAAAAAATGTTAGTCGTTTATGGTTGGAAATAACTGTTCATCATTGATTAGGGCTTTGAAAGCGGCTTGATCCAGTGAGATTCCGTTATGGCTAAGTTGTTCGATACGGAAGCGTTTGTTATCTGCGCAGTCGGCATAAAAATAACCGTCCGTCCAATAGATGCATACTTTGCCCGAGTTCACAGCGGTTTCATCGTTGTAATGACTGCCGAGCAGGAAAAAACGCTTGCCGTTGTTATCGAAGAATGCACCCGGATAAGGTGGTGCAACGGCCCTGACCAGATTATGGATAGCCCAAGCCGACTGCTGCCAGTCAATACGGCCGTGTTCCGGCTTGCGTCCCCCGAAATAACTGCCTTGGCTAAGATCCAGTGGTTTGGGTTCTATCTTGCCGTCAAGCAATAAAGGTAAACAGCGGGTCAACAGCGTTTTTGCGGCTGGTGTAAGTTTTAAGAACACATCATGCGCGGTATCGTTCGGCAAAATGACGACTGATTCCTGATCAATCAGCGAACCTGCATCGGGTTTTTCCACCATTTGATGAAGACTGACGCCGGTTGCCGATTCGCCATGCAAAACTGCCCAATTAACCGGCGCGCGGCCCCGGTATTTCGGCAGTAACGAGCCGTGCAGGTTATAAGCGCCTCGGCTTGGGATCGCCAGCAGCTCGGGACTCAACATGTGCCGGTAATAAAAGGAAAAAAACCATTGCGGATTAAGGTCGGCAATGTGTTTGATCACTTCCGCCTGATTGGGATTCTCCGGTGTTATGACAGGGATTCGGTGCCTGTTTGCCAATTCGGCAACGCTGCCAAACCAGATATTCTCCTCGGGGTCATCCTGGTGTGTAACTACCAGTTTAATCTCGACTCCGGCTTGCAACAGGCATTCTATGCCGGTAACGCCAATGTTATGGTAGGCAAAAACAACGGCTGACGGCTTCATCAAAGCTGATCGCCCGATTGCTGTGTTTTGCTATTGTCCAGCACAGCTTTGACCAGATAACGTGGACGCGAGCGGGTTTGGGAGTAAATCCGGCCAATGTACTCGCCCAGCAGGCCGATGCCGAATAATAGAATGCCGATCAAGAAAAACACGATGGCGAACAGCGTAAAGACACCTTCCGCTTCAGGTCCAACGGTCAGTCTGCGCCATCCCAAATAAGCTACAAAGAGCAGCGAGAATAACGAAACGCTGATGCCGATCAAGGAAAATGCCTGCAAAGGAGCAATGGAGAAACCTGTCATCAAATCGAAATTGAGATGGATTAACTTGAACAGCGAATATTTCGACTCCCCGGCCGCACGCTCTTCATGGCTAATAACAATTTCTGTCGGATTCCCGGCATAAAGATAGGCCAGCGCCGGTATAAAGGTATTGGTTTCCGTGGTTGCTAACACTGCATTGATAATGTCGCGGTGATAACCCCGCATCATGCAGCCCTGGTCGGTGATGTGAATACGGGTAATTTTTTCGCGTAAGCGGTTCATCGCCAATGAAGCCCAATGCCGCCAGAGACTATCTTTACGCTCTCGCCGGATAGTTCCGACATAATCATACCCTGCATCCATTTTCAGCAGCAGGTTGGGGATTTCTTCAGGGGGATTTTGCAGGTCTGCATCGAGGGTAAGGATATAGGTCCCTCTGGCCCGTTCAAAACCCGCGATCAACGCCGCATGTTGTCCGGCGTTGGCGCGCAGGAGCACGACGCGGGTAGTGTCGGGAAACAGTTGAAACTGCTTGCGGAGCAATGCGGCCGAGTGGTCGTGGCTACCGTCATCGACAAAAATGACTTCGTAGCGGTGCTTAAGGTTTTCCAGTACGGGGTAAAGTCTTTCAAACAGTAACGATAAAACGGCTTCTTCGTTATAGACTGGGATAACGATGGATACTTCCGGTGTTTCAAAATTGTTCGTCATTTAGATTAGGAGGATATGGTTTTAAGTTTGGCGGATTAAACTCTGAAGTATAATCCTAGCAAGCATACGGCTTCTTGCCCCTATTCAGAAAAATACTTCGTGCGGTTTTTCACGTTAAGAGCAAAAACAAGTTTGTATAGGCATAAAGCTTCCACGGGATTTCTAGCAATTATAAGACCAACTGATATATGTGTTTTATAACATTATGAAACGCAATAATAACTTTTTATTTCGTAACTGAATCAAGCAAGGGAATGGTTGGTGCAAAACAACCAGTGGTGGTTTTTTTGCACCGATGCCTGATGTTTAGTTAGTATGCTTATGCGACCGGTATTAGTTTCATTTTTCTACAAGTATTTCTGGATAAAGAAAAATCCAACTGCTTTGTTAAGGCAAGCTAATGGTGAGGTTGTCGCTATTTTAAATCATAGTCATCTGTTTGGTTCCGGTTGCTCTGCGTTTAACCCCGTACTCCAATGTTAATTTATCTTCATTACTCAGCGATAACTTCATTGGTGTTTTCATAGGCGCAAATCATACTTTAAATATTGATTGAAGACGTACACTAGGCAAAATAGTAAATGAAAAGTAAGTGCTATTCAGTGGTGCGCAAGCGTACCCTTCATTAATAAGAGCCATTCAGTAACGACAGTATTGCCGCGCAAACCTGGTCGACATCTTTTTCTTCCATGCTTGGAAATAACGGAAGCGTCAAAGTTTGCTCGCCGATTCTCTCGGCATTAGGAAAATCACCGGGCTTATAGCCATATTGGCGATAAAGCGAGAACAGATGGATAGCCGGATAATGGATGCCCGCAGCGATGGATTGCTGCTTGAGCACTTCCAGAGCCTGGTTACGATTCAGGCCTATTTTCTCCCAATCGAGCAGAATACAGAACATATGCCAGCTATGACCTTCCACATCGGCAGGCAACACCAAGGCGTCATGTTGTGGAAGTTGCTGTAAATAACGTTGAACCAGCGCTCGACGTTTTTGGTTAAAACCGTCCAGTTTCTTCAATTGCACCAAACCCAGTGCCGCGCCAACGTCCGGCATATTCATTTTGCCGCCCCACGCGGTCACATCCATGCCTCCCTGTGTGTCTCTTTCGATGCCGTGAAAACGGATGCCGTCAATTTTTTTCAATAAAACAGGGTCGTTGATGGCAAGCGCTCCGCCTTCAATCGTGGTCATGTTCTTATTGGGGTGAAAACTAAAGCAAACGGGATTTCCCGAGCTGCCGATCTGGCGACCTTTATATTGAGTACCGATAGCCTGGGCGGCATCCTCAAGCACCAGCAGATTATGTTGTTCGGCCAGCTGGTAGATAGGGTCCATATCGACAGCGCGGCCGGCAAAATGCACCGGTATGATGGCTTTGGTGTTGGGCGTAATAGCCGCCGCAACCGCAGCAGCGTCGATATTGCGGGAGATCAGGTCGACATCGACGAATTTGGGTGTCGCTCCGCAACGAACGATGACATTGGCGCTGGCAACAAAACTCATCGCGGGTACGATCACTTCATCGCCCGGCCCAATTCCGTAGGCGAGCAAAACGGCTTCCAGTGCACTGGTGCCTGAATTGAACACCCGAAGCTGTACATCGCCGCCGATATAATCCGCCAACGCGGCTTCAAAAGCGGCAACCTTGGGGCCGGTTGCCAGCCATCCTGATTGCAGTACTTCTTTGATCGCTTCAAATTCTTCTGTATCAAGCGTGGGGCGGGTGAATGGAAGCATCTTAACTCCTTGCTAAAACGTATACGCCGAGAAGGACGATGCCCATCCCGATTATGCGGGCCGGATTCATGGATTCGCCGAACAACTGCCACGCAAACAACGCATTGACTACATAGCCCATGGACAGCATCGGATAGGCAATGCTGACATCGACCCTGGACAATGCCAATATCCAGACAATCACACTAATGCCGTAACAAAACAATCCGGCCCAGAGGAAAGGTTCGCCGGCCAGCCTCAAAAACGCCGTAATGGATGAGGAAAGATTCAGGCCGATAGCGCCCATTTCCTTGACGCTGGCTTTGAGCGCTAATTGTGCGGCTGCATTCAGCATGACGCCGGTCAGGATAATACAGAAACTAACAATATTCATCGACGGGCCACCGCGATATAACGGGAATTTTCATAAATTGTGAGCATGGGAATCTTTTGTTGTTGCCATTGATCATAGGTCGCCTGAGGAAGTACGCTTATCGCTTGCTCTGAATTTAACCATAAAGGCAAGAAATCCGTATCACTTATCCACTTTTGTGGCTCTTGGTTAATCCCGAATTCCAGCTCACCTCTAAAGCCGACCAATTTAATAGTCTTGCCTAAATAATACGGCAGTGACTGATCGTAGCGATTAACATCGTAAATTTCTACGGTGCTGTTGCCGCTTTTGTCGATGTAAGATTGAATCGCTTCAGCCATAGCTCGGCTGGAACGTAAGTCACTAATGCTTTGATAGCCCCAAGAGAGCATTTGTATGCCAAGCAGTGCGCATAGAGCGTAAACGGAAATAGCCAAGTCTTTTTTGTGTCTCAACAGGATTGTAGAAACTCCGGCCGCGCCTATCAAAACAGCTGTTGCCATGATCCATGGGCGGAACAGCATAAGGTGTGATGCTAACCTTCCAATCTTGGCCATGTCGTCGGCTTTCCAGATAAAGAAAATGAATGCCACGATCGCAATTACTATAGCCACAATGCCGTCGGCAATAAAATGCTTGCGCTTGGACATGTTCTCGCCGACTAACAGCGCTAGTGCTGGAAACATCGGCAAAATATAAGCTGGTAATTTGGAATGGGAAATTGAAAAAAAGAAAAACACAAAAACCGCATAAACCCAAAGCAGTCTTGAGGCTTCAAATTTTCCGGCCTCAGCCCGCCAGGAAAAAGGCGGTTTAATTAAGCTTGTTAATGACGAGAATAGCCAGGGCATCGCCCCTATTGCAAAGACGGCGAAGAAATACCAGTTGGACTTGGTGCGCCCGTGAACATCGCTGGTGTAGCGCTCGAAATGCTCATGTATGAAAAAGAAATGGGGGAACTCTGGATTTGCCTGACTGACGGCAATGAACCAGGGCGCAGTTATCAACAGATAGAGCAGCAGGCCTTTGCCAATATGTAAATGACGCCACAGCGCCCAGTCGCGCTGCCAGAAGGTGTACAGAACAAGAGCGGCGCTTGGGAGTGCCAGTCCAATGAGCCCTTTGCTCAGAGTTGCTCCGGCAAGCGCAGCCCAAGCCAGTAGCATCCAGTTTCGTTCCTGTTTTGGCAGATGCCGTTCTGATTGGGCCAGCACTAGTGCGCCAATAGCGATGATCAACAGCGCGCTGACGCCCATATCCAGGCTATTGGCGTGCCCCATCCCGGCATAAAGAACCGTGCTGATTAGAAATAGGAAGGCGAAGAAACCGGCTCTAAGCCCGTAAATTCGGCTGCCTACAAAACCAACCCATAATGCGCCGATAAATCCGAGTCCTGAGCACCACACTCTAGCTGCTGCATTGGTTTCGCCCAATAAGGCCATGCTGATGGCTGAGCCCCAATACTGCAAAGGGGGTTTTTCAAAATATTTGAATCCGTTGAGACGTGGTGTAATCCAATTGCCTGAGTTCAGCATTTCCCTCGCGATTTCGGCGTAGCGTCCTTCATCCGGCTCTATCAGATCACGGTAACCCAGCAACAGGAACCATATGAATCCGGCGACAGCTATCACTATTCCATTTATTTGACATTGACGCAAAGATGTAGATGTCATGTTTTGAAGTCCCTTTAAAATGCTGGTCTTAGTAAAATACTGACAATGATAATACAATTCGGCATTCGAAGCATATTTCATCAAAATAAGTTGTCAAAAATAAATAGAGTCAAGGTATTGTTGTTTTATTTTGGTGCGGAGTTGTGACTTTTTGAGTCATGCGAAATGTTTAGCTCAATCACAATGAGCTACTTCCAATAGCACTGTTTCTATAAAATAGTTCATAATTTGCCGGCTCAAGGCAGAAGTCGATAGTCTTTCGATGTTCACCTTGATTATTTTCGTTACATATAACAACGCTCGTTTTTGATTGGGGACACGCTTGGAAGTTAATTTGATAGAGGGCTATAAAACAGGGCGACGTAAGTTAGTTACCGTCCTGGATAAAATGGTTGCTTTGGATTTGTTAAGGACGTTGTTGGCGGTTTGGTCGGTGATTGTCGTTATTATCGTCAGTAGACAGTTTATCCGAGTGCTTGATAAGGCTATTGAAGGCCAGGTATCCAATCAAACTTTGATGACCGTTCTAGGTTTGAAAACCATTATTGCCAGCGCAGCCTTTTTGCCGGCAGCCTTGTTTATGGCAGTATTGATGGTTTTGGGCAGAATGTACAGGGATCAGGAAATGTCGGCAGTGGCTTCAGCCGGCGGTGGTGCAGGGACAATCTATCGGTCTATATTCCTGCTGGTTTTTCCGTTAAGCATACTGGCAACTGGTTTGTCATTTTATGTTTCCCCTTGGGCGGAAGCCAAGATGGAGCAGCTCATGAATCAGGATAAGGAATCGGCTGATCTCAGAGGCGTTGCCGCCGGGAAGTTTAGCGAATACAGTCAGGGTGATCTGGTTTTTTATGTGGAAAAAATTGATGACGATAAAACGATGCATCAGGTTTTTGTACAGCACCGGCAAGGAAACCGCTTGGCGATTATTAATGCCGAATTAGGCAGGATGAAAGATTTGCCTGACGGGCGCTATGTCGTTCTGGAAAACGGTGAGCGCATACAAGGACAACCAGGATACGTAAATTATGTGATAGAGCAGTTTTCCGAATACGCCGTAAGGATGGATAGCAAAGAGTCAGCCGCTACTTTTGGCAAAGAATCGGTTGCCAGCGCCACTTTGGCGAGTTCCGGTCAAATAACCGATATTGCCGAATTACAGCGTCGATTTTCCATACCCATAGGGATAATGTTGCTTAGCTTTATTGCCGTACCTTTGGCACAGATGTCGCCTCGCGGTGGTGTTTACGGGAATATGCTGGTTGGCTTTCTAATCTATTTTAGTTATGGAAACCTTATTCGTGTCAGCCAGAGTTGGGTCATGAACCAAACCATTCCGGCGTGGCTGGGTATTTTTGGCGTTAATACACTCTTACTGATAATAGGCGGAGTTTTATTGGCAAGATTATATGGATGGCAATGGCTGGTTATGAAGATCAGGGAAAAGGTGCACAAGTGAATGTATTAACAGGCTACATAGTCAGGGAAATATTAAAAGGCTCTTTTATTGCAGTCTTATTATTGTTGACCTTATTCAATTTGTTTACTTTTAGTGATCAGCTAAAGGATCTGGGCAAAGGGCACTACGGCTTAACAGAGATTTTTTATTATCTTGCCCTGACTTCACCTTCTGTTTTTTATGAATTGATGCCGGCATCGGCTTTATTAGGAAGCCTGTTTATATTGGGTGCGATGGGTAATAACCGCGAACTGATTGCGATGCGGGCTGCAGGCTTATCCATTTTGGGGATTGTTAGAGCGGTCATGGTGGCCGGCGCTATTTTAGTCACTATTTCAATATTGGTTGGTGAATTTGTTGCGCCGGTAGCCGAGAGGGCTGCACAGATGATTAAGGTTACCGCCCAGAATGAGCAGGTTGTTATGAATGTCAAATATGGGTTATGGCTGCGTGAAGGCAAAAAATTCATCAATGTACGTAAAATACAAGATGATGGTAGTCTGGCCGACATCAGCATTTTTGAGTTGGATGATCAGCGCCATTTACGCTATTCAACCCATGCAGAGAAAGCGACTTTTCAAGGCAATCAGCAATGGAAATTAGAGGCCATCCAACAATCGGATATCTCATTGGAACAGATGACTGGAAGTAGCCGCAATAATCAAATATGGCAATCATCCGTTGCTCCGGATTTATTAAAGATTGTTGTGGTTAACCCGAATAATTTATCCATGTATGACTTGGCGATGTATATCGATTTTTTAAAGGATAATCATCAAAAATCGCAAGAGTTTGAGCTGGCTTTCTGGGGGCGAGTGGTTAACCCTTTGGTTGTCTTTGTTATGCTGCTGGTATCCGCGCCCTTCGTTATTGGTGTGAAACGCGGTGTTAACGTTGGCGCAAGGATGATGATAGGCGTTGTCATCGGCATGGGATTTAATATTATCGATAAAATTGTCGGGCATATGGGGTTGATTTATGAACTTAACCCACCGTTAATGGCCGTTCTTCCCAGCTTGACGGCATTAGCCTTGGCTCTATTTGCATTGAATCGTGTGCAAGCGTAACGTTATGCAAACTGTTAATACTAATAAATTGAGCGGGCATTCGGGAGTTAACGTGGCGATTAGAAAATTTAAAGATAAGCAACCTAAGATCGGCAACTCGGTCTTCATAGATGACAGCGCGGTGGTGATCGGCGACGTCACTTTGGGTGACGATGTCTCTATATGGCCTACTACCGTGGTTAGAGGCGATGTCGAAAGCGTGACGATTGGCGCAGGCACCAATGTGCAGGACGGCTCAGTTTTGCATGTCACTCACGCGGGCAAGTATACGGCTCAAGGCTATCCGTTAACCATAGGCAAAGGCGTTACGATAGGCCATAGAGCCGTAGTTCATGCCTGCACCGTGGGCGATTATTGCCTGATCGGAATAGGCGCGATTATCATGGATGGCGCCGTTCTTGAAGATTACGTGATGCTGGGAGCCGGTGCGCTGGTTCCTCCGGGGAAAAAACTGGAGAGCGGTTATCTTTATGTGGGTGCGCCTGCTAAACAGGCCCGGCCTTTAAAGGAGTCTGAAAAAGAGTTTTTGGAATATTCTTCCCAACAGTATATTCGATTAAAAAACGAATACTTAAAATAGCAAACGGATGACATCATCACTGATGAACATTGATAAAACAGGCGAAGGCATTTAAGTTTTTAGCCGTTTAAGCCCGTTTTTCAGCGTCTCTGTAATCTATGAGTTCGTTCGCCTGCCCGAGCAGGGAGTCATAGCTCAATAACAGGCCGGGCTTTAAGGCGAACAACGCCCGGATAAGAAAGATTCTACTGTCTGCTCAACCAGCACGATCAAACTATTCAAGCTTTTTTCCGCATGACTTCTTTATGGCTGTGGAATATTTATCCCCAGCGTCACATGGACCGTTTTGTTAATGACGCGATTATTCTGACGGCAACGCCGTCCGGATAATCACTGCGTCCAGAGCTCGTGTCAGCATTCAAACACCTTTTCCAGTATCGTATCAATCACTAAGTGGTTGTACGGATTCATTTGCATTCTTTTAACTTGATATAGTTATTAAATAGCTGAAAAAAATTTTGACTGGGGGAAAAAGGCAGATATCTCAACAGATAACAATATCTATGGCGGGTTTGCAGCATGAAAAGTAAGAGGTAGAAATGGCATTATTTGTTATTCACGCTCTTTATCCGCTGAGATTGCTAGCCTATGGGATCCCGCTTCATACACTGATTTACGATCTGAATCTTTGCAATCTAAATCGGTTAATTCCTAATTTTTACCACTTTTTTTCCGTATGTAAGAATGTATATTTTAACTATACACGTGAT
Source organism: Methylobacter sp. (assembly GCA_036560465.1). Classification (GTDB taxonomy): domain Bacteria; phylum Pseudomonadota; class Gammaproteobacteria; order Methylococcales; family Methylomonadaceae; genus Methylobacter_A. The sequence goes on from DATBRD010000016.1 coordinate 213,363, forward strand.
ATCAGTGTGATACCCTGCATGTTCAAAATGTATGATTTAAAAAATGCAGCTTAACGTTCTTATCAATGGGAGCAGCCGTACAGACAAGAAATAAAATTCTGGATCATGCTTTAAAAATTAGCGACTGTATGTGCGTGGGTGTATGGTTCGAATTTTATATTCCAAACTCTATATCCGATCAGGGATCGTTATGTTCCTTATAATCTAAAACTAACTATCCCTATGTCAAAAAAGAATAGCCAGCCTCTTACTATGATTCCTACTCTCCTCAAATCACCTACTGGTATTCAGGGGTTGGATGAAATCACCGGCGGCGGGTTACCTAAAGGTCGGCCTACACTAGTCTGCGGCAGCGCAGGATGCGGTAAGACCATGCTTGCAATGGAATTTCTCGTGCATGGGGCGATGCAGTTTGACGAGCCGGGCGTGTTCATGATGTTCGAAGAAAGCGCGGCAGAGCTTACTGCTAATGTGCGCTCGCTCGGCTTCAATCTGGACCAGCTCGTGGCCGAACAGAAGATCGTGCTCGATTACGTCCATATTGAACGCAGTGAGATTGAGGAAACCGGCGAGTATGATCTCGAAGGGTTGTTCATCCGGCTCGGGTACGCGATTGACACTATCGGCGCCAAACGAGTGGTGCTCGATACGATTGAGGCGCTTTTTGCCGGTTTGCCGAACCATGCCATCCTGCGCGCGGAGCTGCGCCGCCTGTTCCGCTGGCTGAAGGACCGCGGTATGACGGCGGTTATCACCGGTGAGAAGGGAGATGCATCGATCACCCGTTATGGCTTGGAAGAATACGTGGCCGATTGCGTTATCGTGCTAGACCAGCGTGTGACCGAACAGATTTCCACTCGTCGGCTGCGCGTGCTGAAGTATTGATGCGGCTACACTAAACCGGACACACAACTTAAAATAACCTGAAAAGGATAGTGTGTCTAAAAATGAGCGATCAAACTAAAAAACCAAATAGCTATACATCAGAATTTAGAGAATCGGCTGTTAAGTTGGCTGTTGAA
>DATBRD010000017.1:0-15269 GCA_036560465.1 Methylobacter sp.
ATGCGCAATCTGAGCCGTCTGCTCCGGAACCGGCTCGATGAGACTAGGATGAAGAGACATGGCAATACCTGGTCAGCAAGTAATAAATAACTTTAAACTATTGTTTGCTGCAAGGGTGCGATTAATTCGCCAACAGTATCCGACCGTTTTCTAGGCTGACAACATCAATGAATTACAAGATTGTTCAGTGCCAACTCAACTCTGTTTTACCCACAAAAACTGTGGATAACATTGTGACCATCTCGTGACATTCAGCCCCAACTTATTGTTGTACTTAATATCGTCTTAAATTGGTTAACTTTTGGTCAGTCTTGGAGTTGTCCGAGTACAGAAATTCAGCTGCTGTTGGGTGCGGTTGGGTACGGTTGAATCGGGCAAAAAAATGCAGCTGTTTAAGGCTGCATTAGAGGAGGAGATAAGACTCTTGATTCCAGAATATGGAGCACCTCAAGAGTTATGTGTATATTAGCAATTACTGATAAATAACAGAATGTGGCATATTGCCGCACTATTTGAGTGGGTTATTAGAAGCACTGTCACCAATTTCGATATAAACCCAGCCAAATTTTGAATGCCTAATTTCGGCCAAATTCGGCTTTTCGCGAATGCCACAGTTCGGCCCAGACCGTGTCAAAACGCATAAATTTTTTCAGCATGCTCGCCAAACGGCCCAAAGTAAAGCCATCAGGCGAAGTCACTATGGTTTTTTGTTTAAATTCCTAAAATGAGGTCATGGCTGAAAATTGCTTCAGCACCACCTACTAGGCGAATAAAAGCTGCTTAAGGTCAGGATATAAGCAGGGTTTCAGGTTCTGATGGCCTCGAGCAAAGCTGGAGTGCCCAGGCTATTCATGACCCGCTTCATATTGTAAGCCAGCACGTGCAGGCTCATTTCCGTGCTGACGTTTTTCAGTGTCTTGGTCAGAAAATGCGTTGAGCCCATCCAAGCCTTAAGCGTGCCAAACGGATGCTCCACGGTCTGGCGCCGGATGCGCATGCTGTCGGGCGCCAGATCCAGGCGTTTTTGCATGGTTTCCAGCAGGTCTTCATGTTCCCAACGCGTCACCCCCGTCGTTGTTCGCCCGGAGTGCACTGGGCCTTAATGGCACATTGCCGGCAAGAGGAGCTCCAGTAGCGATGGACTTTCAGGTTACGTTCGACCGTACTGTAGCGCCAAATCAGGCGTTGATTCGCCGGGCATCGGTACTCGTTGGCCTCGGCATCGTAAATAAAATCAGCTTTGCCAAAGCGTCCGTTCGCAGTGGCCTCTGAGGTTTCGATTCTGGGAACGATGGCCTTGATACCGGCTTCGTGACATTTCAGAAGTTCTTCGTTCTTGAAATAGCCCCGATCAGCAATCGCTGTCAGGTCCTGAATACCCATGGCGGTGCGGGCCTGCTTGGCCATCGACGTCAACTGGTCCCGGTCAATGCCGATATTAGTCACCTCATGGGCCACGATCAAGTGATGCTTTGTATCGACAGCGGTCTGCACGTTGTAGCCCACGATGCCTGTGCCACGGGTTTTCATGGAGCGGGCATCAGGATCGGTCAGGGAAATCTGCTTGCCGGGCGTCTGATTGAGCTGGACTTCGATGTCCTTGAGCGCTTTCATCTGTTCCTTGAGAGCGGCAATCTTGTCTTGCAATCGCTCCGTCTTGGCTTGCGCTATCGTGGGCTCTTGCCGGTCAGCAGTATCGAGGGCCGTCAGGTAGCGCTGGATGCTGGATTCAATGTCTTTCATGCGTCGTTCTAGCTTAGCGCTAGTGAAATTCCGGTCCCGATGATTGACCGCCTTGAACTTGCTGCCGTCGATAGCCACTAAGGATTCTGCGAATAAACCCAGCTTTTGGCATAAAACGATAAATTGACGGCAGACACTCCGTATGGCTTTGCCGTTGTCCTTACGAAAACGCGCAATCGTTTTAAAATCGGGCGCTAATCGCTCAGTAAGCCACATGAGTTCGACGTTGCGTTGCGCTTCTTTTTCAAGTCTGCGGCTGGATTGGATGCGGTTCAGGTAACCGTAGATGTAGATTTTCAGGAGAATGGCGGGATGATAAGCGAGTCTTCCGGTGATCGCAGGCTCCACACCTTCAAATCCTAGCTTGCCCAGATCCAGTTCATCAACAAAGACATCCACAACGCGCACGGGGTTGGTATCACTGATATAGTCGTCAATGCTTTCCGGCAATAATGTGGTTTATGTTCGGCATTCGCCTTTAATGAAACGTTTCATCCGCTGGCTCCATCAATTATTTGAGCCTATTGTACCAAATGACACGTTTTGACACAGTCTGGGCCAATATCGGTCGTACGAGGTGCCTCACATACCGGGCTTAAACTCTTTTGTACCGAGTGACCATAACGAATCTATGTTTCTCAGATATGTAAGCACCCGATGCTCTTGGTCGCTTATTATTCCCTGAGCAAAGCATTGGCGCTCACTTCCAGGAACGCGATCAAAACTGCCCACTTCAGCGGGCCAAGGATCGTCGAGTGACTGACCCATGCTTTCGATACCCTTCGAATAATCTTTTATGTTGGCTTGAGGGCCACAAAAATAGTATCGAGCAGCTACGACAACAGTTAGAGCGTTAATCAGCGCCGAATCTTTGCCAGCAAACAGCACCAATATTTCCAGTTAAAAATCATTATCCAATTGTTATATATAAGGTATCTGTTTCTTTGGGATGGCAAAAACGGACGCTGAAACGGATAAATATCGCGCTGTTTTAAGTTAGTCGATTAAAAGGTTTTGAAGCATGGGACAAGCTAAAGCCCATCGTTAACAATTGATGGGGTGCACTAAGCCCCAGTCTTCATATGTTAGACATTCAGAACAAATATCGGGTATTCTTATCCACTGCGGCGCAATATTAATATTCTCTTTAACTCTCTAAACAATAAAACATGAAATAGATTCAAATGCATTTTATCTCTTTATTACTGCTGGCTTTGAACTTGATTGCCTGTCAGCCCAAACTCTCAAACTCGAATCAAGAATTTAAGACCGAACTAAAATCCGGTGAGTTGCCGGTAGAAGCTTTTGCGGCATTACCGGCTTTTGTACAGATGTCATGGTCGTCCGATGGCAAAACCGTCGCTTATTTGCAGAACTCCAACGGTAAAACCGCGCTTATCACATCAAATCTGAATGGAGAAAATCAGAAGGTGTTAATTGCTTCGGACAACTTAAAATCGTCTATAAAAAATTACGAATGGATAGGCAATGACCGTTTATTGATAAGGTTGAATTATTTTGAGGAGTATGGAGGCATTATGTTTATTGAAACCCGGTTATTCGCAATAAACAAAGACGGCACTCAATCCAACGGTGAATTAGTCAGGTTTAATCGAAACGAAAATTTTTCCCAAATTCAGGACAACTTCACTGTTATCGATGGCGACGACCGAAAAGTATTTATTGAGCTGGACAAAACGAATAGAAGAGCTCCAGATGTTTACACGCTAGATGTTTATGATGGGCATCTCGAAAAAGTTGTATCAAATCCGCATTATGTTCGCGGGTGGATTTACGATAAACAAGGGGGAGTTCGCGTAGGCATTGGCATTGACGGCAATCAAAAACGGATCATTTATCGCATGAATCCGAATGATGACTGGAAAGTGCTCGCAGAATATAGAGGCGCCGAAACGGGCATTGTGCCATTGGGATTTGGCGAGGAAGCTGACGAGTTATATATATCGGCCCCGGATAACGGAAGAAAAGCTGTTTATAAAATTAACCTTAAAAATCCCCAACAACGAAAATTAGTATTTGCCAGCCCTAAATACGATATTGAAGGCAAACTAATTTATTCGACTAATAAAAAACAGGTTATCGGAATAAATAGTCATGGCATGCAATATCTATGGGATACCGGCGCAATTGAGCGTCAAAAAGAAATTGCTAAATTACTTCCGAATAACGTTATTCATATAATGTCCAGCCGCGATCAAACACATCTGTTTGCTGCGTCAGGCCCTAAATCGGCTCCGGCTTATTATGTATTCGATGAGGCTAAAAAAAGTGTATATCCGGTTGCCGAAATATATCCGCAGTTAAAACCTGAATATCTTAATGAAACAAAGCCGCTGGAAATTGAAGCGCGAGACGGACTGCGCCTTGAAGCTTATTTAACCCAACCCAAACAAAATATTCAGCATGCTGCGCCAACTATTATTTTTCCCCACGGAGGGCCATCGGATAGGGATACAAATAGATTCGACTATTGGACACAGTTCTTTACTAACCGCGGCTGGAATGTATTGAGGCTCAACTTCAGAGGATCGAGCGGATACGGAGAAGAATTTTCAAAATCCGGTTTTAAACGCTGGGGCCTTGAAATGCAGGACGATATAACCGACGGTGTTAATTGGCTGGTCAAAAACCGTATTGCCGATCCTGGCAAAATTTGCATTGTAGGCGGCAGCTATGGCGGCTATGCTGCGCTGATGGGCATTATAAAAACACCAGATTTATATAGATGCGCGGTTAGTTTCGCACCTGTTACCGATTTGCTCGATCTTATCGACGAGAAAACCAATAGATATATTCAAGACGCTGAGTTAGCGGAAGAAATCATGGAAAAAAAAATTGGGCATTGGTGGTCGAATCGGGATCGCTTAAAGCAGACTTCACCAGCCTATCTTGCGGCTAGCGTTCGCAAACCGGTTTTAATCGCTCACGGCGCTGAAGATATGACAGTATCCGTGGAACAATCCAGGAAACTAGTCACCGAGCTCAAAAATATTGGCTTTAGTCAGTATGAATATCTCGAATTGGAGAATGCCGACCATTACCTGTCGCGAGAGCAGGACAGATTGGACTTTTTCAGAACCATGGATAAATTTTTAAAAAATTATCAATGATGGGCATATTTATGATACTTATTGAGATAATGCATTGACCACTCACCTTTTTTACATGCGCGAGTTAAGAGCCATTTCTTTATAGGAAAATAGCGATGCCTGACAAAATTATGCATCTTCCAGAAAATAAAAAAGTTTTATCTTGGGCTGCGGCGTTTTGGCTGCTTTTTTGGAAAGGCGGACCTGATGAGTTAGGGCCTAATTTTAGATTAAAAAATACTTTGGCCAACCTTGCACTTATATGGCTGATAGGTTACCCAGTACTGACGTGGTTTCTTTCTTTAGATTTTGCCGGGCATTTGCCGCCCGAAGCCCCTTTAATTCAAGCAACGGGCTCTTTTAGTTACAAGGAAACGCATGTTGGCAAAACAGCGGCGCATTATTTTATTTTCGCTACCGATAACGGTGAAAAATACCATATCGGTACGGAAATTGACCCTCCGATGCTTGATGAGATAGCGAAATTGAATCCCCCGGTCAAGGTTTATGCCGAAGGCTTTATTCTCAGGGACGGTAAGGGTTCATATTTCCCGTTAAAAATAACAGCGATAGATGGCACTGATTTAGTGCCGCCAGATGAGTTAATGCAATATTTATCCAGGGGGAGAGAGCCCTTTGTGCTTTCCAGCATGATAATTTTTTTAGTTATCGAGGCTATGCTTTTCCTCCCCACATTTTTTTACATGCGCGAATTAAGAGCAATTTATTTACAGGAAAATAAAGATGTCTAACATAACAACGGCTGAAGCCCTTACCAAATTGATTGTGGACCAACTTATGGGAGGATCGGCAGCCACTGCCGATGCCCTTAATGCTATTAAAAATGCATCCAGTCAGGATACCAACAGTATTCAGACTGTAGCTAATGGAGCTTCGGCTATCGCAGGAATAGCCGGAGTTGCGGCCGGCAATATTAATATGTTCCAACAATTTTCTAGCAACTCAACTGAAGCGGGATCTTTAGCAGGCAAAGTAATTAGTCGGGCAGCATACTTGGGATTAGGGGCAAATACAATTTTGTTAGCGGATCAGGCTCGCATAAAGGGTATAGATGGGGTTGACAATAGCACCATCGCGAGTACATTCGGTTCAGCTTTAGCAGTAGGCGCACTGGCAGCGACGGCACCCGAAATAGCCACCGCCTTGGCTGTAAGCTCAGTGCTATTCACAGTCGCAGGACTTAATGATTTGGGCAAGTTTGGCCAAGTTATGAATGCAATGGATAGTGCTGTAAAGTCTTACTTCGATAGTTTGTCTCCAACAACTCAAGCAGCCTTTATTGCAACGCTGAGCGGTACCATTCAAAACACTTTCAATGGCGGGATGCTCGTGCCCACCATTGACGAATCAGGGCAAATAGTTGGCTACTCAATGCAGATTCCAAACAATGTAGTCTCTCAAAGTGACGGTTCTACAATTAGTTATTTTAATGATGGCATTGCCGTTGTTTCTCCCGCAAGTTCCAATACCGATGCAGCCTCCGTATGGACAATCCCTCAACCGGGGACAGACTCTTCTGTGAATATCAATATTTATTCCAATGGGAATTACACCTATGGCTTCAAGGATCAAGGAAGCACAATTCTAATATCGCAAGGAGGTGACTCCCAACAATTTCAAGAGACGACATTATCAGGAAGTGTTAGAGATTATGTCTCGGGTCATGGCGCCACTGTAAACTTGAGTAATGCGACAGTTACGCTGAGTGATGGAGCCACTGCAACACTAAATGGCAGTAATAACATAGTGCAAAATCTGACAGGTAGCGACTTAATTAGTCTTAATCGGGAGGTAAAGGGACTTACGATTGCTTCAAGCGACAATAATACTTTGCTGGCATCGGGCGATAGTTTATCGATCAATCTGTCGGGGATTGGCAACAAGGCCGTTATCAATGGCTTGAACAACACTCTTTCTATCATTGGAAACAGTAATCAAGTCAATATAGAAGGCAATGGTAACTATACCCTGACTCATGGCGATTATGATCAAACCAACGTATTCGGTAATAACAATAATACCCAAACCTATGGTAATTATGATTTTACTTCAAGCAATGGTTCCACCAATACGACCTTGAGTTACGGCTACGGCAACAATACCCAGTCGCTCAATAGCTATGACACGACCATTGGCAGCGGCACCTATAACACCACGTTAAGCTATGGCTATGGCGATAACACGCAAGGTTACGGCTACGGCAACAATACGCAATCCTTCGGCGATTACGATACGACAATCGGAAACGGCACGTTCAACACCACGTTAAGCTATGGCTATGGCGATAACACGCAAGGTTACGGCTACGGCAACAATACCCAGTCGCTCAATAGCTATGACACGACCATTGGCAGCGGCACGTCCAACACCACGTTAAGCTATGGCTATGGCGATAACACGCAAGGTTACGGCTACGGCAACAATACCCAGTCGTTCAATAGCTATGACACGACCATTGGCAGTGGCACCTATAACACCACGTTAAGCTATGGCTATGGCGATAACACCCAGAGTTACGGCTACGGCAACAATACGCAATCCTTCGGCAATTACGATACGACCCTGACCAGCGGCACTGCCAATACTACGCAGAACTATGGTAGCAGCTACAATTTTATGCAAGTATACGGTAGTAACCCTATAGATTCCTTCTATAGTGACTCCAGTCCAAGTGATCCGTTCTACCCTGTTTACTCTTATGACTTGAGTAGTAACGATACGGTGTATGTTTATGATTATTCCGCTATGTCTTCATGGTGGACGGAGCTCTATGGCGACTGGGGCTTTGCCGGCAATAAAACACGTATCGATGAGCTTATCAGTGGAACTCAAAGTGCGTTAGCTGAATATCAATCCAAACAAGGTAAGACCGAAGAAGCCTCGATCGCGCAACAGGCTTTTGTCGGTCTTAAGCAGACGTTAGCCTCCAATACAGGAAAAGCCGTTTACGAACCCGTCCGTTTGGAGCAGCCAGTGATTACGTGGAGTATGGCCCAACAAGGCAGCGAGTTTAGTCATTACATGGGCGACGAACAAGAAACAGCCATTTCCCAAGCGTTTGCCGTCTGGTCTGAAGCATCCGGCCTGCAATTTCAGGAAGTGGTTGACAGTGCTGAGGCGAATATTCGTTTTGGCTGGGGTGATTTTAATACGGCGGAAACCGGCGTTATTGGTTTAACTACCCTAGGCGTAAGCCACGATCGCATGAAACAGCAAGCAATTATTCGACTGGAAGACAACCAACAGCTCGCTTTGTCAGCAACTCAGGACGGTGATTTGATATATGACGATACTGAGGCCACTTTCTCTCAAGTATCATTGCACGAAATTGGACATGCTTTAGGGCTGGCCGATAGTACCGATCAAAGCTCGATTGAATACTATTATCTGGGCGGAGGAAATCGCACCTTAAGCGCAAGTGACCGCGAAACTATTCAAGCGCTGTATGGTTCAACACAACAAGCAAACGTGGCCGGATGCGATCAGTTAATTCAGGCCATGGCCAGCTTTGCGCCGCCGGCTGCCGGACAGACCAGCTTGCCGCAAAACTACCAGGACACCCTAACTCCGAACCTTGCGGCTAATTGGCAGTAACCGTCGTTCTTGCCGGTCTTGCCGACGCTATTCATCAAGCCACCATTGCCCCGAAAGCGGGGCGATGGTGGCTTTGTTGACTGGATAGCCTAATCAAACGACGGCACAGACCAGGACAAAGCGCAAGATCCTACTCACACAGACGGCTGGGCAGACCTGTTTAAGCCCATTGCCAAAAGAATTTTTATTCCTAATGACAACTTTAAATAGTACCGCTCAGGACCCCATTCACATCGATGCCGGCCTGACCAGCTTGGTCATGCTGGCACGCCTGCACGGCATTGCTGCCGATCCCGACCAACTGGCCCACGAATACCCCAACGCCGGACAGCCTTTCACTCAAACCGAAATTCTGCTGGCGGCCAAAAAACTGGGATTGAAGGCCAGACTAGTCCACACGCCACTCGAACGCCTGGATAAAACCCCGTTACCTGCGATGGTCGTGGGTTTAGAAGGCCGTTTTTTTATACTCGCCAAAGTTAAAAATGAACAGGCGCTGATTCATGATCCGCTGGCGGGCCGCCCGGAGTCTTTGCCGCTTCCGGAGCTGTCGGCACGCTGTTCAACAGACGCTGAACAGTCGGCTAAAGATAAAAAACGGCAAAATCCCTCTGGCGTCTGTTCTTTGATTCTGTTTACTTCGCGTGCGTCTCTGGCCGGTGAGATGAGCCAATTCGACTTTACCTGGTTCATCCCCGCTGTCATCAAATATCGTAAACTGCTGTTGGAAGTGTTGCTGGTGTCGTTTGTGATCCAGTTCTTTGCCTTGATCACGCCGCTTTTTTTTCAGGTGGTAATGGACAAGGTTCTGGTGCATCGTGGCTTCACCACACTCGATGTAATTGCTGTCGGTTTAACTGTAGTGATCCTGTTCGAAGTGTCGCTGACTGCGTTGCGCAGTTATGTGTTTGCCCATACCACCAGCCGTATCGATGTGGAACTGGGTGCGCGCTTGTTCCGGCATCTGCTGAATTTGCCGCTGGCCTATTTTCAGGCACGGCGGGTTGGCGACTCGGTCGCGCGGGTGCGGGAACTGGAGAACATCCGTTCGTTTTTGACCGGCAACGCGATCACTCTGGTTTTGGACTTGTTATTTTCGATGGTCTTTATTGCGGTCATGCTGACCTATAGCCGACCGCTGACCCTGATTGTTGTGCTTTCCCTGCCTTGCTATGTGATCTTGTCGGTCGCGTTCACGCCCTTGCTGCGCGCTCGTTTGCACGAGAAGTTCAACCGGAGCGCCGAGAACCAAGCTTTCTTGGTTGAGACTATCAGCGGCATCGACACGGTTAAATCGATGTCGGTGGAACCGCATTGGACGCGTCTGTGGGATAATCAGTTAGCGGCTTATGTGTCGGCGAGTTTTCGTACCGCCACGACGAGCACTTTCGCCAACAGCGGCGTCACGCTGATCAGCAAGCTGGTCACGGTAGCCACTATGTATATTGGCGCCAAATTGGTGATTGAAGGCAAAATGACCGTAGGCCAGTTAATCGCATTCAACATGCTGGCAGGTCAGGTCGCCCAACCGGTCATGCGCCTCGGGCAATTGTGGACGGATTTTCAGCAGACCGGCATTTCGATGCAGCGCTTGGGCGATATTTTGAACACGCGCACTGAGGTGACAAGCACTAATTCAGCGCTGCCGCGATTGTCCGGACGCATTACCTTTGACGATGTGGTGTTCCGCTATCGGCCGGACGGCCCGGAGGTGCTCAAGAATATCCGACTCGACATAGCGGCGGGTGAGGTCATCGGCATTGTCGGGCGCTCCGGCTCTGGCAAAAGCACGTTGACCAAGCTGGTGCAGCGGCTGTATGTTCCCGAACGCGGGCGGGTGCTGGTTGATAGCAACGATCTGGCCTTGACCGACGCCTCGTCGCTACGCCGACAAATCGGTGTGGTATTGCAGGAAAACGTGCTGTTCAGCCGCAGCATTCGCGACAACATTGCGCTGGCCGATCCCGGTGCGCCGCTGGAAGCGATTATGCACGCTGCGAAACTGGCTGGGGCGCATGAATTCATCCTGGAGTTGCCCGAAGGCTATGACACGATGGTCGGTGAGCATGGTTCCACGCTCTCTGGCGGGCAACGCCAGCGCATCGCAATTGCACGCGCTTTGATGACCAGTCCGCGCGTGTTGATTTTTGACGAGGCCACGAGCGCATTGGACTATGAGAGCGAACGCATCATCCAGACCAATATGAAGGCTATCTGTCAGGGGCGCACCGTGCTTATTATCGCACACCGTTTGTCAGCGGTGCGCGATGCCAACCGCATCATCGTGATGGAGCGCGGCCAAATCGTGGAAACCGGAACGCATGCCGAACTGCTGGATAACGAGGCCGGCCACTATTCGCGGTTATACCGCTTGCAGCAGGGATGAAACAATGAACATGACCCCGCGATTACAAGCTCTCGGCGACTTGCTCAAACGCTATGGTGCAGCTTTTCAGAGTGCGTGGCAGCGTCGGGCCGAGATGGAGACCACGCAACGCTTGCCCTACGAGGCGCAGTTTCTGCCCGCCGCGCTGTCGCTTCAGGAAACCCCCGTGTCGCCTGCACCACGTATAGCGATGTGGCTGCTCATGGCTTTTACCGCTCTGGCATTGTTATGGGCGGTGTTCGGTCGCATCGACGTGGTAGCCACGGCCCAAGGCAAAGTAGTGCCCAATGACCGCAGCAAGACCATACAGCCGTTTGAAACGGCAACCGTCAAAGCGATTCATGTGGCTGATGGGCAATCCGTCAAGGCTGGCGACGTGCTGATTGAACTGGATGCAACCACTGCCCAGGCCGACCAGCAGCGTATCATCGGCGATCTGGCCGTAGCCAGACTACAGGTGACACGAGGCCAAGCTATGCTTGCGGCTTTGGAAAAGGGTAAACCACCAATCTTGCAGCACCCCGCTGAGGTGAATGAAGCGATGTTTCGGGAGGCTGAACGCTTGCTATTAGGTCAACACGGCGAATACATCGCTAAAAAGGGTCGCATCGAGGCCACAATTGCCCAGCGGAAAGCTGAGTTGCATTCCACGCAGGAACTGGTACGCAAACTGGAGCAGACGGTGCCGATTGCCCAGCAGCGTGCGCAGGACTTCGAGAGTCTATTGGCCAAACACTATGTCGCTCAACACGACTATCTGGATCGCAAGCAAGTGGCCATCGAGCAGGAGGCCGATTTGGCCACTCAGCGCAGCCGAGTCAAGGAAATAGAAGCAGCCTTACGCGAAGCGCATGAACAATCGGTGGCGATGACCGCAGAAACCCGGCGAGTCAATCTGGACAGTATCACCGACGGCCAGCAAAAAGCGGCCACGCTGGAACAGGAATACTTAAAAGCCGATTTACGTAACAAGCTGACGCAGCTAATTTCGCCGGTGGAAGGTACCGTACAACAGTTGGCCGTTTATACCGTGGGTGGCGTAGTAGCGCCGGCGCAGCCGGTAATGGTGATCGTGCCGCACGATAACCCGTTGGAGGTAGAAGCCTTTATTGAGAACAAAGACATCGGTTTTATCAAACCGGAACAGGATGCCGAAGTGAAGATCGAGACCTTTCAGTACACCAAATACGGCACCATCCACGCCAAAGTCGCTTCCGTTTCCCACGACGCCATCAATGACGAAAAACGCGGGCTGATTTATTCGACACGTGTGAAGATGGAACGAGCCACCATCAATGTAGACGGCATCGACGTCAATCTCAGTCCAGGCATGGCAGTCTCGGTTGAAATCAAGACCGGCAAACGGCGCGTGATCGAGTATTTTCTGAATCCCTTGCTGCAATACGGACATGAAAGTTTGCGAGAGCGGTGATGGGCGTCAAATAGGCTCAGCGGTAGGAAATAGTTGTCACACGCTAATAAGTTTGCAGGCCCATGAACGATAAAGCTCTGCATTGATTGAATTCTTACGCCGCCTAAGCACGGCTGGTTTTGGTATAGACTCAGGATGACGTAGCATCCAAGGAAAAGACGATAAAGAAGAAATGCTCTAGAGTTAACTAGAGCTCTGTCTAATCTGCTAGAGCAGATTTTCAGTTACTGAGCTATACAGTTAGTTGCGGGTTGTGCCAACATTCAAGATTTTTGACACGTCGGGTCGCGCTTGTGATTTCAACCGTTTGGCCGTGTCATAAGTCAGGGTCAAAATGGGTTATGTTACCCAGTTTGGCCGTATTAGACCCATACCGAAAACCCCTCTGAATTCCCCTTCCCATAACCCTGTAAAAATGGGGCTTCCGGCGGGTCTGTTTAGCCATACCGTAAACACTAAAAAAGGGATGACGGCTAGCCGTCCCTTCTTCTCTCAAAAACGGTCGTTTATGAGAATACTGTAGCGCCGACCTAAAGTCTGTTCTTGTGGTGTTCAACCCTCAACTTTTGTTACCGACATCATCCTGCGGCCATCCCATTCCTGAAGAGAGCTCAGATGAGCCAGGGCATAGCGGAAAAAGTCCAAAAAATTATGACAAAGTCCGCATAATTCAGAAGTTAATCTTAAGCTTACAAAAAGTTAAGCTTTGACTGATATACGGCAGCAACTTTGGCTGCCACTATTTATATTCTCATAAGTTAAATCAATCGTGTTACAAAAACTAAGCTTCCAAAGATTAATACTTTTTAAGGAATATATTATGATTTTGTTTAATAAAAGAATAACTATATGCGTTGTCGCATGCGCATGTTTATCTTTTTCTCTTGAGGTCTCGGCTCAATGTACGGTTTCTCAGCCTAGTATTAAAGCAGGCGACGATGTAAAAGTCGTTGCTACGTTACATACCAGTGATCCAAATGAAAATGGTGAGGGAGAGCCGCTAACAGTTGTAAGTTCTGGAGGCGAGTTAACTGCCACAATACCAGATTATGAGCTGCCTCACTCAGTCGAATTTAAAGCCAAACAGGATGGTGACATTATAGATGGTACTATTGCAGGTTTTGAGGGTGATGAAAGCTGCGATATTCAAGTATCCGCCAATTCAAAAGATTGGTTTACTAAAACTCAAAAAGATGCATTTACAAAAGCAGCGTTTGCATTAGGTGGTGTTTCAGGCGCTTCATGGACTTTGGCTGAATCCTGTTCATTGGGAATTGTTACTGCAATATGTACGCCTTATGCTGGCCTCACGGCCGCGCTTTCAACTACTGCTAGTGTTTTGATGGGGGCATTAGCTTATGACCCACCAGATTTGAACTATACTCAAGTTGCCGTTCCGGTTCCAGCTCCATTTACGCCTATAACATCAGGAAATGGGCTAATTCAAAGTGAAGCTGATGGTTTCAATGCGGTACTTACTAACGAAGCTAATATGGTTGGTTTGTTGCGTGCAATGTATATAACAATGAATCGCAGTTCAAGTGCAGAGGCAGCTGGGGATCAAGTATCGGTAGCAAAGCAAGTGCAAGCGATGACAAACTTCCTGCTTCAATTAGGCCAAGTGTTACAAAATGAGGCGGCCGTTCGACAAAACTTAGTTGTATTGCTAAAAGCAAGCGGATTCCCCACAACAACAATAACACCTAATGATGTATTTAACTTAGAATCTACTTTAGCATTTAGTGGATGGCCATCAGAACTCCAAGCATTTTTAGTTGCGATCGGAGATGATAGCTCAACAATTGAGGCGGCACGCCGTCTAATCTATGTTCAAGACATTAATACTGTCGCAGGGCAATTTCCAGATTTCATTGCCTCCCCTACTCTTATCGCTACGCTCAAGGCCGCTTCCCAAGCTCTGTCTGGTATAACTGTAACTGTTGATATAAAGCCGGGGACTTTCCCAAACGCCATTAACGTAAAAAGTAATGGTGTGATTCCGGTTGCTATATTAACTACGGATACTTTTGATGCTACTAATGTTGATACAGCCAGTGTCAAATTTGGTCCCAGTGAAGCTCCTGCGGTAAACAGTCATATTGAAGATGTCAATAGTGACGGAAAACTAGACCTTTTGCTTCAATTTAATACCCAACATACAGGTATTAAGTGCAATGATACAACATCTGCACTGATTGGAAAAACCATCAACGGAACACCGATTTTTGGAGCCGACTCAGTACAGACAGTATCTTGTAAGTAAGAAATAAAACGCTTCGATTTTAATTAGTTTAAGAAGGGGATAGATTGTTAACTATCCCCTTTCTGTCAGTCTCATGGACGCTTCTTTAAGCGTTGATATTCCTGTATTATTGATATTATACCAATTATAAGAGCTGTAATTGAAAGTAGTTGACCTAATTCGTTTGTTCGCATAAGTATTGCAAATAACCCCAGCACTACTGCAAGACCCATTAATCGTGGTTTTTCAAATATCATCATATTAACTCTATCTAATCGTATATTAATATCTTTTCGAATATATTATAAAGTGCGGTTTGTTAATCGGCGATGGGTTTTTTCCATTAACCGGAATCCTGGTAATTTTAAAATTATTTAATATTAGTCGCTTATATTGAAGACTGGAAAAAGTTGCACGCCCAGCTGGTTCAAAAATTGGCAAAATTTAGACGCTGATTGACACCGGTCGAGGCATGACGGCTACACAACCATTCCCCGTACTATGCCTATCTTGATGAGTATTATTGATGATTTATCCAAGAGTAAGCCCTGTGGTCAGACCTATTTCGCTCTGTGGTGCCGTGCGTGGAAAACAGCGTCTAAATTTTGCCACTTTTATAACAAAAGAGCGTCTAAAGTTTCCAGCGACTAACCACTATCATTTTGATAGTATTACATATGTCAATTTTATGACTGGAAAACTCAGCGCTCAATCGTGGCAAAGATTGAAAGCCGTTTTCCA